>SVPL01000005.1 GCA_015065925.1 Oscillospiraceae bacterium
CAGAATGGGAATTGCCAACAAATTACAGTACTTTTTATATGTTCCGGAGATAAAGGATAAGGAAAAAGGATTATTCGAGAATATTAATTATACGGAGTTTTTTAGGGATTTATCTGACGAATATGTATTTAATTCATTTTTATTGCTTTTTAAGCGTGATTCTAAGAAAGCCTTTACGGAAAACTTGTTTGTAAAGGAATTGAATGTAGATTTAGAAAAAACAAAAGAAATTATAAGGGTATTAACAAAGTATCATCTTATTAAGAAAACACAAATAGAACTTGATGACGAAATAAAAGATGTATACACCTTTTTCCCTACTCCGTCATTTGTAAGCCTTTTGATTTTTGCTAAAGAAATAATAGAACCGCCTCATAGTTTTGCTTTTTATTCAGAAGGTAGAGCAAAACCTTATTTGGTATAATAGTTTTTTGTAATAATGATGTATACGGACTTTGCCGTGATTTAACATGTAGGGGTTCGAACATATAAGTCAAAAAATAAAAATGGCTTTGAATTTGTGCTACCTTTCCAAAAAATCGACAAGTTTCGACTTGTCGATTTTTTATTTTGGTATATGTTCTTATTTAATTATATAATCCCCTGTCCATCCATCATTACTGCTGTTGCTATTGGTATTATTGTTGTTATTATTGTTATTGTTACTATTGGTGCTATTGCTATTGTTGTTAGAGCTACTAACATCAATTTCATCTTCTTCGCCAAAATCTATAACAACATCCTGTCCTTCTTGAACGGTAGAATTATTAGAATTTGTGCCATCCTGTTTGTTACTACCTGTACCGTAAACATTGCTATCACTGTTATTGCTGTCGTCTTGACCATCTGTTTGCTCATTAGCATCGTCGGTTGTCGCATCATCACCTTGTGTTAAAGATGTTGTGTTTGATGAAGAACTATCTGAAGCCTCATTGGAACCTTTACAACCTGCAAAAGAAACCATAATAATTAACGATAAAATAACTAAGCCAATACATAAGAATAAACTGTTTTTTTTCATAAAATCACCTGCAAAAAATATTATAGTTTTATGATACACTACAATATTAAAAAAGTCAAGGCAAATATTAAAGTTGAAAAAATCAAAACTATTGCAAATTTTTATAAAAAGATGTAAAATAAACATTGAAGGAAGGTATATAGGGATGAAAGTATTAGCAATTGGCGATGTTTTTGGAAAATTGGGATGTGATTTTTTATTAAAAAAATTGCCCTTGATAAAAAAAGAATATTCTATAGATTTAGTAATAGCAAATGGTGAGAACTCGGCTGAAGGAAATGGTATTTTGCCCACAAGTGCAGAAAATCTTTTTGCTGCAGGTGTAGATGTTATAACAGGTGGAAATCATTCCTTAAGACGACGCGAAATTTATACAATGCTGGAAGAAAATCCCTTTTTACTGCGTCCTGCAAATTTGCCTAACTCTGTTCCCGGTTCGGGAATTACCTATGTTGATATGGGGTATACAACCGTTGCTGTAATTAATATTTTGGGTGTTGTTTATCTTGAAAGCTTAGCCTGCCCCTTTGAAACTGCAGATAAGTTTATTGCTGAAGCCAAAAGCAATGGAGCAAAAATAATTATTGTTGATTTTCACGCTGAAGCAACATCGGAAAAACGCGCTTTGGGATTTTACCTTGACGGTAAGGTTAGTTGTATTTTTGGAACACATACGCATATACAAACCGCTGATGAACAAATATTACCAAAAAACACAGGTTATATTACAGATTTGGGTATGACAGGTGTTATTGATTCGGTATTAGGTGTTGATAAAAATATCATTATACAAAAAATGAAGGATAAGCTTCCTGTTAAATTTCACAACGCAGTTGGTGAATGTGAATTTAATGGTTGTATCTTTGAAATTGATAAATCAACCGGTTATACAACATCAATAAAAAGACTTAAAATAAGATAACGCAATTAATATCTAATTTACTATTGAATAATAATGAATTTTGTAGTATAATATTATGAGGTTAAATATTTCTATCTTCTCTCACGGGAGGTTTACAGTGAAAAAAACCATAACATTTATTATTTTAATAGTTTACACTATTTTATTGTTAAGCGGTTGTAATGAATTAGATAACACATCATCAATAACTTTATCATCGAATGTATCTCAAACAGATAAATCCGCCTCTAAAACAATAAGATTACTATATAGCAGTAAAGATTCGTTAGATCCTTACACTTGCGTTACTGAGCAAAATGCCGATTTATCTCAATTAATTTTTGATCCACTTCTTATTTTAAATAACCAATACGAAATTGAATACCGTCTTGCCGAAAGCGTTATAGTCAAAGACAATTTATGTACTATAAAACTTATAAATGCAAAATTTTCTGACGGTTCTTCAGTTACGGCTGACGATGTTATTTTTTCATTTAATAAAGCTAAAAATTCTAAAACAACAAGGCACTCTTCTGCTCTTAAATACGCTACTTCAGCCACTGCATCCGATAGTTTAACTGTTGAAATTTCTCTTAAACGAAACGATCCGTATTTTGCTAATTTATTAACATTCCCCATAATGAAAAAAGGCAGTGATGAATTAAAAGATACCGATAATCAAGCTTTGGCACCCATTGGCGCAGGCAGATATGTTTTTAATAACCAAACTGCCACTTTATCTTTAAATCCTAATTATTATGGAGCAATATCGGTAATTAAAAATATCGAAACTGTGGACTGTCCGGATACAGAATCGGTAACTCAAGCTATTAACGCCGGAATGGTTGATCTTTATTTTTCGGACCTTTCAGGGAACACTATTCCTAAGATGAATGGCACCTCCCTTGGAATTTCACAAAACAGAATTGTGTTTTTGGGTATTAATGCAAAAAATCCTCAGCTTTCAAACAGTTTATTCAGGCAGGCAATTTCTTCAGCAATCAATAGACAAGAGATTTGTAAAACGGCATATTACGGTAACGCAACGCCGGCTCTTGGGCCTGTTCCTACAATTTGGCAGCCGGTGGATGGTATGCTATCAATTCAAAGCAATTCTAATGTAGAGATTGCGCAAAACAATATAGAACTTGCAGGCTATACTAAAAAAGATGAGGAAGGTTACTTTTTATTAAAAAACAACTCCCCTATCACTTTCACTTTATTGGTTAATTCTAATAACAACTCGCGCGTATCGGCTGCAAACATCATTTCTAAAGCGTTAACAGATATAGGCATAAAATTAAAAATTAATACTGTTTCGGATACACAGTATTATGCTATGCTTCGTTCAGGAAATTATGATTTATATTTAGGCGAAATTCGTTATGAAGATAATATGGATATTTCCGGTTTAATAGATTTAAATTCCGCCTCTAAGCTCTTACCTAACGCTAATTCTTCAAATAATACAGAAAATACTTCTTCAAAAACTTCTTCAAAGTCCAGTGTGTCAAATTCCTCGAAATCTCCAAATAATTCAACCTTATCTTCTACCGAAGAAATTATTATTCCCGGTGAAATAACCTTAACCACGGTTGATGCATACAAAGGTTTTTATAACGGAGATTATACTTTACAGGATCTAATAACCGCATTTAACGCAGAATTACCTGTTATTCCTATCTGCTTTAAAAATGGTATGGTCATATATAGTGATAGATTCGGAAACGGGATTACTCCCTCAAGAACCGAGCTTTTTCACGGAATACAATATTTAAAATAATAATAGGAGGATTTATTATGATTTCGTACGAAACCAGAATTGGTAAAATCACCCTTTCTAACAGCTATTTTTCTAAGCTTATCGGTCGCGCCGTAACATCTTGCTTTGGTGTGGTTGGTATGGTGCCTCACGGCGGAAAACAACGCATTTTAGGTTTGATTTCAAAAAAAGATAGGCTTGATACAGGCGTTTTTGTTCGTGGAGATGTTACTTCCATCACGGTTGACCTTCATATTGTTGTTACCTACGGTATGAATATTAACGCTATTGCAAAAAGTATTATGCACAAGGTTAAATATGTAGTATATGAAGCAACGGGAATAAGGGTTGCTAAGGTTCGTATCCGTGTTGACGGTATAAAAGAATAATATATTTCAATCACCTATTGATTCAGGCGAAATTATTTATTCTTTCGCCAATTTAAGGAGTGTTTTATTTTGTTTTCAGGTAATGTTCTACGCGATGCTATAATTTCGGGTTCTAATTATATTTTTAACGAAAGACAACGCATTGATGAGCTTAATGTTTTCCCCGTCCCCGACGGTGATACAGGTACAAATATGTCTATGAGTATCGGTAATGCCGCCAGAGAGCTTTCTAAACATTCAGGAGAAAGCGCGGGAGAAATTGCTAAAATTACTGCATCTGCTTTACTGCGTGGTGCCCGAGGAAATTCGGGTGTAATTACATCGCTTCTATTCAGAGGTATTTCTAAAGGAATTGGCAATGACGAGGAAGTTACTGCCGAAAATCTTGCTAATGCTTTGAAACTAGGAGTCGAAGCGGCTTATAAAGCTGTTATGAAGCCTACTGAGGGTACAATATTAACAGTTGCTCGAATTGCGGCTGAAGAAGCAAAAAAAGCTCTGGATAACGGCGCTGATGCATTAAATGTATTTAAAGCCGCTTTGGAAGGCGCAAAGGTTGCTTTGGAAGATACTCCTAATCTACTCCCTGCATTAAAAAAAGCAGGTGTTGTTGATGCAGGCGGTCGTGGATTAGTTGTTATTTTCGAAGGAATGCTCTCGGTTTTTGAAAACGGAAAGATTATTGAAATCGAAAACGAAGTTCAAATAGATAATGGAGAAGGCGACGCAACCCGAAATGCCGCTGCCGAGTTTGAAGGTGAAATCACCTTTACCTATTGCACTGAATTTATTGTTAATAGAAAAGAAGATAAATCCGATAACGATGCTGCTGAGCTTCGTGCTTATCTTGAAACCATCGGCGATTGCGTTGTAGTTGTTGATGATGAAGACATTATTAAAACTCATGTTCATACCGATCATCCAGGTAATGCTTTAGAGAAAGCTCTTACCTTCGGTCAGCTTGTAAATTTAAAAATTGAGAATATGCGTGATCAACACGAACGCACAAAGCACGATTCAGAGAACGCTAAAAAACGCCCTGTAAATAATGCGGATAACACTGAAACTATTACCTCGGTCGAGCCAACAGAGGAATTTGGATTTGTTTCTGTTTGTGTGGGTGAAGGTTTGGAAAATCTTTTCCACGAACTCGGTGTAAACACCATTGTAAGCGGCGGTCAAACTATGAATCCCAGTACAGATGATATTCTTAAGGCTATTGAACAGACACCCGCTAAAACTGTTTTTGTTTTGCCCAATAACAAAAATATAATTATGGCTGCAGAACAAGCAGTTCCTCTTGCTTCCAGAAATGTAATAGTTCTCCCTACTCGTACAATACCTATGGGAATTTCAGCCGTAATTTCTTTTGATCCGGACCTTTCGGGCGAAGAAAATGCAATTAATATGCAAAACGCCTTTGCAAATGTTTCTACAGGTCAAATTACATTTGCTGCAAGGGATTCCGATTTTGATGGACTGAAAATCAAAAAAGATGATTTAATGGCTATGGAAAACGGCAAGATTGTATTTACGGATACCGATCTTACCCATTGCGCTGTTAAACTTTGTCAAAGAATGTGTAAAAAAGATGTTCAGTTCTTAACATTAATATTCGGTGAAGATGTTGATGAAAAAACAGCTTCCCTTGTTCAAACTGAACTTGATGCAAAATTCGGCGGTAAAGTTGAAATTACCGTTATTAACGGTGGTCAACCTGTTTACTACTTTATAATTTCCGCAGAATAAAAGAGGATAAATTTCTATGTCTTTTTACGATACAGATATAAAATTTGTAAAAGGAATAGGCGAAAAACGGGCTCAGCTTTTTAAGAAAAGGTTGGGCCTTTTCACTTTGCAAGATTTAATTTCGCATTTTCCCAGAGCTTATGAAGATTGGACCAATCTAACTCGCATTGACGAAATTCCTTTTAACGAAAATGTGTGCGTGAAAGCAAAAATATCTTCAGAAATACAAAAAAGAATTACTAAAAACAAAAAAATTGAAACCTACCAATTTTACATATACGATCGTACAGGACAAATCAAAGTAACTATATTTAATAATAAATATTTGGCTGAATCTTTAAAGCAGGAAGAAGAATACCTTTTTTACGGAAAGGTTAAATGGAGTGGGGTTTTCAGAGAAATGTCTTCACCCGAAATTCGCTCCGTTTCAGAGTGCAAAATTAGACCTATTTACCCATCAACAGAAGGACTTTCTTCAAGACAAATTGAAAAAATCATTTCAGGTGTTTTTGAAAACTTTACAGTAGGCGAATATTTGCCTGAAAACATCATAAAACAATTTAATTTAATGCCGCATCCCGATGCCGTTAAACAGGTTCATTTTCCTCAAAGCGAAGAAAAAATCAAAATGGCAAGAAATCGTCTTGCATTTGAGGAATTACTCCTTTTAAGATTAGGTCTTACGGGGCTCAAAAATCGTGCTCGAGGCAAAAACTCTAAGAAAATGTCTCCCCTATCTTTAGAAGAAATAGCATCAATTTTTCCTTTTGAGCTCACAAATGCTCAACTTAGAGTTATTAAGGAATGTCAAAACGATATGTATGGCGAACATCCTATGAACAGACTCGTTCAGGGTGATGTTGGGTGCGGAAAAACTGCTGTTGCGGCGGCACTATGCTACTCGACTGTAAAAAATGGCTATTCCGGCGTTATGTTAGCGCCAACCGAAATTTTAGCTACACAACACTATAAAGCCCTTTGCTCTTTGTTTGATAAATTTGGTTTTACCATTGAACTTTTAACCGGCTCATTAACTCCGAAAGAAAAAAGTCGTATAAAAAAAGATTTAAAAAAGGGGAAAATCAACATTTTGGTATCAACTCACGCTGTGCTAACTGAAGATGTTGAATTACCAAACACGGCTCTTGTAATTACAGATGAACAGCATCGTTTCGGAGTAGCGCAAAGAGCCGTTTTATCTCAAAAAGCTAATCATCCGCATACATTGGTTATGTCTGCAACTCCAATTCCGCGTACAATGGGTTTGGTTGTTTATGGTGATTTGGATATTAGCATTATTGATGAACTTCCTAAAGGCAGAACTCCAATAAAAAGCTACGCTGTTAACTATAACTTAAGGGAACGAGCCATAAAATATGTAAAAAAACATATTGATGACGGTTTTCAAGGTTACATTGTTTGTCCAATGATTGATAGCGAGTCCAATACGGAATTAACTGCCGCCACAGAATATGCCGAGGAGTTAAAAAACGGATTGCTTAAAGGCTATAATATTGGTTTGCTTCACGGTAAAATGAAACCAAAAGAAAAAGACAAGGTTATGTCGGACTTTGCATTGGGAAAAATTCAAGTTTTGGTTTCAACTACAGTTATTGAGGTTGGAATTGATGTACCTAACGCCGTAATAATGGTTGTTGAAAACGCTGATAGATTTGGTCTTTCGCAACTTCATCAGCTTCGTGGCAGAGTTGGTAGAGGTACCGCTGAATCTAGCTGCATATTTATCTCAAACTCAACATCAAAAACCACCAACGAAAGATTGCAAACCTTGTGTTCAACGACCGATGGTTTTAAAATAGCCGAAGCTGATTTAAAGCTCCGTGGGCCCGGTAATTTCTTAGGAAAAGAACAACACGGCTTACCGAAGATGAAAATTGCCGATTTAATAGAAGATAAATCTATTCTTATATCCGCTTCAAAAGCCGCCGAATTTATTTTATCCGATGATCCAACCCTTTCACTACCCCAAAATAGTGAACTAAAGGCACGAGTTAATTCGTTATTTTCGAAAAATCGGCAAATTGAATTTAATTAAAATGCATAAAAATTCATTTTCTTGTATTTTTATTAAAAAACACTTGCCTTTTTTAACATTTTATGTTAAACTTAATTTACAAAATTTTAATACTTGGAGGGTATTATTATGAAAAAATTATTAGCACTTTTATTTGTTGTACTTATGATGGTTGCCTGTTTTGCAGGTTGTGGCAGTAAAGATACTCTTGTAATGGGTACTAACGCTACCTTCCCCCCTTATGAGTATGTGGATGACAATGGCGAAATTGTTGGTATTGATGCTGAGATTGCCGCTGCAGTTGCTGAAAAACTTGGTATGGAGCTTGAAATTAAAGATATGGAGTTTGATTCTCTTTTAACCGCTGTTCAATCCAAAACCATTGATATAGCTCTTGCGGGTATGACTGTTACTGATGAACGCAAGCTCTCTGTTAACTTCTCTGATACATATGCCAAAGGCGTTCAAGTTATTATTGTTCCCGAAAATTCAGCAATTAAGACCGTTGATGATCTTAAGGGCAAAAAAATCGGTGTTCAAACCGGTACAACAGGTGACATTTACTGTACAGATGAGTTTGGTCAGGAAAATGTTAATCAATATCAAAACGGCGCTTTAGCAGTTGCTGCTCTTAATAACGGACAGATTGATTGCGTAGTTATTGATAACGAGCCCGCAAAGAATTTTGTTAAGGCAAATACAGGTCTTAAAATTCTTGATACTGAATATGCTAATGAAGATTATGCTGCTGCTATCTCTAAGGAAAACACCGAGCTTCTTGAAAACTTCAATAAAGCCCTTAAAGAGCTTAAAGATGATGGTACTGTTGATAAGATTATAGCTAAGTATATTCCTGCAGAATAATTAAATTATACTATTTATAAAAAAGAGCAGGGCGGCATTGCCACCCTGCTTACATTATGTTTTATTATTACGAAAGGATGAAATAGTTTGGGCATATTAACCTTTGAAAACTGGCTTCAAAGCGCCCCTGAATGGATACATTCCATTCCCGAGTGGCTACAAAATCTATTTTTTCAGCTTTATCAAACATTTATTTATCAAGATCGTTGGAAATTTTTCACCGATGGACTTAAAATAACCTTCATAGTAACAATTGGCGCTTTAATTTTAGGTATTATCATTGGGTTAATTATCGCAATCATAAGAACAACTCATGATAACTCAAAACGGAAGCCCTTCTTTTTACTTAGGTTTTTAAATTGGTTTTCAAATGTTTATCTTACAGTTATACGCGGTACACCTATGATGGTACAGTTACTGATTATGGGATTTGTAATTATGGTGCCAAAAAGTGATTCAGGTATGATCGTTTGTGGTATTGTAACCTTAGGTATTAACTCAGGTGCTTATGTTGCAGAAATTGCGCGTTCAGGCATTATGTCAATAAACATCGGTCAGACCGAAGCCGGTCGCTCTCTTGGTTTGAGCTACGCACAAACAATGTGGCATATTATTATCCCACAAGCAATTAAAAACATTCTACCCGCTTTAGGCAATGAGATGATTACTCTTTTAAAAGATACATCTCTTGTTTCTGTTATTGCGCTGCGTGATGTAACAAAGCAAGCACAAAATATTGTTAGTAAAACCTATCAAGCCTATATTCCATACATAAGTTTAGCACTTATTTATTTGGTGATTGTTATAATACTCACTAAACTCCTTGGTATGCTTGAAAGGAGGTTGCGTAAAAGTGAACGCTGATTCTTCAATTATTAGAGTTAATGATTTAAAAAAATCATTTGGTGATATTCAGGTTTTAAAAGGCATCAACACCGAAATAAAGCGCGGTGAAGTTGTTGTGGTAATTGGACCTTCGGGATCCGGAAAATCAACCTTTTTGAGAACCTTAAACCTTTTAGAAGAACCTACAGATGGTACAATCACATTTGAAGATGTTGATATTACCAACCCTAAAACTAATATCAATCTACATCGTCAAAAAATGGGTATGGTTTTTCAGCAGTTTAATTTATTCCCTCATATGACTGTATTAAACAATATGACACTAGCTCCTATAAAACTATTAAAGCTATCAAAACAGGATGCTGAGGCACGCGCATTAGAGCTATTAGACAAGGTAGGTTTAAGGGATAGAGCAGATGCTTATCCATCACAACTTTCAGGCGGTCAAAAACAGCGTGTTGCTATTGTTCGCGCTCTAGCTATGAACCCTGATGTTATGCTTTTTGATGAGCCCACTTCTGCACTTGACCCTGAGATGGTTGGAGAAGTTTTGGATGTTATGAAAGGTTTGGCAAAAGATGGTATGACAATGGTTGTAGTAACCCACGAAATGGGCTTTGCTAAAGAGGTTGCCGACCGTGTTATTTTCATTGACGAAGGTATTATTATGGAGGACGCTCCCCCCGCAGAGTTTTTTGGTAATCCCAAAAACGAGCGCTTAAAAACATTTCTTTCAAAGGTTTTATAAATTAATGGTAGGTATGAAACAAACATACCTACCATTTTTCTATGAATGAAATAATAAAAGCACTTTAAATAAATCGCCATCTGTAACTATTCTAAACTCGCCTTTCTGCAATTCTGTTAAACTTTTTGCAATAGAAAGACCTAAGCCGCTTCCCTCGGTATTGCGCGATTTATCTGCCCTTACAAATCGTTCGGTTAGCTCATCTCCCGAAATGTTTAACTCGTATTTTGAAATGTTTTTAAAGCAAATTTCCGTCTTTTCTCCCCCCTTCTCTATTGATAAATAAACTCTGCTTCCCGGCATTGCGTGTTTGAAAATATTGTTTAACAAATTATCAAAAACTCTACCCAGATGTCTGACATCGGCTAAAATCACTACAGGTTTTTCTGACTTTTTAATTATTAAGTTAAGATTTGCTTGTTTAAATTTATCTTCATATTCCCCAGCCGCTTGCTCCAAAAGAATATTGCAATCGCAAGGCACTAAATTTACCGAAAGATTACCCGATGATGCTTTTGATGCCTCAACCAAATCTTCAATAAGTTTTTTCAGTCGGTTTGATTGTCGTTCCAAAACCAATAGGTATTCATTAATTTTTTTACCCTCAGGTTTTTCTTGCTTGATTAGATCAACATAATTTATTACAGAAGTCAGAGGTGTTTTTATATCATGAGATACATTGGTTATTAATTCAGTTTTTAAACGCTCACTTTTCATCTTTTCTTCTACCGCAAGCGCAACGCCCTCGCTGATGCTATTTAAATTGTCGGCGTGTTCTTTAAACTCTCCAAACATATATCTCGTATCAATCTTACTTTCCGTTATACCTTCAGCAAGCTTTTTACCGCCATCTTTAAGTTTTTTAAGTATTATAGAAAGTAAAACAATTATAGGAACTGTAAACAACTTTTCTATAATGGAAAGAATAACATAATACTCAGTATCATCTCCCATTACAGAAACCAACACTTCAAAAAAAGTAATTGCTGAAAAAATCAACAAAATCTTCCAAACAAATTTAATGTTTTTAAATAACATAAAATTAAACTTTTTAAACTTTTTGATTTTTTTAAATGAAAAGATTAAAATTTTATATATAACACAGGATTTTAAGGTTGATTTAAGTTTAATCCTTTTTGCTAAACTCATTGACCAAACAACAAATACAGAGCCTGCGACAAATAATAATAAAATAATCGCAATAAGCCTTAAAATTAACGGTTCAATAAAGCTATATACTGTGTATAAAGTTACAGTATCAACTATTCCAAAACAAAACATAGCTAAAACAAAAATACCGACACCTGCTATTAATGTAAATATATCAAATGGAAATTTTTCTAATATCCCTGTAGTAATATTGTCGCACCCCTTTTTATGACCTGATGCCGACAATAAAAATAAAAATAACATTATAGATATTGAAATGTTTATTGTTAAATAAATTAAATTTAAAAATCTGTTATCATAAAAATTAAAGGTTAGTATTTCACGCAATTTCAAAACACTGTTTCCCTTTAAAGGCTTGAGCATCACTTTGATTTCTATAGGTTCGATTATTGGCCCTGTTTGTAAAGAATTGTAATATCCGCTAAAATAGTTGGAATTATTCGCCAAATAACCACTACCGATTTGATTAGGACTTGTATGTAAAATTTCACCTGTATCAGAGTTATAAATCACAAAATCTGCCAATTCTGTAACATTAAAATTACGACCATATGAAACATTAAGGTTTCCATTATAATCAAAATAGCAACTGTTATATATCATTGTAGATATTTCATATGTAATGTCGGAATACAAATTATCTGCAACATCTTCTTTTGTTTTAGTAAAAAATTCCTCATTAAAAGACACCAAACAACCTAAACCATTAAAAAGCGTTGCGAACGCAAAAATAATCAGTAAAACAAAAGCAATAATCTTAGCCAATAAACTACTTTTTAATTTTTTCATCTCATATCCCCACTTTCAATTTTATACCCTTGTCCCCATACAACCTTTAAGTATCTAGGCTCAGCAGGATTGATTTCAATTTTTTCTCTTAAATGCCTGATATGTACTGCAACTGTATTTTCTGCACCTAAAGGTACATCCTTCCAAACATTTTTATAAATCTCAGAAGGGGAAAATACTTGTCCTGGATTTTCCATAAACAATTTTAAAATTTCATACTCGGTTGGAGTTAATGCAACCTGTTCTCCATCAACAAACACCATTTTGGTTTTATCACATATTTCAATATTTCCCACTATGATACTGTCTTGAGCCGATTTACCACTACCCAAATGCATATATCTTCTTATTTGTGATTTCACTCTTGCCAACACTTCAAACGGTTTAAACGGCTTGGTTATGTAATCATCTGCACCTGCATCAAGCCCTGATATTTTATCAATTTCCTCGCTTTTTGCAGTGAGCAATATAATTGGAATATTACTAAAAGAACGAATTTCTCTCATAGCTTCAATTCCATCCATAATTGGCATCATAATATCCATCAAAATTAAATGTATTTCCTTTTCTTTGACCAAGTTAACGGCTTCAAGACCATTAAACGCTGTAAATAAATTATAATCGCCCGTATTAAGATAAATTTTTAATGCCGAAACGATATCTTTTTCATCATCACAAATTAAAATGTTGTACATTGCACACAACTCCTTTTATTAAATTATATATCTTAATTATTTAAAAATAAAGAGGAAAAATATTTAAGATTTTATTAAGAAAAAAACAACCGAATGAAAACTCGGTTGTTTTAAATACTATTTTATCATTTCAATAAATGTTGCTTCATCAATAACAGTAATACCTAAAGCATTCGCTTTATCCAGCTTGCTTCCTGCTTCTTCTCCCGCTAAAACATAGGTTGTTTTTTTAGAAACGGAAGATGCGGTTTTACCGCCAAGACCTTCAATTATCGCCGCCGCCTCGCTTCTTTTATAGGTCGGCAGAGTACCCGTAAGCACAAAAGTCATACCTTCAAAGCGGGTATCAGTTATAACGGTTTTTGACTCCATATTAAGCCCAAGTTCTTTAAATTTATTAATAAGCTCTCGCGTTTGCGGTAATGCTAAAAAATCTGCAAGACTCTTTGCCATTATTTCGCCAAAACCATCAATTGACATAAAATCTTCGATACTTGCCGAAAGAATTGCATCCATATTCTGCATTTTATCTGCAACAAGCTTCGCTGCTTTTGCGCCAATATGACGAATTCCAAGAGCAAAAATCAATCTGTACAAATCATTTTCTTTTGATTTTTCAATAGCAGATAATAAATTATCGGCAGATTTTTCACCCATTCTTTCAAGAGAGGTTAAATCCTCGGATTTTAATGTGTAAAGATCATAAGGATGGTAAATTAGCTTGTTTTCTAAAAGCAAGGAAATAACAGCAGGGCCAAGACCTTCGATATCCATTGCATCACGACTGGCAAAATGAATTAAATGTCTGGCAAGTTGTGCGGGACACTCGGCATTTGTACAACGGATAACCGCCTCGCCTTCTTCTCTTGAAACGCGTGCACCACAAGAAGGGCAGCTTTCGGGCATTTTAAATGCTATTCTTTCCTTTGAAAGTTCAGCAACACCAAGTACCTCAGGGATTATATCCCCCGCTTTTCTAACAATGATTGTGTCACCAATACAAATATCTTTATCTTTAATAAAATCTTCATTGTGCAGCACAGCACGACTAACGGTAGTACCCGCCAAAGAAATTGGCTCAAATCTTGCGGTTGGAGTTAGCGCCCCTGTTCTGCCAACATTTATTTCTATTTCTAAAAGGGTGGTGCATTTTTCCTCAGGCGGATATTTGTAAGCAACCGCCCACCTAGGGAATTTGGAAGTTGAACCAAATATATCACGCTCGGAAAGGTTATCGAGTTTTATAACTGCGCCATCAATATCAAAGGGTAATTCTCCCCTTTTTTCACCAATTTCTGTTATGCGTTCAATTACATTTTTAATACCTTTTTCTTTATAATAAAAAGGCAAAACACTAAAGCCTAAGCCCTTTAAAAAATCTAAAGAGTCGATATGTGAAGTTAACTCTTTGCCTTCTATTCGTTGAATGTTGAAAATAAAGCTTGATAGCTTGCGTTCCGCAGTGATTTTAGGATTTTTTTGTCTAAGAGAGCCTGCCGCTGCGTTTCGCGGATTTTTAGCAGGTGCAATACCTTCATTTTCCTGGCGTTCAACAAGCTCCAAAAAATGCTTATGGGACATATAAACTTCGCCGCGAACCTCTAGCTCACCTAAAAATTCAATGTTTTGGGGAATATCCTCAATTGTCAGAAGGTTTGCAGTAACATCTTCGCCCACTAAGCCGTCACCACGAGTAGACCCTCTTATAAATTTTCCGTTTTTATATTCTAAAGAAACCGAAAGACCATCAATTTTAGGCTCTACAGAATAAATAGGTTCTACATCATCCGATATTCTGTTATTAAATGCTTCTAACTCTTCAAAACTAAAGGCATCTTGAAGGCTTTCCATTTTAACGGTATGATTAACAGGAGTAAAAAGCCTTTCTTCAAAGCTACCGCCTACATTTTTGGTTGGTGAATCAGGATGAGCATATTGGGGATACTCGTTTTCAAGTGCAACAAGCTCTCTTTGTAGCATATCGTACTCAAAATCGGTTATCTCCGAAATAGCTTCCATATAGTATTTTTGACTATAATATTTGAGCTTCTTTGTTAATTCATCAATTCTGTTTTTAATGTCCAAACTCATTTTTTTCATCCTTTAGTCAATTTTTGCGCCGTGGTCAACAATATCATCAGTAATTTCATCATCAGCACCATTTATATTAGTAAACGCCTCAGGAACATCTCCAACAATAACAGTTTCCGCCACTATGTATTTTGTGCTCACAGTTTGGCTGTTATGCCCCCAAGGAATAATAACATAAATATGATTTGTAACGCATAGTTCAATTGTGTGTAATGTATTGTTAACTCCCGCATCGGTAAAAACGCTTTTCAGTTCTGCGTTAACCGTGGAAGTGTACTGTAAATTAAATGAAATTTTAGGCCCTCTGCCAATTGTGTATTCGTGACCGATTAAAGTACCAATCGGAACGCTGATTTTTATAATATTACCATTTTTTTTTAGAAGGGAATAAAAAGCCGTGGTAAATTCAGTTTTAATCTTTATTAACTGAGTTGTATCTGTTTCAACACTTATAACCTTGCCGCTATTATCATAAACAACATTGTCCACCGTTGTTGGAGAAATGTTTGAATTAATTAAAACCTCATCCATAGCATTATCCATCATTTTTGTAATTATACCCGTAGAAACTTTCATTGGATAATCACTTATAACAGACCTAACTACGCCATCAGCAATAATTAAAAGTAATATTAACCCTATAAGTATAAAAGTAATTCCGATTTTAAATTTTTTAGGAATTAAAAAGCGTTTTTTCTTTTTTGGGCAACAATATTTCAAAATATGCACCTGCTTTCAGTACAGTTTACGCAAAACTGAAAAACAGGTGCATATAAAATCCAATTATTTCATATTAACTGTGTCAACAATAAGCTGAGCAGCATTTTCAATGCCGATTTTACTGTTTAAGCAAAGGTCATAAGAGGTTGCGGCGCCCCACTTAAGCTCTGAATAATAGTTATGATAGCTAGCGCGTTTTTTATCGGTTTTACGAATGCGTTCTGCAGCTTCATCATGAGAAATATTATCATATTCCGAAACACGCTTAATTCTGGAATCAAAATCTGCATGGATGAAAACGCTAAGGCAATCAACCTCGTCCTTTAAAATACTTTCGGCACAACGACCAACAATAACGCAAGGACCTTCCTTTGCAAGATTTTTAATCACATCGCTTTGAATAACAAATATTTTATCACTCATAGGCATTTCAGGAATACCCGTTATGCTATTACCGTAGGTGTAAGCACCTAAAGAAAGAGAATACAAAAAGCTATTAGTAGGCTTTTCATCATAGTCATCTAAAATTTCGTGACTTAAACCACTTTCTTGCGCAATGTGTTTGATGATTTCCTTATCATAAAAAGGAATACCCAACTTTTCGGCTACAAGTCTGCCTATTGCTCTTCCGCCGCTACCAAACTGTCTACCAATTGTAATTACTTTTGCCATAATTTCACTCCGTTCAAAAAATCTTTACCAATACTATTATAGCATATTTCTCAAAAATTTACAATAGTTAGATATCAATTAATTTTTTCAAATCTTTTAACATAGATTTCACCGTCTAAAACAAGGTCATTCCACATATGGGCGGGACGAATCCAAACTTTACCGTCAGTTAAGGATTTATATACCACCTGCTCTTCACAATAGCCCTCACTATTTTTAGCAATATACAAAAGCTCATATTCTCCACCCTTGTAATGCTTATATTTTCCGGGAAGTAAAGTTTCTTGACACTGAGGATCATCCCATAAATAAAAACTATTTCTTTCAGGCGGATTATAACCGTGGTCACCGGATTGTAAAAACTCAATTTTCTTATTGACATTAAAATTATTGTAAAGAGCCATAATTGTTGAAGCGCGACAAATCGCATCACCTAGTTTAGCAAAAATCTTAACGGGACATTTAACCTTTTTAGCCTGAGCAACGGTATCAAAATATCTAAGACCTTCTGCAAACTTCGGACGCCAACCTGCAACAAAGCCGTTATTTTCTGCATTAAGATTACAAAACCAAGGAATAGCGATTTCCAAAAAGGTAACATCTTTATCGTGAGCTGCCAAAGTTGTTGCCTGTAAAGCTGCTTGACTTCCGCCCGAAGCAGTAATATTTTTACCATCCCACTGAGGCAAAGATTTAATATATTTAAGACCAATGAGATTTCTTATCATCATATTACGCCAATAACAGGTCATATTTGATGCGTTTTCTTCGGGATCAAAACCATAGGAAAGACCGTTTTTATTTTTAACAAGCTCGTGAAAATATTTCTTTTTAAGTTCGATTTGTGTTAAATTATTCTCAATACCGTGGGCGTTAAAATGCACAGCAATATGGTTGGCTTTATAAATTGCCCCTGAGCCTGCAATGGCATAACCGTTAAAAGAAATAAAAATAGGATATTTACCTTCTTTTTCGGGCATAGAAACAAAACCTGACGCAGGACGACCCTCGGGAGTGGAAATCCTTAGTTCAAAACATTTAAATCCTTCAGGAACGCCAGTTGTTACAGGTTCATTCATTAAAATTTCATAATCAAAATTAGCAACTAGAGTTTCTATATCATTCCAATATTCGTCAAAATCGTCGGGCACTACATCTTGGTACTCGATATTTTCAATATCGGCACCTGCTCCCGCCTGCAAGGTATCGAAAATATTATCAGGATTGCCGCAATCGTTAACCGAAACACAGGTTAAATAAACAAAACCGGGTTTATCTAAAGTGGTTTCCAATTTCAAGGGATCGCCGGGTTTAAAAGAGCCTAATCCTTCGCTGATTTTACCATCATCCCCCATTAATTTCCAATGTATGTAATTGCAAGGAGTATCTATACAATTATCCTTAGCAGATACAGAAAAAGTGATTTTTTCGCCGCAAGAATAAGTTAATGGGTTTTTATTTGTTGTACACTTAAAATATTTAGACATATATTACACCTCAAAATAAAAATAAATAATATATTTATTATAACATTTTAAGCATTTATGTCAATTAAAATTTAATTTTTAAAGCACCTTTTTTCACAAAATTACATTCAAATGCAGCATCTTAAAACCAAAAAGAACGAGCTTGGTACACTACCAAACTCATTCCCAAATTATTTAATATTTATTTTATAAAACTATCCGATAGAATACATAATTCCAAATATTTTTCGCTACTTTTTTCAATAGCTAAAATTTCTATTGCTTCTTGAAGTTTGTTTTTTTGTTTTTCGTCACAAATTTTCATAATGCGTTTTGATGCATTAATTTGCTCCGTAATAGTTTCTTCATTGGGTGACATTCCATAGCGATTAACCATTCGTTTTAATACCGCTTTAGGGGTTACTAATTTACCTGCCATAATATCTTCTTCGGTAATACGAGCAAGTAAAATTTCACCGCCGCCTTTCCCATCATTGGATGGACGAATGCGCCCGTGATCGTGAATAATTAAAATTTCACCATTTGACGTAACGTCTACAAAAGGATAGGTGGAGTGTAGCCGCTCGTCAATTAGGAGTTTGTAAGGCCAAGTAACTCCGCCGTCTTCGGAAAGTGCCACCGTAAGGGTATCACGCTTTCTTGTATCATTATTGTGAAAGACAAAAAGCATTTTGCCTGAAGGCAGTACGCCAAAGAAATTGCGCGAATCTACCGTGTTCATTTGTGCGCTTTCAGGATTATTCATATCTGCTCTCATAGGTTCGGGAACAGTCCAAACAGCGGGATTTTTAAGGGAGGATTTTCTTAAAGGAGTGCTGCCTGAAGTGCGTTCTATAAGCAATAATTCGCCATTATTAGCCTCTATTATAGTTGGTTCGGCTATACCCCAATTGGTTTTGGGAATGTCGCAAATATGCACCCATTCAAGGCAATTATTAGAACGATAAATATGAACGCCCGGTCTGGTTTCGGGGGCAGATTCATCAAAAAAGCGTCTGTGCCACAATGCCCAAAAAGCGGTGCTCCAATACCAATAACCGTCTGTTGCCAAAAAGGGTTTGCTATCTGTCATACCGTCAATTACACGAATAGGGGTTGACCATTCGGGACAAGGGTCTTCAGGGTTATCGGTATAGGTAATCCAAGTGCCGACCTTACCGCCTACGTTACTGCTTGTGCCTGCGGCTTGGGTGTAGGATAAATAAATGCGTTTTCTATCGTGCGAAGTCCATAAAATAGGCTCAAAAGTACGTGCAGGACCATCACCGTCGGGGTCAAAAACGGCAATTGGGTCTTCCCATACAATACCGTCACGGCTTCGCATTACCGCAACATAGCAATAATGGTTTTCGCCACCCAAAAAGGTGTAACCTTCAGGGTCAGCCATTACCGCGCCGTATATTGTGTCTTCGCTTGTAATAGCAATGGTAGGACAAGCCTGATAACCACGTTTGTCGGGGGAATATCCGTAATCTCTGGGTATGTTTTCGCCCGTAAGAGGAATAACGGGAGTTGTGCTGAGTTCAAGACAGTTTGCATCATCATCCTCTGCCGAAAGTGGGGTGTAATTTTCATCCAACTTAGCAAAAATTACGCAAAGTTGACCCGGACGAATAACCGATTTAAACTCCATTCCCTCATAACAATCAAGTTCATAAAGGGTAAGGGCAGAATCGTAGTTTGGCAGAAGTGTGCCGTTTTCAAAATCGGCTATTTTGCGGTAACTTTCTTTAAATCTAAAGGATAAGCCGAATTCGGGGTGCAACCAATGGAGTTTTTCACCCCTTTGCTCGGTTAAAAGCAACACAGAACCCGAAGTTGTGGCGGTGAATCCTAAACCGCTTGCAAGATTTGTAAATATAAAAGATTCATCTGCTAAAAAATCGGGGATTTCACCAAAAACAGATTGCGCTGTTAAACTAGGTTCATTAAATGCTTTTTGACCTTTTTTTATAACCTCTAAACTGCCGTGGGCGGGTTTAATTACCGCCCTTGAGGATTTGGGCAAAACTTTTATATTTTCCATTGTTCTAATCCTTTACTGTGGTATAAACCGAAACTGAAAATCCGGGTAGTGTATCATAAAAACCGGTTGTTACATTTTTAGCAACGGCATCTACCCCAATAATGGTGGCAGATGGGGTTGGAACAAAGTCGGTTGTGTAACGGTGACGGTAGAAGGTTTTACCGTCAACACTTTTTTCAAGCATTATTTTAGCATTAACATCATCAACATTGTGGTTGGTTACAACAATTGTCCATTCGCCGTCGGTACGCTTAATGCAGGACATATAAACGCCAAATCCAACGGTACATTCATATACTTCGCCCCTGCTTACATATTTGGAAATCATACTAAAGCTGTACCAAGCAGGGTATGGCGTCATACTTTCCAAGGGGCTTGGTAAATATCCGTTACCAACCTGCATACCATTATCAAATTCATATCCGTTTGAATTGTTAGGCCATTGCTGGTTATCAATCTGCCAAATAATACAGTTATCCACACCCATATTCATAACGCTGTTTACCATTGAGCCAAAGGCAACACCTTTAACGGGGTTTTTTTGGAAGACACGTCGTTCCTCGGGGGAAGCGGCAGATGTACGATTTAAGCTAACGCCGTATTCATCAAGCCACATGGGTTTATTGGCATTTGTAGTAACTTCACGGGTTGAGCCAAGCGCCATAACTGGGAAATCATAATAAATATCATCAGAAAAATCATTTCCCATTGCATAATTTCGGTGAGTACCAATTATATCTACTTCTTCTGAAAGATTTTCTAAGCAGTAGCGAATAAGGTATGAGTATGCTTCGGGATCCTCAATTTCAAAATCACCACCCCAGTTGTCACAAGGGGCAACAATTTTATATTTATCTCTCATACCTACATCCTTTAAACTCTCATCAAGAGTGGTGATAGCGGCGCCAAAAACAGGGGCTAATTCGGGGTAATGACGGATTTTAAAGGTTTGGGTATTATCCTCGCCATTTGGCTTTGCAATAGCGCCACGTATTGCCTGATTAACCTCGGTGAATGCCATAAAATATTTTATGTTGTGAATGCCGTTAGCTGCAAATTGCTTTACACATTCGGTCATAAAATTGCGATAGTTTTGCATACTTTCCCTAAGGGCATCTTCATCCAATTCGTACTTATTATTCATACAGGGACGAAAAACAATTCCGTGACCTGCGAGTTGCGATGGATTAGGGGTTTCTAGATCGTTACCATCTTGACCTACAAAAACACCCGATAAAGACCAAAGTCCCGGAGATACTGCTAAATCTATACCGCGGTCTTGGTATAGTTTACAAGATTTTATAAAACCTTTAAAATTTTCGCTGTTCCAGTCAAAGCTTTGGGTTTTGCCGTTCCAAGCGGTGGATGAAGAAAATATGCTTCGCACAATGGTAACTCCCATTTCCTGAATACGGTCGGCGTGTGTGTTAATTTGTTCTTCGGTAAGATCTCTAGTGCCGCTACCCGCATCATCCTTTAAATACTCAAACATCATATGCACACCGTTGATGCCTAAAAACTCCTTTGTAACGGGAGCCTTTGCATTTAAAACGGTAAGCTCTTCAATATATTCGTCTTCAATAGGTTCATCTGTTAAATTTTCAAGGGTGTCATCCCATTCATCAGCCTCAGAATCAGAATCATCAGATGAAACATCATCATCTTCGGTTGTGATTTCATCATCTGCTGAGGAAGTGTTTTCGATTGTAGAGGAAGATGATGAAGGATTTTCTGTTTTAGAGCTACAACCTAAGGTGCTAAAAACCATTGCAACACAAAGGATTAATAAAATTAAGGTGTTGATTATAGTGTTTTTCATCTTAAAGCTCCTCCTTTTTGCGAAATCCAATAAAGCAAAGTGCTGCCAGCGAAATAATCACAATAAACAGCGCAGGTAAAAGGGTTTTGTAATCACCTGTAGCGGGTGAATTTCCTTCCCCGCCTTCGCCTATAAGCTTCAGGGTTTCTACATTAAGCTTATGTTCGGGTAAATTGGGGTTATTTTCATAACCCATATCACGGCTTGTGCTTAACGATTTAGTTTTAAAAAGCTGAATGTTTTGTATTTGCATTGCGTTATCGGGGTTTTCAATAACTAAATACATAATTCCGTTTTGGGGACTTACAAGCTCTGTTCCCAAACGGGTTGTATTCATTTTGGCAATTGCAAGGGGTGCATTTTCTTCGCTCTGTGGCATAAGAGCTTCGCCGTCAAATGAAAGATATACCTTGCTGTTACTATTGCCGCCTATTGTGGTAACACCAAATGTGTACTGTGATGAAGGACTGGTTTTGATCTCATACACACCGCTTTTACCGCTTAAAATATCATTATAATCCTTTGAGCTTTTAAAGAGGTTATATTGGTATTCGCAATAAGAAAGAACGGTATCTACAGTGGAGCCTGAGTCAATTTCGGTAATTCTGAAATCGTCCAACCACATTTCTTTAGGGGTTTCACCTGCGTTAAAATTCATAGAAAGCTTTGTTTGACCGGGTTTTGTTGTGAAGGTTTTTTCAAGCTTAACCCATTCATCACGCTCTTCCATATATTTTAAAGAAAGGGATACCTTATTTACATAGTCAATGTTGTACTCCATATAATCTATATTTCCTCCCCAGTTAGGGCGAATAGAGGGAATATAAACCCACATACTCCATTTATAAAGGGTGTTTTCCTTAACGGGAACGGTAAACCAACGGTCGCTATTGGTTGTGGTGGTACCCCAGTTTAAAATTGCGGGGCCCATTTCCTCTGTAGCAAAAATATGAAGTGCGTCGGTCTTAACGCCGTCACGCTCGGGGGCGGTATCTACCTTAATCTGCAAAGGACGGGTTGTAGTAATATAGTAATCGTCAAAGTTAATAAGGGTATCCTTCTTAGGTGTATCTCCGTGACCGTAGAAGGTTTGATAGGTGCTTTCGCCAAGCTCAATATCATCAATCTGGAATGTTACTTTGTTGATCGTGCAGGTTGAAATAACCAAATATAACGGAGCATCAGTTTGGTGTGTTTGAATAAATCCGCTGAATTCAGCCGCCTCGCTCATTACGGGAGTTTTGGCGGTAACTGCAAGGAATTCACCGCTTTGGGTATAGCCTTGGGTTGCGCCCGAATTAAAGGCGATAAGTCCCACGCGAAGGGTTGGTAATTCGCCATCGGTAACCTTATATTTACCCTTTACTGTATAAACCGAGTTTGCTTTAAGCCCGTTCATTTTAATAAAATATGAGGTGTAATGATTATCAACACCGTTATATTCTGCGGTAAATTCCAAGGATTTTCCGTTTATACCATCATTTATAATATTGGCGGTGCTTGTGGCTGTTGATCTGTTATCACGGAAGGTTGCGTTTGGTGTAACCTCAAAATCCACTATGTATTGACCGTCCTGAGCCTCACCCTCTGCCAATTTTTCAAATATAGCGGTAAGGGTAACGGGACTCTGTACATTTTCAATTTGATAGGCGCGATTGGTTGAAACAGTATTACCGTTTTCATCCTGCCATCCCCTAAAGGAATAGCCTTCTTTAGCCGTCGCGTTAAAAATAGCAGTATCACCGCGGGCAATGGTATCATTAAAGGCACCAACAGGATTTGTAACTGTCACTTCTCCCATAGCTGAGTCGGTGTTAGCCTTTACTAAGGGATTGCCGTCTAAATCATCTATAACCTCAGTAATTACAATATTATCTATTAAGATAACTGCGTTTTCGGCATATACCGAATAATATGCAAGATAACCGTCAACCGAGGGTTTAATAACCATTTGTGTGGTTGTGCTTTGGTTGGATGAGGTATAAAAAACGGCAGCCGAACCGTTTTGCTTTTTAATTGGATTATCACGAATGGCGGCAGTAGGATCGCCATTTTTAAGGGTAACAAGTGAAATATCTATAGGTGTTGAGCCTATTTTTAATGCTTTTGCGGTGATTTCAAGATGGTAAAGATTACCCGCCTTTAGCATATATGCCTTATCTTCGGCTAAATATCCACGCTTAACACCTGTGCCTGGGTCTTCGGGGGGACAAAGCTCAAGCTGTAATGAACTGCCTTCGATAGCATCGGCAGAGCTGTTAACCGTGGCTTTGTGTTTCCAGGTATAGCGTTTGTTTGCGCCGAATTTTTCTACATCAAAGGCAGAAGATTCATAATCATAAGTTACGCTTAAATAGTCTGCCTTTTTAAAATTGGCGGTTAAGGTTGTATCTTCTGTTAAATTTAAAAATTTATAAGAGGTTTTGTTGCTTAAGGATCTGCCTTCAGAATCTGTCCAATTTACAAATTCGTAGCCATCTTTGGGAATGGCGGAGAAAATAGCGTCGTCGCCTTTAACAAAATCGGTAGTGTTACTGCCCGACTTGGTAACGGTTGCCGTACCCATATTGGGATTAGATGAAAGGGCACTAACTTCAACCTTATTGTCAGCCGCTTCAGCAAAAACTAAATCATCAACAAGGAGTGTGATGGTGGTTCCGGGAGAAATTGATGCTGAATACATACCAATAGTTAGGTATTCGGGATTTGTATTATCAACACCCTGCTTTCCGCTTGCAGTGGTTGAGGTTGAGGTGAAAGTGCCTGAAAACGTTACAAAATCAGACATAACCGACGTTTGTTTATAATTAATTGCGGTATAACTATTGCTATAAGCGGCACCATTTGTTCCGCTTAATCCTGCGCCGCCAAAGGAGCCAAACACTAAGGAATTAATGGAACCGCTTGTCAGTTTATATTTTCCGCTGACATTATAAACGGTATCTACCTTTAAACCGCTTACAGGGATATAAAAGGAAATATAAGTATTTGTTTGAGTTACAGTTTGAGCAATGGTACCCGATAGACTAAGAGCTCCGTTTTGAACCGAAGCAGATAGCAAACTGGTTGCTCTTGAAAATTTAAGTTGACTGGAAGAAGGTACCGCGCCGCCATTAAAATCATACTGCCACACAGCAGGCTCTGTTGCAAGGGTTGGTACAATTAGGCTTGCCATAAGTAAAATTGCGACTAATAAAAATGATAAAATTCGTTTCATAATGTTCACCTTTCTGTTACACTGCTTTGGTGTGATTTGTTTTCAAATACTCCATTGCAATTCCTCCGTATCAGCAATAAATAAAAGGGGCACAAAAATTCATATTTTTTATAAAAATCATCATTGACAAATACTGAAAAATATGATATTTTAATCGCAGAAACCCAATTCCCAAAAGATTTTTGCCTAGAAAAGCAAAAAATCCTTAAATTTATAATAACATTTTTGTGAAAAACTGTAAATTGCTTAAAATATGGAATTGGTGCACAAAAATCAAGAAGGTGATATTTTTGAGACTCTCCTACGGAAAAATACTTAACCCCAAATATGCTGTCGGAACCTCTTTAAAAGACATTTGTTTGAATACCGCGCCACTTGTGGTATTGGGCTTTGGCAAAAATACAGGCACAACAAATGATTTTCCACTCGTAAATAGAGTTAACGGACGAAAGGATTATCAATTGCTTTTTATTGCAGAGGGGCAGATGGATTTTATTATTAACAACCAAAAATTCACATATGGCGCTAATACGCTTATTTTGTTTCGTCCGGGAGAACCGCAAATATACAACATTTCAGAAGGCAGTGAAGCAACGAGCTATTATATACATTTTTCTGGAAGTAAGGTTGAAGAATATCTTAAATATTACGGTATAAATGAACAGGTTATTGCATTTTCCAAGCCATTTACTTGGTTTGAAAGAATATTTAACGAAATGGATCTTAATCACAAAAGTCCTTTTCGTGAAGATATTTGCAACAGTATTTTAATGACCTTGCTTGGTATAATTGGTGGTACTCTGCGCTCAGAACAGCCCCTTGCTTCAGGTAAATTTGCCACATTAACCCACATAATGCGTCAAAATTGCACAAAAAATTATCCCATTGCAAAATACGCTGATTTTTTAGGCTATAGCGAAATGCATTTTATAGCATTTTTCAAAAGCCATCTTGGAAAAACACCTCATAAATATATTGTTGATCATCGTATGCAGGTTGCAAAAAGATTACTACTAACCACCAATGATTCCATAAAAAGCATTGCGGTGCAGGTTGGCTACCCTAATTCACGATACTTTAGCAGAGTATTTGCGAAATATTTCAAAAAAACTCCTTCTGAATTTAGACAAACGGAAAAGAAATAATTATAAAAAGCAGAAAAAGACGGTTATTCGCCGTCTTTTTCTGCTTTTTGCATACCTGTATGGTCAATTGTATAGTTTTCTTTATAAATCATATTAGAAATCAATTCAAACCGGTAGCCTTCGGCTATTAGTTTTTCTATTATAATAGGCAATGCCTCGGGGGTGTTTTTTGCGGCGTTGTGAAATAAAACTATCGAGCCGGATTTTACATTGTCGCACACTCCCCTAACAATTTTATCGGTTGTGTAATCTTCCTTCCAATCTCTGGAATCGATATCCCACTGAATTGTATACATACCGTTATTTGTAACCGTTTCAAGCATTGTATTACTATAATCGCCGTATGGTGCGCGGAATAAAATCGGCTTTTTACCCGTTATTGCCGAAATTTTTTCATTACAGGCATTTAGCTCCTCTGTCATTTGGGCGACCGATAGCTGTGGCATATGAGGATGTGAATTAGAATGGTTATGTATTTCGTGCCCCGCATCGCTTAATTGTTTTACCGATTCGGGATATTTATCCACCCAAGAGCCAACAACAAAAAAGCTTGCCTTTATTTTATATTTACCTAAAATGTTTATAAGTTGCTCGGTGTCCTCGTTTCCCCAAGCTGCGTCAAAACTTAACGCTACCGTTTTATCGCCTTTATCTTCAACACAGTATATAGGCAAAAGCCTATTGCTTGACGCCGCTAAAGCTTGATAAGAAAAAATACTAACAGTAATTACTGTAAATCCCAATATTAATGACAATGCCACCGTAATATGTCTTTTGGTAATAATTAAAAATCTCATAAAGTGCCTCCGTAACATAGTTTACTACACTTTATGAAATTTTTTGAATTTTAATAACTATATTTATGCTTTTTTATGAATATAGGTATGTATTATTTGTTTTTGCAATTACTTCACTCATAATAACTTTGTTCCTAACCGACCAATTAACCGAGTTTGATGGTTTTGCTCTATGTGATGAGTGTTTACAAACCCACCCAAATCTTTTACGGTAAGGGTGGGCGTTTTTTTGGTGTTGAACTTGAGGTTGACGAAGCCGGTTAAAACGACGATAGTGCAGAAACTATTATAATTTAGTTTTTAACTCTATATATTTAGAAGGAATTCTTTAGATCATCTTAATAATACAAAAGCGATATCCCATGCATTGATGGTAGGAATATCAACAAATACACGATCGTTTTCATGACGAATTTCGAGTTTTATTTCACTACCATCAGGGTTAAGAAGCACAGCCTCAGTCATTTCGCCTTTGACCGCAATTTCAAATGGATTAGTGGTATCAAGGGAAGCGTTAAGAAGCATTATCGCTGCTCTTTTACCGTTAGTACGAATATACGGCTGGACGCGTGAAATAATATTAGGATTTTTCCATTTTAAATAAATGGGTGAATCAAACCATTTTGCAATGGAAGTAAATAAATTAAGATCTGCGGGAGTATCGGCATATTGCCAAGCATCATAAGCATTAACAATAACCTTGCCACCCAAAGAATTCTCATATTTAGAAATATAACACAAATCACCCTCACCGAACACATCAGCTCGATAGGCTAGCCATTCTACGCTATTGTCCAAAGGAATAAGTGTATGTGGTTGTATTGCGTGTGTGATAAAACGAGTATGCTGTTCAAAACCTTTATTAAAGTCGTGTTCAGCCATTACGCATCGTTTTGCCGTATAATTTGTAGGATTGAGTTTAACACCTGCCCACTTTGAAAGCCCAAGTTCTTCCAATGCTGCAAGTGCAGATGCATCCATATAAACATTGCCACTGAAAACATTTTTTAACTCTTCTGAATCTAACGCAGTTAAGGTTTTGCCCGAAAGTAAAGTTGCGGAGGAATTTTTATAATCGGTAGTAAGAGCGACACCAAACGCACCAATTTTTCCGGGCAAGGAAATATCACATTCATTATGTGGTACATCATCAAAAGGCAGTTCTTTAAGCCAAGCGTATTCAGGCTTAGCCTTAGCCGTTAAAAACCAAGAATGCAACGGCCACATTCCACACCAATCTAAGTCTTTTACAAATTCTAAAAACTTTTCCCATCTTGGTCGCAAAGCATGGAATTCATCAACCTCACGACCTAATCGTTCATACAAATTTCCGTTCATAGTTAAATGATTAAAGGCAACCCCATTACAACCAACCATCAGTGCCAAGCTGATCTCATTTTCTCTTGTTTTAAAGGATTTAATAAGATGCCCCTGTGGATGGCTATCTTCTTCCCATAAAACATCTGTTGCGGTGCTGGGATATTCTAAAACCTGCCTGCCGGCTTCCATTGCTTTCCACATAAGCTTATCCGGATTACTGTCGGAATAAAGGTCATGACCCGGTCTGCCACGTCGGGAACGAAGTGCACTCATACACTTGTTTATGTAATCGCCCGAAAAAGTGGTATGGGTAGCACCTACTGTCATAAATCCAATATCGATATTGGGATCTACTTTATCTACAGCATCACGAACAGTCGAACAAAATTTAGCCAGACGGTCCGCACCATATGCACACCATTCTATACGTAAATCGCGATTTTTAGAATCGTTTAGTTTTTCTACCAATTCTTCACGAGATTTAAATATTCCGTTTTTAAAATTCTTAACACATTCATCACAAAAGCAAGGGTATTTACCGCCTAAATGAGTAAAACGACAATCGTCATCAACCCAGATAAAATCAGGTTTGGCCTTTGCTAAAATTGTATATTTTTGACGTATATAGTCTAAAAAATCATCTGATACAGGACAGGCAACATCTTGAATAATTTCACCATCAATACCTACCATACGGCGCATATTAGGAAAATACGCACGTTCTACTGCATAAAGATTAAACGTAGGCCACACTATCATACCAACGCTACAGCCTCTTTGTTTGAGTTGCTCGGAACAGCTTTTGTAAATTTCCATTTGTTTTCTCTTGTCATCCAATGGTGACAAATTTGAGAAAATATCATCGTTAATATACATTTGAACTTCATCTGCTACATCTTTATGCTTGTCGATTAGTTTAAGAAAACTTTCCCAAACTTCTTCTTTAGTGAATGTCCAAGGGTGAACTCTCCACGAAAGTTTAAAATTACTCATAAATATTTCTCCTATGATTTACTCTTCCAACCAATAATATCATTAGTGGAAAGAGTTATAAACAATTTGATCATTTCTTTTTTACAAGGTGAACATTATTTTTTTAAATCCCTGTACATATAAGCGGCTTTATAAATATCGCCGCCGCCCATGGTGATTACAATATCTCCGTTTTCTGCAACCTCATTGATTGCATTTACAACACCGTTAAAATCATCAACACAAATAGCATTTTTAAGCCCTGCTGCAATATCCTCAGATGAAATACCGTAGGTATTGATTTCTCTTGAACCCATAATTGGAGTTAAAATAACAGTATCTGCTATGCTTAAGGCTTTAATAAACTCATCCTTTAAAAGAGCGGTGCGTGAAAAGGTAAAAGGTTGAAACACAGCAATTACATTTTTGTGATTTAATTTTTTTGCCGCACTTAAGGTTGCCTCAATTTCTGTTGGGTGGTGCGCATAATCATCCACAAGAGTTATACCATCAAACTCTCCAAGACGCTCAAAGCGTCTGCCCGCACCCGTAAAGCTTTCAATAGCATTTTTTATTCCTTCAAATGAAATTCCCGCACAGTCGCAAACCGCTACAGTAGCTAATGCGTTATACACATTATGTTTACCGGGAATAGAAAGCTCCAATTCACCCAAAACACCTTTACTGTTACAAACCTTAAAACACATACCCATTTTACCCGGATGGATATTTTCGGCATAATAATCATTACTGCTATCTAAACCAAAGGTTATAACATCGGCGTTTATATTTTCAGCAGCTTTAAGGCACAACTCATCATCACCGTTAAGGTAAACTTCCTTTGCCATAGAGATAAATTTATGGAAGGATAAAATCAAATTATCCATTGTTTTAAAATAATCCAAATGGTCGTTATCAATATTAAGTAAAACGGCTTTATCGGGTGAAAGATGTAAAAATGTATCAACAAATTCGCAAGCCTCGCACACCATATTTTCGCTGTTTCCTGCGCAACCGTTGGCGTTAATCATAGGAAGTCTACCGCCAATAACCGCGGTTGGATCAAGCTCGTTCATTAAAAAGGTTTGTGTTATCATTGAGGAAACTGTGGTTTTTCCGTGAGTACCGCTGACACCAATAACATTATCAAACTTTCTAGTAATAATACCCAGCAAATCACAGCGCTCCATTGTGGGAATGCCCAGCTCAGCCGCTTTTACAAGCTCAGGATTATCCTTAGATATTGCCGCAGAATAAACAACAAGCTCTGCTCCTATAACATTTTCCGCCGAATGGCCCATATGCACATTAATGCCAAGATTTTTAATTCTTTTTAACGGGTCACTTTCGTTATTATCGGAACCTGTTAAAATATATCCTTTGGAATGTAATATCTCAGCCAAGGGACACATACCCGAGCCACCTATACCAATAAAATGTATGTTTTTAACATTTTCTAAAATTGCATCGCCTTTTTTTACGAGTTTCATTTATAAGAACTCCTTTTTAAATAACTTCTTTTCTATTATATAACATTTAAAAAAGAAAATAAACACCTTTTTTACAATTTCACAAAATATTTATTAAAGCATAATATATGGTATAAGAATTTAATGCGAAAAGAGGCAAAAAAATGAATGATTATTCCTACCTTTTAGTAGGCGGAGATACAAGGCAAAAGCATTTATATAAATCTCTTTTAAACAAAAATATAAAGGTAGATTCAATTTTTTTGTTTGATGAAAATAATCTATCAGAAGATTTAGAAAAAATTAGTAATGCAAATGTAATAATACTACCAATTCCTTCAACAGCAGATGGTACAACCCTATTTGCACCACTGATAGAGTCAAAAATTGAGTTGGCAGCGATAATTGAAAGGATTTCCAAAAACACAATTCTTTTCATCGGTGGAGATAACAATATATTTATAACCTCCAAAGCAAAAAAAGTAATAAATGTGTTATCAGACGAGGTTATGACACTAAAAAACGCTATGGCTACCGCTGAAGCCACATTAGCTATTATTATAGATAATACCGAGCATACAATTTTTGGAAGCAATATTCTAATAACGGGATACGGTAGAATTGGCAAAATACTTACCGATTACCTCATAGCATTAAAAGCAAATGTAACCGTATGCGCCAGAAGTAAAATTGCTCGTACCAGCGCTGAACTTTCAGGAGCAAATACAATTGGATTTGACAGATTAAAAGACTCACTTAATAAATATAAAATAATTATAAATACAGTACCTATGCTTATTTTTAAACAAGAAGAACTTAAAAATATAAAATCTGACACATTAATAATAGATTTAGCATCAAAACCCGGCGGAATAGATTTTAACGCCGCTAAATATATGGGTTTAAAAACCATACACGCATTATCACTGCCGGGAAAATACTCCCCGCAAACAGCGGCGGAATTTATTGAAAATGCCATAAACAACACATTAATATAAAATCTATTGAAAGGAGCAAAATTATGACAGGAATGACAGTTGGTTTTGCACTTTGTGGCTCCTTTTGCACAATTGATAAAGCTATTTTTGAAATGGAAAAGCTGGTTAAGGAAGGCGCTGAAGTAATACCAATAATGTCCGAAATTGTACAAACTACATCTACGCGATTTGGAGATGCCGAAACACGGCTGAAAAGAGTAGAAGAAATAACACAAAAAGAAGTTTTAAAAACTATAAAGGATGTAGAGCCAATAGGACCAAAAGGTCTACTGGATTTGCTTATAATTTCACCCTGTACAGGAAATACGATTAGTAAAATTGCTACAGGAATAACCGATTCTACAGTAACAATGGCGGCTAAGGCACACTTAAGAAATAACCGTCCCCTTCTTTTGAGCATAGCAACAAACGATGCTTTAAGTGGCTCTGCTGCAAATATCGGCAAGCTGCTAAATACCAAAAATGTTTATTTTGTTCCCTTTGGTCAAGACGACCCAATTAAAAAATCCACCTCTATGATTTGTGATTTTAATAAAATTCTCCCCGCCGCCAAAGCTGCCCTTGAGGGCAAACAAATTCAACCAATATTGATTTAAATATAATTAAACCGCCGCAATTTACGCGACGGTTTTTATCTATGCAAAACATTTTTTATATTTTTCTATACAGTCGTTAATAACTGAAATTGCATCTGCTCTGCCTAAAACCTCAGTGACAGAGGTTTCTATATTTTCAAGCATTTTATACACCTCAAAAAAATGGGCAATTTCATCAAAGGTGTGTTTTGGAAGGTCTAAAATATCATTATAAACATTTAATGATGGATCCTTAACCGGAATGGCAATTATTTTTTCGTCTGCGTCGTGATTATCTGCCATTTTTATAACACCTATTGGATAACATTTTACAAGAGTCATAGGCGCAATATTAGATTGACACAGCACTAAAGCGTCAAGTGGGTCACCATCATCGGCAAAGGTTCTGGGAATAAATCCATAATTTGCAGGATAGTGAGTGGATGTATAAAGAACTCGGTCTAATTTAAGCATACCTGTTTCCTTATCCAATTCATATTTAGTATTTTGACCCGCAGAAATTTCTATACAAACAATAAACTCCTCCGGTTTAATTCTGTCCGGATTAATATCGTGCCAAATATTCATACAAAATCCTCCAAATCTAATATATTCTTATTATATCAATCTTTTAATAATAAATCAATACAAAAATTGGCGCACTTAAAAAGAAAGTGCGCCTGATATATTTTATGGGGTTGCTCGGTAGTCCAAAGAATAAACCGCGGTTTATCGCCGAAATTCCCCTGTCATATTATATGTAATTTTTTGAAATTGTGTGATGGGAAAATAATGGAATATCTTTCTAAATTATTCTGTTATATTCACTTTATTTATAAACTTTACCCTACCAAAATGTTTTTTATTTTTGGGGGATATTTAGATTTTAAAAAAATTTAAGTTTTTTTAAAAAAAGACTTGATTTTATTATAATGGTTGTGTATAATATATTAGTCGTTGATTTACGGCAATGTTTTTGCCGGTGTGATGGAATTGGCAGACGTAGTGGACTCAAAATCCACCGGTGGCGACACCGTGCCGGTTCGAGTCCGGCCACCGGCACCAAATAACAATCCGTTCACTTTAGTGAGCGGATTGTTATTTTATCCCAGATAAAAAGCGCAACGGGTATTTCGCTTTCGCGAAATACCCGTTGTTCATTATAAGAAAGAAAACTAAATTCTAATATAAATTATTCAACAGTTTCGGGAAGTGTATAACCTCTTTCGGCATATGCTGCACGAATTTCGTCACCATTGGTTTCATTGTAAAGAATACTGTTTACGGTTGCAATATCTGTCTCATTGCCGCTAGTAAGAATTGCGTCCATAACGCCAAATACAGAAGCTACTGCAGTTGTTTCACCATAAATAGTAATGGTGTTATCACCTTTTTTGAGGATAATGTAGTTACGAACTGAATATTTATCTCCCCAAGCTAAGTAGTTGGTGCTACCGTCAGATTTTCTACCAATACCGGTTAATGCTGCGGTAAATTCAGTATTAACTACATCCTTTGCAAATACAATATCTTTGCCTTCGGTCTTATTGTAAGCAACACCCTTTACAACATTGCGTTCCTTATCATCGCCGTAATACTCACCATCTAAGGTAAGCTCTTGACCATTGAGGTAATAGGTACGGATTGCAATGCTACCATACTCTTCTACTTCCCAATCAGCATAGCCGTTAGCGATAAGCTCGTTAGCGATTTGGAACTTGTAACGGAGAGCCTGAGGTTTGCCAGCAGAAGAAGCACGAATAGCAGTACCAACATAATTTGTAACGGTTTCGGCTACAGTTAAATCATCAACATAAATGGGTGAGAAAACAGAAGCATTATTATCGGTACCGTTGAAGTGAATATGGAGATATACAGATTCATTACTTCCGCTATTAAAGGAAATTGAAATCTTCTTCCAGTTTCTAACATCACTTTGAGAGGTAGAAACACCTAAACGGCTGATAATATTAACATCTTCTGCAGAATTATCAAGATTAGATGTATTTACGCCATCATAAGAATCTGCAATAGCTACTGTACTAACTCTTTCACCTATTAAGGTTGAATAAACATAGAAGGAAACTGTATACTGGGTATTTGCAGTTAATCCTTCAATCTTGCGAATTGCTGAACGCCACTTAGTAGAGAAGGCTACCATTGTATCGCCGGTATGAGGAACTATTGTATCAGCAAGAGAAGCAGTAACGCTATCTACGGTTGCATCTGCACCAAAGAATCCGGCAAATTTATCTGCTCCAACTTTATCATAATATGCCTGAACATTAGTGGTTGTTGGTGCCCAAGTAACTGTGTTTGCTGTTTTAATAGCAAAGTGATTATCTTTATAATATTCACCATAATAAGCAACACCCCAAAGATTATCGGTAGGAGCAATTGCCTCTTTATCGGCAAGGGCATCACCTGTACCGGTAGTAGTTCTAAAATCAGTATTGGCAGCATAATTTTCAAAGCTTGCAGAATCATCTAAAATGTTTCTGTCAATGACAACTGCTTTCAAATCAGACGCTTTGTACTGACCTGCAGTGAAGGTGAACTCGGCATCGGTAGAAAGAAGTGTGCCGTCACTATCATACCAACCGTCAAAGATGTAAACATTGCCATCGTTCTCGAAATTAGCAATGGCGGAATATGTGCCGTTTAAATTATTAACAATCTCACCAGAAACATATGCATTAGCAGTTGTTTCCTTTACATTACCGTCTGCATCAACAAACTCAAAGTTTTCAATAATGTTATCTGAAACCTCAATACAGCAAATATCATCAATATAAAGAGGTACAGAAGCCGAACTACTACTGCAGTAAAGAACCAAATAAACTGTATCTAACTCTGCAACATCGGGAACTGTAAAGGTAAGTTCTGCCTTGCCCCAATCACTTACAGGCTTAATAGAGCCATTTGCTAAACGATATTTGATATAATCGTTTTGACCTTCTGCTTCGGTTATCATATGCGAGGCACCCTTACCGCCACCAACATTAAGTGTAGTAGTAACAGCGTAATTGGTTGCGGTTGTTGCATCAGAGATTGCATAGAAGGAAAGCTTATAGGTTTTGCCGCCCTCAACAGGAATGGAGAGACCACGAGCGATAGCTGCACTCATAGCAACACTCTTTTCACCTGAATGAGCTTTATCGGTAGTAATATAAGAGGGATAATCGGTTTTTAAGGTAGCATTACGAGTTCCGGTAGTTTGAGTCGAGGTATATGCGGTTCCGTCATTACCATAAATTGTGCCTGCATATACATTTTGAGCAAATGAAGACTCACTACCGTTATTACTGGTAATATAGCCAGCGTTAAAGTTCCAAGACCAACGAACATTGTCACCGTAAACGGGTTCAACCAAGTTGCCGTTTTCATCTGTTTCGGTAGGCGTATTAACAGCATAACCAAGATGTTCGCCTACTTCAAAGTTTTCATATGAAGCGGCACCTGCCAAAATGTTTAAGGTAACAAATTTAGGATAATAGTTATCACCTGTGGCGGGAGTAACAGTAATAGTTTCATCCTCGCTTACAAGCTCATCACCATTGTACCAACCAACAAACTTCATAGTTGTATCGGTAGTATCATAGTTAACAGTAGCGGTAACGGGAACACCTGCAACCTGTGCATTTGAAAGCTCAACTGTTACAGGAAGATTAGCATTGGGAATCTCAGTTACCATATCATCCTTAACAGCCTTAGTACCGCTGAAGTATGATTTAACATCAGACTCGGTATAGCAAACCATATCATCAATATATGCCAAACCACCTGTACCATTGGTGATAACAAGGTAAACCTTGCCATTGCTTAAATTAGCGGTAGTGGTAAAGTTATGAGTAACCTTAACCCAACCATCGGTTATACTAGTGTTAATATACTTACCTTCAAGTCCACCATAGGTAAATGTAGAACCATATACCTTTGTGGAATAATCAGCAGAAGAAAAGTTTGCTGCACCCCACATATAGTTAGGAAGCTGAATATCAATAACAGAAGCAATATTAGTATCGGTGGTTGTTTGGGTATTACCAACATTTATGCTCGACATAATGGCACTACCAAAGCCTTTGGTGCTACCTGTTGTAGCGGTAGTTTTCAAATAGTAAGAAAGCTGATAATTGGTATTTGGCTTAACCTTAATACCTAAAACTGTAGAAAGGTCACCGCTTTTTACAGAAAGTGATTTTGAACCACTATAGCTGTAACTGGAATTAACAGTCATTCTGTTTGTATTAGCATACCATTTTGCAGTTCTGGGAGCAGACTGTGCTAAGGTAGAATAGCTTGTGCCATCAACACCATAAACTGTGTCTGCATAGGTTGTGATGTAGTATGTATCTGAACTTGAAGATAAAACATTACCTTCTTCATCTGTAGGATATGTAACATAACCCTGAGCTGCTACTGTGCCCCAAGCATTTCCTTCAGGATAATTAGGTGTTTTATCGGCAGCGGGATATGCTTCAGTATATCTTAATACAGTATCATCTTCAATATTCTCAAAAGAACCTGAATCAGCAAGAATATTATAGGTTAAAAATCTAGGTGTAGGAAGTACAGAACCATCACCTGCAAAGGTTATAGATTCATTATAGCTAATAGCTGTATCACCGTTATACCAACCGATAAAGCTGATTGCTTTATTAGTATTATCATAGTCAACAGTAGCGGTTAAGGTGCCATCGGTATTCTGAACAACGGTAGCACCTGCGTAATCATTGCTATCAACCTTAACGCCATCTACGCCATAAAACTCTGCATCACCTGTAACGGCACCGCTGTGAAGTTTTAAGGAAAGATTATCATAATATATTGCATGGTCATCACCGCCATCGGTTAAAGAAACCTCTTGTGAAAATGCTGCAAGTATAACCTTTTCATCAATATAGGTGTTATAATATTCAGTATTTTCAGCACCCAATGTAAACTGAACAGTAACGCTCTGCCAAGTATCAGTAGATGTAGTACCTAAGGTAAATCTAATACCTGTTTTGTCATCGTAAGTATATGCACCAGCTGTAAGATTAGCATCACTATGCTTTAATAACTTGAAATTCTCAAAAGTAAAAGGAGATGAAAATGCAGTACCAACTGTTACACCTGTTACCTCGGTTGTAGTTTCGCCGGTTTCTTCATTGGTAACCTCTGTAGTTTGTACAGTGCCTTTTGGGGTTGAAAATGTAAAATCAAAACGATTTTCTTTGTCAGCAATACCTTCAGGACCACGGTTGATATAATCAAACATTAAAGTATAGGTATTACCGGTAGCAATTTTAGACGAATCAACATACTGTTGTAAGCTTTGAACAGTACGGATTGCTTTATTGTTAGCATTTGTAGGATCACTTACTACCTGAGCATTTGCACCAAAGGTGGTGGGGAAAGTTTCAGCACTTTCAGCAGTCCATACTTCACCTGTGGAATCAAGGTCAGTGCCAAGTGCAACACCACCGCTGGCACGAAGCCATTTGCCCAAATATTTTGAGTTAACCTCAGATAGTTGTTTGCTCATAATAGAATCAAGCTTTACAGGAATAGTTGCGCCGCCTGTAGTTTCAACTGCGCCATCAGCAAAAAGTTCTTCAAAAAGATAGCCAGGTGCAGCAGATACACTCATAGAAAAAAGGCAAGAAATACTGCTTATTACCATAAGTACGCAAAGTAAAACGGATAATAACTTTTTACTCATTATTGTTCTCCTCCCAATAATTTAATTTAAAATTTTGTTATGAGTTTTGATAAAATACCAACGATAAACTGCCTTACCGCTTAATGGTGATTTTTCTAAAACACATATAGTACTTTAGGCGAAATAACAAAAACAATAAAAAATTTTATATATTTTTATTAAACTCACCCAAATAACTTACTTTAATTATACAACAAATTAAAATTATTTCAATATAAAATTTGATACTTTTTAGAAAAAATGATACTTTTTTATATAAAAAGCATCTCTTTTTCAAATAATGAAAAAAGAGATGCAATCAATAAATTAATTAATTATTTATTTTAAAGTGTTAAAACCTTGTCCACAATATTGTCGGCTGATAAACCGAACTTTTTAAGAAGCTCTACTGCAGGACCTGAATATCCGAACTCATCATTAACACCGATTTTAACAACGGGCACGGGATACTCATCACACACGACATCACAAACTGCTGAACCCAAGCCACCAATTACGGAATGTTCTTCAACCGTTACAATCTTACCTGTTTCTTTAGCCGCCTTAATAATAATATCGCGATCAATCGGCTTAATTGTAGGCATATTAATTATTCGGGCATTAACACCCTTTTCTTTAAGAATTTCGTAAGCCTCAAGTGCTTCACCAACCATAAGACCGGTGGCAATAATGGTAACATCATCACCATCTTTAAGGGTAACACCTTTACCAATTTCAAACTTATAGTCTTCATCAAAAATAACGGGAACGGCAAGTCTACCAAAACGAATATATACAGGACCGTCGTGCTCGTAAGCGGCTTTCACCGCTAATTTAGCTTCAGTATCGTCTGCGGGATTTAATACCGTCATACCCGGGATTGCTCGCATTAAAGCGATGTCCTCACAACACTGATGTGTAGCGCCGTCTTCACCAACAGAAATGCCCGCATGGGTTGCGCCGATAATAACAGGAAGCTTTGGATAAGCAACCGAGTTTCTAACCTGTTCAAAGGCTCTGCCAGCCGCAAACATTGCAAAAGAGCTTGCAAAAACTTTTTTACCTGTTGCCGCAAAGCCTGCTGCAATACTTATCATATTTTGTTCCGCAATACCGCAATCATAAAAACGCTCAGGGAATGCCTTTTTAAACATACCTGTTTTTGTTGCGGCGGCAAGGTCGGCATCTAAAACAACAAAATCATCATATTGGTTACCAAGCTCAACCAAAGCATTACCGTAGCTATCACGAGTAGCAATTTTTTTAACATCTGCCATTTTCAAATACCTCCCCTATTATTCTGCTTCTATCTCGGCATAGAGTTTTTTAAGCTCTGCCATAGCAATTTCATACTGTTCACCATTAGGTGCGGCTCCGTGCCAACCAACATTGTTTTCCATAAAAGAAACATCTTTACCCTTTGTGGTTTTCATAACAATTGCGGTAGGTTTGTCTGTAACCTTTTCTGACTCAATTAAAGCATTTTCAATTTGCTCAAAGTCATGACCGTCAATAACAATAACATTCCAACCAAAGGCTGCAAATTTTTCATCTAAAGGAAGTGGATTATTAACCTCCTCAACAGTACCATCTATTTGAAGTCCGTTAACATCTATAAACGCAGTAAGGTTATTAAGTTTTTTAGCAGAAGCAAACATAGCCGCTTCCCAAACCTGACCTTCTTCACTTTCGCCATCGCCAACAATGGTATAAACCTTGAAGTTATCACCAAAATGTTTAGCCGAAAGCGCCATACCGGTTGCGGCTGAAATTCCCTGACCTAAAGAACCTGAGGACATATCAACACCGGGAATGTGTTTTTTATCGGGATGTCCCTGTAAAATGCTTCCAATATGACGAAGAGTTTTTAAAAGCTCAGTATCAAAATATCCTCTGTTTGCCAAAACAGAATAGAGTGCCGGTGCCGCGTGTCCCTTAGAAAGCACAAAACGGTCACGATCAGCCTTTTCCGGATTTTTGGGATCGATATTCATTTTATTAAAATAAAGATAAGTTAAAACATCTGCTATTGAAAGTGAACCACCCGGATGACCTGATTTTGCAGCGTATACACCTTCAATAATACCCATTCTAACCTTGCAGGCATTAAGTTTTAGTTCCTTAAGTTTTACCTTGTCCATACTTTACTTCCTTTCATAAATAAAGAAATTTGATTTATAAAATCAGCAACTGCGCCATCCTCACAGGCACAAGTTACATAATTTGCAATTTGTTTTAATTCATTTGGTGCCGCTAAAACAGCTGCACTAAAATCAGCATCACGAATTAATTCTAAATCATTATAAAAATCGCCAATACCAAAAGAATATTTAGCACCCGAAATTCTTTTCATTTCCTTTATTGCAGTTCCTTTATTAACACCTGCAGGTAAAAGTTCAAAATACCTTTGTGTTTCACTAACGCAAGTATTAACAAACCTACAATAATCAACATTGAATTTTTTAACATATTCCTCTACCATAGCGACAGTTTCAAAATCCTCAAAAGCAAACAAAACCTTACCCCAAGGAATTGATGTGAAATTTTTGGGCAATTCCTTAAATTTAAAATGCTCGTATTCGGAGTGTTGTTTAGTGCCTTGATTACCACGAATTAAATAAATATCAAGTCCATTGAAAAATTCGGCTCCAACAGTAGGAAATTTATCAAGAATTTCAAAAACAATGTCTGCACACCTAAAATCCAAAGAATTTTCGTATAAAAACTGTTGCTTTTCAAAATCGTAAATAACTGAGCCGTTAAGAGCGATTAAAGGAGCATTTGCCCTTGAGATTTCGTAACTGTATTTCGCTGCAGGGATCGCCCTACCTGTTGCAATGGTAAAAATACCGCCTTCAGCCTTGAACCATTCGATTGCATCAACATTTTTTTGCGGTACTATTCCGTCGTGAAGTAATGTACCGTCAATATCCGACACCAAAAGGCATCCATCAAAAATTCCCACTAAACCCATTCTCCTTTAAAAACTCATTAAAATATGTTGGCAATTCACTTTCAAATTCCAAATACTCATTGGTTTTTGGATGAACAAAACCAATTTTTTTAGCGTGAAGGCATTGTCCCCTAAGAGATTTGTATTTCGCACCTGCTCTACCGTAAACCAAATCACCTGCTACAGGATGACCTAAATACGACATATGTACGCGAATTTGATGTGTCCTTCCCGTGAAAAGAGTTAGTCTTATATGCGTTAAATTATTTGCTTTTTTCAAAACACGATAATGAGTTTTAGCGGGTTTGCTGTTTTTATAAGTAACCGCCATTTGTTTACGATTAACGGGATGTCTACCAATTGGAAGTTCGACTAAACCTTCGTTTGCCTTCAAGTTACCAACAACAACTGCCTCATATTCTCTGGTAAAAGAATGTTCTTTTATTTGTTCTGCAAGATGTTGATGAGCTAAATCATTTTTCGCCACAATTAAAAGTCCACTTGTATCTTTATCAATACGGTGAACAATACCCGGTCTTAATACACCGTTAATTCCCGAAAGGGAATCTTTGCAGTGCCACATAAGAGCATTAACAAGGGTTCCTGAATAATTACCGGGTGCAGGATGAACAACCATTCCCTTGGGTTTGTTAACAACAAGAAGGCAGTCATCTTCATACACAATATCAAGAGGAATATTTTCAGCCTCTACCGAAAGTGGCTCAGGCTCAGGAATAACAGCCACAACCTCATCGTTAAATTTGAGTTTATAACTTTTATCAGGGATTTTTCCGTTAACCGTTACATTATCGCCTTCGATTAACTTTTGTACAGCCGATCTGGTGAGATTTAATTTTTCTGATAAAAAAACATCTAGCCTAACAAGCTCACCATCAAAATAAAAGATATTCTCGTTCATTATTTCTGTGTTGTAGCATCATCTTCGGATGTTCTATGAAAAATTTCCTCGTTTTTACGCCTAACCCTATAATCCTTAATCATATCAATGATAAAATGCAAAAGCAAAAGACCTGCTCCAATGCATACTGCACAATCTGCAATATTGAACACAGGGAAGGTTGGCATAAAATGCAAATGAATAAAATCAACAACATTACCGTCGCGGAAAATGCGATCAATCATATTACCAATTCCGCCTGATAAAATAAGACATACAGAAAAGAATAACAATTTATTTTTAAAACCTTCCTTAATAAGCAAAGCGACGCAAACAATCATAATAAAAAAGGTTAACGAAAGCAATAACCATGTATGACCTTCCATAAGCCCCCAAGCTCCGCCTTTGTTATTAACATAAGTGAAATCAATAATTCCATTAATGAAAGGTATAGATTCAGTAAGTGTAAAATTACTTGCAATGTACCATTTTGTGATTTGATCTGCAACTAAAAATAAAACAGATACAACGCCTGCAAGCAGATAAAGCATATAATACCTCCGAAACAATCATTTGGGCGGCTAAAAAGCCACCCAAAGATTAAATTTATTTAAGCACTTCTGCACAACGAGCACAAAGGCATAGATGCTCTGCATTATTGCCAATATCACCCGAATATTTCCAACAACGAGCACACTTTTCACCTTCGGCGTGTTTAACGGTAACGGATAACGGTTGTTCACCCTTATATTCGCCTTCGCCGCCTTTAACCAGAGTAACCTTAGAAACTATAAATACAGAATCTAACGCATTAATTGTGCTTAAGAAATCATACATTTCGCCATCAGCATAAACAGTAACATCAGCATCTAAAGAAGCACCAATGATTTTTTCTGCACGAGCAATTTCTAAAGCTTTTTTAACATCATCGCGGATAAGATGGATTTTATCCCATCTCTCGGCTAACTCAGTATCAACCTCATCAAGAAACTTAGGCATATCATTAAACAATACGCTCTCGGTATTGCAAGAGCTATCGTGAGGCATAAACTTCCAAATTTCTTCTGAAGTAAAGGCTAGGATAGGAGCGATAAGACGAGTAAGGGTATCAAGAACACGATAAATTGTAGTTTGAGCAGCTCGACGAGTAACGCTATCTGCTTTTTCAACATAAAGTCTATCCTTAATAACATCTAAATAGAAGTTAGACATATCAATTACGCAGAAATTATGAACTGCGTGGAAAATCATATGAAATTCAAAGTTCTCATAACCATCAATTGAAGCCTTAACTACCTCATTAAGACGAAGTAATGCATAACGGTCAACTTCTTCTAACATATCATCAGAAACTGCATCTTTATTGGGATCAAAATCAGGAATACAGCCTAAAATAAAGCGGGCAGTATTACGAATTTTACGATAAACCTCAGACATCTGTTTTAATATATCCTGAGAAACACGAATATCAGCATGATAATCGGAAGAAGCAACCCAAAGACGAAGAATATCTGCACCGTATTGCTTTACTACATCATCGGGAATGATAGTATTACCAATAGATTTAGACATTTTCTTTCCTTCGCCATCAACAACCCAACCGTGAGTAACAACGGTTTTATATGGAGCAACACCCTTTGTAGCAACAGAGGTAAGAAGTGAAGACTGGAACCAACCACGATATTGGTCAGCGCCCTCCAAATATAAATCGGCAGGGAAACCTAAATAGTCTCTTTCGTCTAAAACGGCAGCGTGCGAAGAACCCGAATCAAACCAAACATCCATTATATCGGTTTCTTTTTTAAACTTGATAGAACCACACTCACACTTAACACCCTCGGGCATTAAATCTTTGGCATCCATTTCATACCAAGCATCTGCACCCTTTTCACGGAAAATATCAGCTACTTTAGCAATAGTTTCAGGATTTATAACCTCTTTACCGCAATCCTCACAATAGAAAATAGGAATGGGAACACCCCAGGTGCGCTGACGGGAAATACACCAGTCACTGCGATCCTTAACCATACCTGCAATGCGTTCTTCGCCCCAACCCGGAATCCATTTTACAGATTTAATAGCCTCAACAGCCTTATCAGCAAAATCAGAAATAGAACAGAACCATTGCTCAGTTGCACGGAAAAGTATAGGCGATTTGCAACGCCAACAATGTGGATACTGGTGAATAATTTTTTCAAGAGCAAAAAGACGGTTAGAGTCTTCCAGCTTTTGAGCAATAGCCTTATTGGCAGCATCGGTGGTAAGACCTTTAAATTCGCCTGCATCTGCAGTCATAATACCCTTATGATCAACAGGAACGAGCATAGGAATTTGAGGATAGTTACGGCATACCTCAAAGTCTTCAACACCGTGTCCGGGAGCAGTATGAACACAACCCGTACCGCTTTCAAGAGTTACATGGTCACCAACAATAACCAAAGACTCGCGATCAATAAAGGGGTGTTTAGTGGTCATTAACTCTAATTCGCTACCGCGAATAGTACCAATAACCTCATATTCTTCAATACCCGCTGCTTTAAATGCCGAAGCGGCAAGTTCAGCTGCCATAACATAATATTCACCATTAGCGGCAAAAACATTATATTCGTAGTCAGGACCAACGCAAATAGCGAGGTTGCCGGGTAAAGTCCATGTAGTTGTAGTCCAAATAACAAAGAAGGTTTTTTGAAGCTCAGCGCCAAATGCGGTAAGTTTTCCAAAGTCTTCTTTTACTTCAAACTTAACATAAATAGAATGACAGGGATCCTCAGCATATTCAATTTCAGCCTCTGCGAGAGCTGTTTGACACTCAGGGCACCAATATACAGGCTTCAAGCCTTTATAAATATATCCCTTATTAGCCATTTCGCCAAAAACTTCAATTTGCTTTGCAACATAATTGTTACTAAGAGTAAGATAAGGCTTATCCCACTCACCTAAAACACCTAAACGCTCAAACTGAGTGCGTTGACTATCTACAAATCCTAAAGCGAAATCACGACAAATACGTCTTAAATCACCTGCTGAAATGGTTTCACTGGATTCCATACCTGCTTTTTTTCTTGCCTTAAGCTCGGTAGGAAGACCGTGAGTATCATAACCGGGAACATAAGGTGCTTTAAAACCAGTCATATTTTTATAGCGAAGAATAAAATCCTTAAGACTTTTGTTAAGTGCAGTTCCTAAATGAATTATTCCGTTTGCATATGGAGGACCATCGTGTAAAATATAAAGAGGTTTACCTTCGTTTTTCTCCATAAGCTTTTCATAAAGATGTTTTTCCTGCCATTCAGCCAATGCTTCGGGCTCGCGCTGAGGAAGCCCTGCACGCATAGGAAAATCTGTTTTTGGTAAGTTTAGGGTTACATTATAATCTTGCTGTTCCATTTGAAAATATTCCCTTCTTAAGATAAAATTTATTAAAGACTAAACTGTTGCGCCTGTATCCTCGCTAACAATATCCACCGCGTTATCGGTATCATCGTTATCGTCGGTTTCATTAGCAGTAGATGTAGGGGCTTCGGTAACAAGCTCTGTATTAGCAGATTCGTTTGAAAAAATATTGTTATCGGCAAAATTTACATTAGGAATAAAAGAGCGAAAATCCGGTTCGGCATCAATTTTAAATTCCAAGGCTTTGGCGGCGTGTTCGGGATCATAAGGAACACTATCCGGAATTTTCTGTAAAATTTCCAACTGTTGTTTATGATTATCGAAAAGTTTCTTTTTGAACTCAGAAACCTCAACCTTAAGTTTATCAAAAAGCATTTGTTGACGAGCTACACTATCGTGTGCGGCGGTGATAATACCCTCTGATTTTACAGCGGCATCGGTAAGCATTTTTGAAATTTCAGCATCTGCATTTGATTTTCTTTCAGCAATATCTTTTTCAAATGCTGCAAGAACGCTGGCAACCTTTTCATCAATTTCCTTAGCTTTAGAATTAGCTTCAAAAAGAATAGAAGCGGCTTTTTCATTAGCTTCATTAATAATTTGATCAGAAAAACGCTGTGCCGAAACAAGAATACCTTGAACCTGTTCAATGCTATCTGAATTATTTACCTTAGGGATTTCAGGATGTTGAGGTTCGGTATAAGTAGATTTCGCACCACTCTCCTGCTCCTTCATTAAAGCGGCAACACGCTCATTTAAGGCGCGATTTTGAGCAATAAGCTTATCGACATCATTGGCAACTTCATCCAAAAACATTTCAACATCGGCAACTCTATAACCACGCATAGCATACTCAAACTTAACGCTTCTGATATAATCGCCTGTATGTATTCCATCATTATGCATAATATTTCCTCCAAAACTATATGTATTTTTCAGCCGTAATTATCTCACGGCCTTTTTTTGAAACACCATTACAGGCAACAATTAAAAACTTACCTGTACCACGCAATGTGATATAATCACCTGCTTTGATTTGCTTAGTTGGCTTAGTTACTTCAAAAGAATTAACAAAAACCTTTCCTTCGCTAATATAACATTCCGACTTATTACGACTGCAACCAACAAGACCGCTAAGAACTGCATCTAATCTTAAAGAGGATACAGTAAAATTAAGGCTAACGGTTTTAGGGTGTTTTAAATAATCATTTACACTATTAATTGGGATACTTTTGACTAAAACTCCCACCCTACCGATCTTAACAATCTGCTCAATAAGATATTCAGAAATTTCGCTGGCAACAAAAGCAATTGCAAAACCTTCGCCAACACAAATATCACCGATTTTATCTCTGGAAATTCCCGTAGCCATAAAAGAACCCAAAAAATCTCTATGTGATAAAACATCGACTTTGCGGTATTCAAATTTTAAAGCTACTATGGGAAATTCTTCTAAAGGTTCGGTAACATAGTCGGGCAAAGCTCCAAATATTCGCCTTTCAGCATCAGAATATCCACCAAAAAATCTGCAATTTGAATATCTAACTGAATTTTCAATAATTGTTGCTTCAAAAGGCGATAAAAAACCTGAAAACTTAGGTATATTACGCAAATCTCTTATTCTTATTAAATCGTTTATTTTAGCTAAAAATAACTTTGATTCGGTATCCACAAAATTAGCCTAAGAATATACCTTCGGTGTCAAAATCGCCGTCAATTAACTCACCTAAAACATCAACATTCGCAGGTGTAATAATAAAAGTGCTGTTAGCAACCTTTTTAATATTTCCGCGAGTTGCATAAGCAGTTCCGCTTAAAAAGTCAATAAGTCTTCTTGAAGTTTCGCGATTAGCTGCCTCAAGATTAAGAACAACAGTCTTTCTGGCATTCAAATGATCTGCTACGGAAGGTGCATCCTCAAAACGAGTGGGTTTAACCAAAACAACCTGAACTGCCGAAGAAGGCATATCAACTACTTTAGAATTTCCGCTGTTTTTAATCGCAGAAAAGAAAGAGGTTGATTCCTTTTTAGGCTTTGAAGCAGAGGATTGTTTAGGTTCGTCCTCCTCATCATCGAAAAACGAAGGCTCGTCCTCATCGAAAAAATCCTCGTTTTCGTATTCGTCATCATCCGGCATGTTCATCATTTTCTTAAAAAAATCTTTCATACCCATAAATAAAAACCTCCTAAAAGTTATAATTTCTTTTTCCAAATAATGCGGTACCAATTCTAACTATATTGGCACCCTCCTCAATGGCTACTTCAAAATCATTCGACATACCCATTGATAAATACTCCATACTACTATTATCTATTTTTTTGCTTTGAATGTCAAGGAATAGATTGTACATTTCTTTAAAATATGCACGATTTTTTGATAAATTATCACAAATTGGAGGGATTGTCATAAGTCCGCGAACAAAAACACCATCAATTTTTGAAATTTCAATCAAACTATCCAAGACCTCATTAGCCGAAAAACCACTCTTACTTTCCTCATTTCCAATATTAACTTCAAGCAAAATATCAGTGACTATTCCTTTTTTTACACTTAAATCACCAATGACTCTAGCCAATTTTACAGAATGAACAGAATGAATTAAAGAAACCTTACCAACAATATCTTTCGCTTTGTTAGATTGTAAATGTCCAATAAAATGTCGTTGAGCCTTATCAGATAAAAAATCAATTTTAGAAAGAAATTCTTGAACCTTATTCTCACCAACTGCAGGTAATCCACAAGAAATAGCGTGATTAATTACTTCAACATCTATTGTTTTGGTGGCTGCAAGAAACAAAATATCATCAGGCTTCTTACCGCTTTTAACAGCGGCTTTGGCAATTCTGTTTTTTATATCTGCAAAATTTTCATCGAAAATTGATTTTCTTTGTTCTACACTAAGTTCAACCGATGAATTTTCCATCATATAGATTTTTTCCTTTCTCAATAACCTCATCGTACAACACAATGGATTTATTATCGCCATCCTCGGATTTTTTGCAAAGAGTAAATGTTTCGGTCCTATAAACGATTTCAATAGGTTTAAACTTAACAATTGATCCGCTAACAACATACACCCCTGCAACACCTTCAGAATAATGCACTGCCCTGTTGCTGATTTTAATACCTTCATATTCCTCAGTAACAATAGTAAGTGGGGCTGAACGAACGGTTGCGAATTGACTGTTCATAGTTTGACACGCTAAAACAACAATAGCCGAATTTTTATCCTTAGCTATTTTAATGGAATCAACAGTTGCTTTTAGTTTTTCACTACCTACAAAAGGAGTTCGCAAAGAAATAGTATCACCTACCGAAAAATTCAAATAATCATCATCATTCATTTGGGAGACAATATAGAAGTTTTGTGAAGAAACAATTTTTCCGAATGCATTAGTTGGTTTAGCGGTTGAAATTTTCTCAAAAATCGTTTCATCAATATTTTCCAATGAATCAAAGGTTAAAACCTTTTCCAATCCGTCGGATTGATGAATGAAAAATCCTGATACAGGAGCCGTTACTTTTGAAAGAGGTGAAGGAAGACCGTTTTTCAGAGATTTTATTTCATTTTTGAGAGAATTCAGCAAATTATCAAACCCCGAAACCTCACCGGTGAGAATTTGCTTTTTATTAAGCTGCATCAATAGTTCGGTAGAATAATCATCAATGCCTGTAAAATTCCCCGCATCCTTGAAATAAAGAAATTCAATATATGATCGTTTAATCCTGTTAGAAAGTGTTGCAAGGTCAACTGAAGATGGATCACTTACGGAATTGATAGACTCTAATATTTCAACCTCATCGGAAAGCTTTTTGATTTGTTCATAAGTTTCGGCAATTTCGGAAGAAGTATAAACCTCGGCAATAGTCCCGTCCTTAGATATTTTTTCGCCTTCCTCTACGACATATCGCTCATTTCCCGTAATATGATAGTCTATGATAGTTTCCTCTCTTACAAAATACCCGTTGATTTCTATACCGTCGTATGTACTGTGGTAGAGGGCGGTTGCGGTAGTAATCGGCTTATAAACAACAGAAAAAGTTTGATATACAATAAAAACCAGAATTAATGCAGTAACTGCAATTTTCAAAAAAAGTACACCCTTATTATTCATAAGCTCCCCCCTATTTTAATTCAAAAAATTCTCAATATAGTAATAAGCCAAATCCAAAGGATTTTCTTCATTATCCATATAAATCCAATTAATATTTTCGTTTTTTCTAAACCAAGTAAGTTGCCTTTTAGCATATCTTCTTGTTTGCATTTTAAGGCGTTCTACAGCTTCAACAAACTCCATATCACCCTTAAAGTATTCAAAAAACTCTTTATGGCCTATCGCTTGAGAAGCGGTACCGCTTATAGTTTCATAAGCGTTTTTAGCTTCATCAATAAGCCCGTTTTGAAGCATTAAATCAACTCTATCGTTAATGCGCTTATAGAGCGTTTCTCTGTTGATATAATTTAAACCCAAAAACAAATTATCATATATTGAGCCTGCTTCTTTCGATTCTTCATCAACCTGAGATTTTGTTTTTCCGCAGGTTTTATAAATTTCTATTGCGCGAATAATCCTTTTTTTATCATTTGAAGAAATTTTTTCAGCCGACTTTGGATCAATAGCTTTAAGATATTCATAAAGCTCTGTCAATCCATTTTTTTCAATTCTTTGCTCTAACTCCGCACGAATATCTAAAGTGTCGCCCTCGTCACCAAAACACAAATTCTCTGCTAAAGACGAAATATATAATCCTGTACCGCCCACAACAATGGGAAGTTTGTTTTTGGAATGTATATCGGAAATAACTTCATTTGCCATTTTGACATACTCACAAACGGAGAATTTTTCATTAGAATTCAAAAATTCAAATAAATGATGCGGTATACCCTGCTTTTCTTCTTCATCGGGAGCAGCAGATGCAATATGCATACCCTTATAAATCTGCATAGAATCGCCTGAAATTATTTCACCATTAAAACGCTTTGCAATTTGGATAGAAAAAGATGTTTTGCCTGACGCTGTAGGTCCAACAATATATATAACAGGTTTGTTTTTTGCCATTTAGCCTAACCTTCCAAACTGTTTTTCGATTTGTGAACGCTTAAGTTCAAAAGCAATTGGTCTGCCATGAGGACAATACATTAACTTTTTGCTTGTAAGCACAGTAATTGCCAATTGCTGCAGCTCTTCCATTGAAGTGATATTGCCTCCCTTTATGGCAGATTTACAAGCTATGCTATGAAGAATATCATCAATTTTTTCTGACATAGAATGTGAACTGATTTTCAAGGTATCGGCAAATTCGCTTATAAGCGAAGGAATATTATCACTACCCAAAATAGCAGGTACCGCTCTGACAATTACCGTATTATCGCCAAAGTCTTCAATTTCAAATCCATAATCTTCAAGAATAGATAAATTTGAAATAATAGCCTCAAATTCATCTGTAAGCAAGGTAACACTAACGGGAGTTAGCAGCATTTGACTTTGAATTTCAAGCTCGGCTTTGAGTTTTTCAAAATTAATACGCTCGTGTGCGGCGTGTTTATCAATTAAATATAAAGACTCATTATAAGAAACTATAATATAAGTTGCAAATGCTTCACCTATGTATTTTATATTTAGTGGATCAATATCAGGATTAATTTCCAAATCAAATTTTGCTTTTGGTTTTTCAACCTCGACAGGTTGTGAGTTAACTTGTGACAACTCGGAATGATTATGATTGGAAGTTTCAGTATTGTCCACAACAACATCAATATTGATATTGGATGTCCTTGGAAGGTCATCATCATAAACCGCGTGATACGTAACGAATTTTTCATTTTTAATAAAATCAGAATTATTGTCTTTAGAAAAAGAATCCCTTAAAATCAAAGGTTCATTAGTTTCGTGATTAGCTTTAATAAAGGGACTGTTTTTTTCCTGAGATTCAGTATTAATTGTTGTATGAGGATTAGAAACAGTACTTATGGGCTTATCATTAACATCAACACTAAGCTTTGCTTGTGTAAATTCATCCGAAGAAGCAAAAATATTAGTAGGCTTTTTTGAATTAATTTGAAGCTCCGGGCGTTTATCTCCAAGAGAAATAGCCTGACGTGCTCCTCTGTAAACAATATCAAAAATTCTGCGCTCATCTGCAAAACGAACCTCAGTTTTTGCGGGATGAACATTAACATCAACGGTACCCGCGGGAATGGTTAAATTCAAAACTGCCGCAGGAAATTTACCAACCATTGCCGAATTTTGATAGGCTCTGTCAAGTGCCGCTGCCATAGTGCCTGATTTTATAAATCTTCCGTTAAGAAAGAAAAATTGGCCATTGCGATTAGGTCTGCATCTTGAAGGTAAGGACACAAATCCCGTTATTGCTAAGGAGTCTTCCATATATTCAACAGGGATTAAAGAAGAATTAAAATCCCTTCCTAAAACAGAATATACAGCCGACTTTAATTTTCCGTCACCTGTAGTATTTAAAACAGTTCTACCATCTCTAATAAGCTTAACGGCAATTTCAGGGTGAGATAATGCAATTCTATCCATAATTGATGCAACTGAATTTCCTTCTGTAACATCTTTTTTAAGAAATTTCATTCTTGCGGGAACATTATAAAATAAATCTCTGACAATTATTGTTGTGCCTTTAGGGCAACCGATTTCTTCAAAAGAAACCTCTTCTCCACCGTTTATTTCGTAACAAACGCCGTTTTCACCATCAATTGCGCTTAATACCTCAACTTTGGCAACTGCACAGATAGAAGCAAGGGCTTCACCACGAAAACCAAGCGTTAAAATAGCATCTAAATCGGTTGCAGATTTAATTTTACTGGTAGCGTGACGCAAAAAGGCGGTTTTAATTTGAGCTTTAGGAATACCTGAACCGTTATCGGTTACACGCATATAAGTAATTCCACCGCGTTCAATTTCAACAGTTACAGCAGTTGCGCCGGCATCAATTGAATTTTCAACTAGCTCTTTAATCACCGAAGCCGGGCGTTCAACAACTTCGCCTGCGGCAATAAGCTCGGATATTTCCTTAGGCAACACCATAATATCAGCCATAATTCGTCACACCTCCTAAAATTATATATTTTTAACCCTTTTCACAATTTCAGATAATACACTCATTGTTTCAATTGGGGTAAGAACATTGACATCAATATTCTTTAATTCTTCAATAACATCATTATATTCACCAACGCCAAGTGGAAGCTGAAGAGAATCCACAGTAGGCTTAGAAACCTCGCGAACAACACCCTCAGACTCAATTTCCTTTAATACGGCTTTAGCACGATTAATAACTGAGTTTGGTAAACCAGCAAGCTTCGCAACCTCAATACCGTAGCTATCATCTGCGCCACCACGAACAATACGGCGAAGAAAAGTTATATCATCACCATGCTTTTTAACAGCAATATTATAGTTTTTAACCCCTGAAAGTTGATTTTCCAAAGCGGTTAATTCGTGATAATGTGTTGCAAATAATGATTTTGCACCAAGCTTTTTTCTATCTGCTACAAATTCTAAAACTGCTCGAGCGATAGACATACCATCAAATGTGGATGTACCTCTGCCTATTTCATCTAAAACAAGCAAACTGTTGCAGGTAGCGTTTTGCAAAATATGGGCAACCTCGCTCATTTCAACCATAAATGTAGATTGACCTGTTGCCAAATCATCAGATGCGCCAACTCTTGTGAAAACTGCATCCACAATGCCAAGGGTTGCGGATTCTGCGGGAACAAAACAACCAATTTGCGACATAATAGTAATTAACGCAACCTGACGCATATATGTAGATTTACCTGCCATATTAGGACCTGTGATAATAGCGCATCTATTATCGTTAGTGTCTAAGATGGTATCATTAGCAACAAAGGGATTTTTACTAACGACCTCAACAACGGGGTGTCTACCCCCAATAATGCTAAGTCTACCGTCGTTGGTAACCTGCGGTCTGCAATAACGGTTAGCAGCCGAAACGGTTGCAAAAGAGCAAAGAACATCTAATTTAGCAATAGCCGAAGCCGTTCTTTGAAGTCTTTCTAAATGAGATGCAACAAAATTGCGCAATTCACAAAATAGTTCAAATTCAAGCTTTACAACCCTCTCGCTAGCACCTAAAACCCTGGCTTCTAATGCTTTGAGCTCATCTGTTATATATCGTTCGGCATTGGCTAATGTTTGCTTTCGAATATATTCCTCGGGAACAATATCGTTATATTGTGCAGGAACTTCAATGTAATAGCCAAAAACTTTATTGTAGCGAACCTTTAGAGCTTTTATACCTGTTTTTTCCTTTTCGTTAGCTTCGATTTCGGTAATATATTGTTTTCCGCCCGTAAGGTCTTGTCTTAAAGTATCAACATCACTATTAAAGCCTTCGCGAATAATCTTACCATCCTTCATACTTGTAGGCGGTTCATCACATATAGTGGCTTCAATTCGCTCAGCAACATCTGTTAAAACATCAATATCACTTTCAATTTGCTTTAACACCTTACAATTAGCGGTTTGAAGCAGTTGCTTTAAAGGTGCAAATCTGCTTATGGTACGGGCAAGACATTGCAATTCTTTTGGATTAGCTACACCATATACAACACGAGTCATTAAACGCTCAATATCAAAAATGCCTGTCATATACTCGGTCATTTCGCCGCGTAAAACGGTATCACCAAAAATTTCATCAACCGCATTATGCCTTGCAATAATCTCGGTGGGACTTAAAAGTGGTTGAATAAGCCAACTGCGAAGAAGTCTTTTACCCATTGCAGTTTTTGTTTTATCAAGCACCCATAAAAGGGAGCCTCTTTTGGCTTTTCCGCGCATTGTTTCCAATAGTTCAAGATTTCGAACCGAAGAAATATCAAGAGACATAAATACCGAGCTTGAATAATGGTTGATTTTCTCAACAGAGCTTAGCTTGTCCATACCATTTTCAATAAGATAATTAAGAGCAAAATCCAAGGAAGCGGTTTGAACAGAATCGATAGTTAAATCCAATTCCTCAACACTTAATACCTTGAACTGTTTAATAATCAGTTCGCCCTTTTTTGATTTTTCAAAAGCTGCGTCAGAGCACTCTGAAACACGACAAGCAACCCCGTCTTTTAAAAATGTGACCAAATTAGGATAAATTTTATGGGATTCACTTATTAAAATCTCAGAAGGAGAAAATCTGCCTAGCTCACTAATAAGACGAGACTCTAAGCCATCTCCGTTTATTGCAGTAACAGAAACCGAACCGGTTGAAGCATCTATAAAGCTTAAGCCGCACTCGTTACCACGAATATAAACCGAAGCAAGATAATTATTTTTACCTTCCTCAAGCATTGCATCCTCAATAACGGTACCGGGGGTAATAACCCTTACTACCTCTCTTTTTACAATACCTTTAGCCGTTGCAGGGTCTTCGGTTTGCTCACAAATAGCAACCTTAAAGCCCTTACCTATTAATCTTGCTATGTAGGACTCACAGCTATGATAAGGAACACCGCACATAGGCGCACGCTCCTCTAAGCCGCAATCTCTACCCGTTAAAACTAGCTCTAATTCTTCCGAGCAGATTTTAGCATCATCAAAAAACATTTCATAGAAATCACCCAAGCGGTACATAAGAATTGAATCCTTATTTTGCTCCTTGATTTCCATATATTGTTGCATCATCGGTGAAAGTTTACCCAACCAATAACACTCCTATTTTTATAAATTTTAAATAATGATTAGTGGCAACCTGAACAAGTCGAGCAAGAGCCTGTACAATTCGATGCAATATCGCAGGTCATTGGATCATCACCATCAAGAGTATGCTCAATAATAGCATTAATTTGATTTACAAGAACATCCAACTCGCCTTTAGCGATGTTATAGTTCATCATAGTTTCTCTGCCCATAATGGCGGTATAGGTATCTTTAAGCTGTGCGTTAAGCTCTTTAACCTTATCGCCGTCCTTTTCGTCGGCAGAAAGAGCCTGATCTAACTGCATACGAATTACATTAAACTGACCAATCATATCTTGAAGCTCAACATCATTATCATTGGCAGCTTTTGCTTTAATATAATTCTTAAAAACTTCTTGCTGTTGAATTTCTACACCAAGTTTGCGTGTCATTTCAATAATATCCATTATAATTACTCCTTTATTTTTGCCTTCAGGCCATTATTTTCCATATAAGTTTCTACAGTAACAAATTCACCTAAAAGTGAAGCGTCACCCATAAATTCCAAACAAACATTACCGTCGGTATGACCAGCCATAAAGCCATCGGCTCTGCCAAAATCATCACAAAGCAAACGATATGTTTTATTTGCCATTTTAACATCATTTTGTTTTGAAACCGAGTCCTGAACAGATAAAAGCTCACGGAACCATTTGCCTTTTTCTTCTCTTAAAACGGGGTCCTCCATTTCGGCGGCGGGTGTTCCCCTTCTTTTGGAATATATGAAGGTGAAAAGCGCCGAAAAACCAACCTCTTTAACTAATGAAAGAGTATCAGAAAATTCTTCATAGGTTTCACCCGGAAAGCCAACTATTATATCACTTGTAAGAGAAATTTCGGGCATTAATTTTTTAGCAAGAGATATTAAATTTAAATATTTTTCTCTTGTATAACGACGATTCATAGCCTTTAAAACTCTATCGTTACCGCTTTGGAAGGGTAAATGCAAATGCTTACTAACCTTAGAGCATTCACTCATAGTAATAAGCAGTTCTTCGGAGCAATCCTTTGGGTGCGATGTCATAAAACGAATTCTAAAATCACCATCTAAAGAATTAATCATACGAAGAAGCTTTGGGAAATTTATTTCACTACCATCCTCGGCGTTTTCGGGACTGTGATAAGAATTAACATTTTGACCAAGCAAAGTGATATCTTTAAATCCTGCTAATATCATCTCTTTTGCTTCTTTTAAAATCTCCTTATAGCTACGGGAATGTTCGCGACCTCTTGCATAGGGTACAATACAGTAGGTACAAAAGTTGTTGCAGCCCTGCATTATGGGTAGCCAACCTTTAAAGGTACCGTCACGACGAACAGGAATTCCTTCGACTATTTCGTGTTCAGTATCATCAAGCTCAAACACTCTTCCCTTTTTGGTATAAAGTCTATATAAAAATTCGGGCAAACGATGTTCAACATGAGTACCAAAAAGCAAATCTACATAAGGGTAGCTTTTTTTAAAACGCTCTGCAACAGCCTCCTGTTGTACCATACAACCACACAGACCGATAATTAACTCGGGATTACGGCGCTTATAGTGTTTTAAAGCACCGATATTACCAAAAACTCTATCCTCGGCGTGTTCTCGCACGGCACAGGTTTTATAAAGCATTAAATCGGCTTTATCAGCATCATCAGTAAAATCAAAACCGATTTGAGCCAAAATACCCTTTAACCTTTCGCTATCGCTTACATTTTGCTGACACCCATAAGGAACAACCATAGCAAGAGGAGGCTTATTATATTTACTTTTTATTATTTCACTAACTGCTTTTATATATTCTTCCTGTTCAGAAAAAGACAAAACAGCATCAAGCTTCTCCTTCAAAATAAACCTCCAAAAATTATAAAGATACAAAATTTGCATAATATCACATAATAATGTATTATTATACCGCAAAACCAAATCACAATCAAGAGGAAATTTAAGGATTTTTGAAATTATTTTGTCGCTTTCAAACTTTCTTATCGAAAAAATTTATCCTGCAAGTAAAAAAACTTACAGGATAACAATAAAAACATTAATTTTTTATCTTAGCTTTGGTTTTTGATTTATAAACCATTACAAAATAAATAAGCTGTCCAATTATCGCTAATGTCCAGGTTACCGGGTATGACCAATAAATAGACTGCTCGGTTCCGAAGAATTTAAAAATAGAAAATACCCAAGCGATACGAACTACACAAACCAAGGTAAGGGTTATTAACATTGGGACAACAGATTTTCCCATTCCGCGGGAGATGTTGGCAACGGTATCCATAACGGCACAAAGACCGTAAAACATACCGATTATATTTATTCTAACAATTCCAGCCTGCAAAACCATTTGATTATCTGTATATAGAGATAAAAGCTGTGACTTGAATATAACCATCAAGCCGCCTAACACAACCCCTAAAATAAGGCTTAATGAACAACAAAGAATAAGCGCTTTTTTTACTCTATCATATCTGGCAGCACCTGTATTTTGCCCCGAAAAGGTCATAGACGCTTGAGCAACTGCGTTTGTTGCCGCATAAACAAAGCCTTCAATATTACTTGCAGCAGAATTACCTGCAACAACAAGAGTGTTAAATGAATTTATTGAGGACTGAATGATTACATTTGAAACAGAGAAAAAGGAGCTTTGAATACCCATAGGAAGCCCGTATGCGAGTATTTGCAAAAGTTCATTTTTATAAATATGAAGTTTTTTTATAAAGAATTTATAATCAGCATTATCCTTAACAAGAAGTATAACCACCCAAATTGCCGAAATGTATTGCGATATAATGGTAGCTGCGGCAACACCAACAACATCCATTTTAAAATATATAACAAACACCAAATTCAATGCTACATTTACTATTCCCGAAAGAGATAGAATTTTTAAAGGTCTTTTTGTGTCCCCCGCCGAACGCAAAATCGCTGCACCGAAATTATATACCAAAAATCCGGGAGAGCCTAAAAAATAAACCCTCATATAGAGCGTAGCCTTTGGCAAAACCTCATCAGGAGAGCCCATTAATTTTAAAATAGGCTCACATAACAAACAACCTATAGCTGTAACAAAAAAGCCTAAAAAAACACTTAAAAGCATAGCTGTATGAACAGTACGATGAAGCTTTTGTTTTTGCCTTGCGCCAATGCACTGAGAAACAATAACGCCTGTTCCTAAAGATAAACCAATAAATGAATTAACAATAAGATTTATAAGTGAAGTCGTTGAACCTACGGCAGCCAAGGAAGCCTCACCCGCAAACTTACCAACAACGATAACATCTGCCGCATTGTATAATAATTGCAATACGCTGGTTAACATAAGGGGGATAGAAAATAAAATTATTTTCTTTAAAAGAGGTCCCGAGGTCATATCCATTTGATAAGATTTTGTTGCCATAATAATCACTCTCGAAAAAGGTAATAATTTTGTATGCTTTAATTTTATACCATTACCAGTCATTTGTAAATAGAGAAAAATAGATTTTTGTGTTTTTTGATATTTTATTTTTTTACATTTTTATATATTCAAATTCAGCTAAAAGACGAAGAGTTTCTACAAAATCTTCAATTTCTTCATCGCTATAACGACAGTTTAAATCCCATTCAGCTTCTATAAGCAAATCTTTAAGGGATTTTTTACCGTCCATACCTGTAAAAACAAAGCTTAAAAGAGCTACAATATACGGACGAAGCCTGCGGTTAAAGGGAATTGCTGCAAAATCGTGAGGAATACCGATAGTGAGTCTTTTTGGATAAATATCTTTATATTTTTCCAAAATAAGGGTTGCAGGATTTGGCGCCGCAGGAACAGGCTCTACGGAATTTACATAATCGTTGATTTTTTGCACAGCCATTTCAATAACCGCTTCGTCAACATCTACCCTTTTGAAATCGCGAATATTTGCAATTTCAATATCGGCGGCGTGGCGAAGCCTTGCTTTAGCATCGGTGGCGGGGCGAAGCGGTTGATGTTCTGCCAGGTCCATAAGTCTTTTTATGGAAAATTTTGTCGCAGTGGGTAAAAATTCTGCAAAAGCTTCAGGCTCAGGACAAACAGTAGCGGCTGTATGGGCGGCATAAACCGCCGCCATACGCGCACACATTGGATAATTAATGTAACCAAATCTTTGGTAGGAATTATGCCAACAATGGGTTGCACAACGGGTTTGAAGTGGCATTATGGTAGGCAAGCCTATATCAGAATCTGACAAAAAGCTGTCGCCCGACCAACAGTAATGACTTCCTGCTATATAAGGCGGTAGATCAACCAGGGCTTGATATTCACGCCACATACCTTCCAAAAGAACATTGGAATAAAACGGCATACAGGTTGGCGCAAATCCTAAATTAATATGGTAATGACGGCTTGGCATACCATCATTACTTATTGCGCCTATACAACGCTCTTTAAGAATGGAATTTTCGCCGTAATAATTAGCCGCGGCGGCAAAGCCGTAAAGCTCGGGGGCAATAATTAAGCGTATAGAATATTTAAGGGGAGGTATTTTTCCATCCTCTATTGCCTTTTTAATAACCATCAAGGTATAAATACTTATCATTACACCTTGATTATTATCATCCTCCATCGGTTCGCCGTTATGGGCTAAAATCCAAAACTCTTTTTCACTTTCACCCTTTAAAAAGGCGGTAACAACAGGCATTTCACCCACAAAGCGCTTGCCGTCACACTCGGCTTTTAAAATAACCTCGCCCTCACTGCAAGCCTTTTCTAATTTGCGCTGCATATTGGGTGAAACGGAATATCCAATAAAATCTCTATCCCCTTCAATACAGTGCCAACAGTTGGTTTCAGAGCAATCGTTTGCCCAAAGAATATCATCAGGTCTGGTTCCGCTATCAATGGTGCCACCACTAACCAAACCTATTGCACCACTGTTCAAAACGGGCGGCAGAGCGCGTTCGGTAGGAAGTATGTTTTGAGGAAGTAGAATTAAAGCGCCATTACAATCCTCGCCCGCCAACATTCTATCCCACGGAATAAGTCGGGTTGTAATACCCTCTTTCGGGGTGGATGTTGAACATCTTATAACCGAAAAAGGCTCTTTTTGGTAGTCGCAAATAACCCTTTCACCCTCCCAGTCGCTTAGCACTGTAAGGGTTGCGTTACTTACCGACCAGCAAAGAGGCATAACCTTATCCTGATAAACTGTTTTGCCGTCAAAGGCAATATGTGGTCTTTCGGTTTCAAAGCCTAAAGAATTAAGAAGCTCCTCGGCATAATCCATAGCCGAATGATTGGCTTCATAGGTTTGAGGAAGCTCACGCTTTAGCAATTCCTGAATATGCTTTTTTAAAAACTCCTCATCCTGCATATTTAAAAAGGTTTTTAAATAGTTTTTCATAAGTATCACCTACTCACATTTCAAAGTAGTATAAACAGCTACACAATAACCGGGTAAATCATCATTAAATTTATCTATAACCATTTCCTTTGCACGGTCGCTTTTAATCATATTTGCGTCTGGGGTTGCCTCAATGGTGTCGGGATTATACAAATATCTGTAAAGAGTTTTGCCATCAAGTGGTTTTGCAAATTCAACCTCAATTTCCACAGGCTCTTTACTGTAGCTTGTTACAACTACCGTAAATTCACCGTCATCTCTTGCAATCGCAGAAGCGTAAATGGGACGGGCTATTGAACTGCCGTATATATCACCGGTGCCCACCAATTTTGTAAGCATTGCCACGGCATACCAAGCCTTGGTGGGGGTTGTACTCTGCCTTAAATTCGGAATATAGCCAATTCTTTGCACGCCGTCAATAAATTCACTTCGGCTACCGTCTTCACCGCAATGATTGTTGGGCCATTGTTGTGAATAAAGCGCCCAAATGAGCATATTATACACTCCGCCCATATTCATAACGCTATTTATCATAGCTCCAAAAGCAACACCACGCATTGGGTCGGAATAAGTTGCTATTTTTTGCTGTGCACTATAGCTTGAGTGAAGTTCAACATTCCATTCGTCTATCCAATACTCCTTGCCCAGCATTTCTGCCCTGACCTTTGGGTCGGTAAGCTTTGGGAAGGGTAAATCATAAAATTCATCATTAGAATATGCAACGCCTCGGTCATAGCCGTTATGAGCGCCGATTATATCCACAACATCTGATAAATTTTCTGCAATGTATTTGGTCAAAATTGAATGCGGCATAGTACCATCGTCGGCGCGCCAATTGTCACAAGGACCAACAATTTTATATTTATCACGCAGTCCTGCATTTTTTAATCCTTGGTCTACTGCACGAACAAAACGGTCATAAAGGGGAAGAAGTTTATCGTATTGGCTTCTTAATCTACCATTGTTTATAGGCTCACGAAGACTGTTGTTGCATTCCGTAAAACAATACAGATACTTGATATTGGTAACACCGTGGCGTTCAAAAGCGAGTACCGACTCCTCAATAAATTTTTCGAAATTTTTAGCAGTTGACTCTATATCTCCCTCTACAATACAGCCATTATAATCTAAATTCACTCCCGGATGTCCGTAACGGCGCCATAAACCTTGGATATGCCACTGAGGGGTTATGCCAACCTCGATGCCTAATTTTTCCATATCCTTACAGTTTTTATAAAAGGCTTGCATCCATTCGTTTTCAAAATCGTGAATACCTTTTTCTTCGTCCCAACAAAGGGAGCTTCCATAAAAGCTACGCACCTGCTTAACACCCATTTTTTTAAGTGTTTCGTGCTCGAGCTCAATAAGCTCGGGAGTATTAAGGCGGTCACAATCATCGGGCATATAATTATAAAGCTGATGGATAAAATTTATTCCGCGAAAGCCTTTTGTAACAATATCAATATTATTAACGAGAACCTTTTTCATAATGTACCTCACAAAATGCAATTTTTAAAATTATTCAATAGTTACACAGCAACGATAATATTTATCCTTTGCGTAATTTCCTATACTACCGGGTATACGACTATACTCAGGCTTGTGGGTGAAATGAACGCAGAATTTATGACCTACCGTGCTAAAATCATCCGACGCTTCATCATCCATACCAACAATTGTGGAATAATAAGCAAGACCAACATCAGGCTCGGCAGTAAAAAGCACTCTATAGTCGTTCCAATTACAGCCATCATCAGATAAAAACATAATAACCTGCCTTGCTGACTGAAGTATAAGAATATATTTATCAAGAGCTGAGCAATATGCGGCATCGGAATGGGAGTCATATTCGTAGCCCACTTCTGGAATAAATCTAACATCTTCTAAATCTGTAGAAATCATAGGTGCGGCTGTACCATGCATAGGCTCGGTATCCCACACGCCGTTACCACTGTATTTTTTAACTAAAGAGGCGGGGTTTTCGCCCTTTCTTATCATTTCGATTGCTTCTTTCATGGGAAGACGAGCGCCCGAAACATATCGTTTGTAATCGGCATTGAATTCATTAAAATAGAAATAAAAATAGCCATCTTTACCCGGAAAGAAGGGTACGCCGCCCAAATTAGGCCACCATCCACCGGTGCGTCTTTTGCTGATGTAATTACAGCAAGAACCTAAAACATCTCCTAAATATTTCCAACTATTTCCTTTATCAAAGGAAACACTAAAGCCTAAGTGATAATTTTGAGGATAATCTATATCGTCTTTGTGCAAATCCTCTCTGTGACAAAAGCCAATAAACATTCCGTCTTCACATTCGTAATGGCTTTGAACCCAAATACCGCTTGGAAGCACCTCGCGATAACCGTTAAAATCTATTTTAAATTGTTCAAGTTCGGTTTCAAAAGGTTTTTCAGCAGTGCCAACAAAATGAACCTGTTGATGTTTATGATTTAAATGAAAGGTGGTAAAAAATTCAATTTTACCGTCCCCACGACGATGAGTACAGCAACTGCCGTCAACATAAGCGAATGGCAACTCGCCGATATCGTAAAGTAGCTCGGGCTTAGATACGATAATTTTATTTTTAAACATATAAATCATCTCCAAAAAGATTTTATTATCTTAATTATATCATTATTTTAAAAAAATTTAAAAGTCTAAATTTATGCGTAATTTTTACAGGCATTTTTAACCTTTTAAAGAGCATTTTAAATTTTATAAATACCGCTAAGCATTACGCTTGGCGGTATTTATAGGGAGATGATAAACCTATCGGGGCAAAATTAACATTCACCCCTTAGATAAAGGAATAATCAAAGTTTATTGCAGAAGTTTATTTAGAATAAAGCTCTGTATACAATTGACCGACTTCAAGAGAATTTTCTGCACACCAATTTTCATAAACGGTTGGTTCGCTTCCAACAAATGCTTCAAAAGCCGCATTATCAATTTCAATATTATTATTGGCTACAGAAATTGCCTGTGCCACCTTAAATATGCTAACAGAAGCAACATTACCGTAATAAATATTGCCATCGTTATCAATAGCGTAGGTACGAACAAGATAATCATCGCCGTAATGCTCAGAAGAAATGCCTGTAATGTATGATGTAAAAATCTTTTGAGTTGCATCAGAGTTCCAAAGAACTTCTTTTGCACCCTCATAACCTTCAATGGCTGAGGTAATGGTTGCGGCGCCGTTTGCTCTATAGGCAACACCAAGTCCAACTCCGCTACCAATTAAATCTTTAAGGGTTCTTTCGGTGCCGTCAACTGTAACTGTATCAAAACTAACTCCATTGAATTCGCCAAACTTCTGCTCCATATACTCTTTACGAACAACAAAGGAACCGTATTCAACAATATTTGTGTTATTTGTCCATTCGTTTTCCACAGAGTTATAAATACGAAGTCCGTTTTTAACAACCGAGCCATCGGTATTTGATGCGGCGCGAATTGCCGCCATAGAATTGTAAGCGGTTTCAAACCCAGACTCTGATGCTATTTCCTGCAGTTCGAATTCATCAATCCAAACCCAGCTTGTGTTCCAAAAATGAATTGCAAAATAAAGTTCAGTATTATCATATACCGTAAAAACAAGCTCATAAGAATTATAAACTGTTTTATCAGTAATACTTGCGTTTTCTTTATGAATTGCAACTGCTGTGCCATTAGGACCTTTTTGAGTTACTATAGTTGCACCCTTTTCAAATACGCCTGATTTTTTAATACTGTAAGAGGTATTGCTACCGTTAAAATCGCCTTTATACATAAAGCTTAATTTATAGGTTTTGCCTGCCTCTACGGGTAATGCAATTGCCGCAGTTCTATTATGCATTATTCCACTAAAACAAATTGCGGCGGGACTGTTTTCATAGGTATCTGTTTTAGTTTGCGCTATAGTAACACGATTTGTTGTGCTTACACCCACAACATCATCACCATATAAGGTGTTCCAATTATCGGCAATTTCATAATATGTGGGAGTTATATCCACTAATTTGAAATCGTCAATCCAAACCCAGCTAGCTGTCCAAAAATGAGCGGCAAAATAAAGCTCGGTATTATCACCAACAGTAAAGGTAAGCTCATAGGAATAATAATTTTCAACATCCGAAATTCCTGCCTTATTATTGGTGGCAATAGCGGTACCGCTTGGACCTTCCTGAGAAACTATGGTTGCACCTTTTTCATACAAGCACCATCCTTTAATTATGTTAGTATAACAAAAGCAATATCCCACGCATTAATTGTTGGTATATCTACACATAAACATTCTTTCTCTCTGCGACTTAAAAGCTTTGTTTCGCTACCATCGGAATTTAAAAGCACCGCGCTTGTCATTTCACCCTTAACAACAATTTCAAAAGGATTTGTTGTATCAAAGGAAGCGTTTAGCAACATAACAGCCGCCCTTTTACCGTTTGTGCGAATATAGGGCTGAACACGAGAAACAACATTTTTATTTTTCCATTTAAGACGCAAAGGCAAATCAAACCACTCGGCAATAGAAGCAAGCTGATAAAGATTGTTGGGACTATCTAATCCTGCCCAAGCGTCATAACCGTTAACAATAATCTTTCCGCCTAACTCATTTTGATATTTTGAAATGTAGCAAAGCTCACCGTCAGCCATATATTTAGGACGGTAACCAAGCCATTCTACATTTTCATCTAAAGGCTCTAAGGTTTGCGCGCCCACAGTTGCATCGGCTGTTCGGTAGCTGTGGCCTGCAAACTCTCCATTAAAAGAATGGTTGGTAAAAACGCATGGTGGTTTTGCCGAACGCTTGGTAGGATTAGCACGTACACCTGCCCATTTTTCAAGACCTAATTCCTCTAACGCCTGAAGTGCTGATACATCCATATAAACATTTGAGCTGAAAACAGCTTTAAGCTCATCCTTATCTAAAGCGGTAAGGGTTTTTCCGCTTAACAAGGTAGCAGATGCGTTGTTACGGTCAGCCGTTAAGGCAATACCAAAGGGTCCGATTTTTTCGGGCGGTGTGATATCACAGTAGTTAAAATCATTCTCACCAAATGGGTTTTCCATAAGCCAAGCATATTTCGGATCAGCTTTTGCCGTCATAAACCAAGAATACATAGGCCACATTCCAACCCAGCTTAAATCCTTTGAAAAATCATAAAATTTTTCCCACCTTGAACGAAGACTATGCAGTTCATCTATTTCACGCGCCAATCGTTCATCAAGATTTCCGTTAAGAGAAAGGTGATTAAAGGCAACACCAGTACACCCTGCCATAAGCCCAAGACTAACCTCATTTTGCCTTGTATGAAAGGATTTTCCAAGATGCCCTTGGGGATGACTGTCCTCCTCCCAATAAATATCTGTGGTTGTTTCGGGATATTCTAAAACCTGACGCCCTACCTCAAGGATTTTCCACATAATTTTATCGGGATTTCTGTCGGAATATAAATCATGACCGGGACGAGCACGGCGAGAACACAATTCCTTCATACATTTTTCAATATAGTCACCCGAAAAGGTAGTGTGAGTTGCTCCAACCGTCATTAACGCAATATCGATATTAGGATTTATTTGATCCACCTTTGCACGAAGCGCCGAGCAAAGTTTTGCCAGCCTTTCGGCTCCATAGGATGACCACGCAATTCTTAAATCGCGATTTTTATCCTTTGCTAACGCTTCTTCTAACTCCTCACGACTGCTAAAAGCTCCGTTTTTGAAGTTTTTCACACACTCTTCGCAAAAACAAGGATAATTTGAACCCATATGTGTAAAACGAAGATCATCATCCATCCAAATAAAATCGGGATTTATCTTAGCAAAAACAGCGTACTTTTCACTCATATATTCAATAAATTCATCCGAAACAGGACAAACAAGGTTATCGGAAACCACACCGTCTATTCCAACCATTCGGCGCATATCGGGAAAATAAGCTTTCTCAATATCATACAAAGGTATGGTTGGCCACACATTTATACCAACCGTACACCCTCTTTTTCGCAAATCATCAAAGCAGGTTTCACAAACCTCAGCCTGTCTTTTTTTATCTTCTAACGGTGAAAGTTCAGGAAAGGTATCATCCACAATATAAAATGCAACCTCATCTGCCACATCGTCATATTTATCAATCAAACGCAAAAAGCTCTGCCATTTTTCTGTATTTGAATATATTGCGGGAGCTATACGCCAGGTAATTTTAAAATTACTCATAAATTCATCTCCTATAACCGGTCATATACAGGTGTAACTAAAAATGATTCGATTTTTAGAATATATTCCGGCAAAGGACTAACAAAAAGGAAATAACATTCTGAAATCATACATTTTTATATTTTAATTATATGAAGCGCCAGAAACAAAGTAAAGGACTAATATTATGCAATAATTCGCAAAAAATATTTAAAGGTTGCACTGAGTTTTTCTTTGTGTTATAGTACATTTAAGGAGATGAGCGAAATGCTTTACCAAAAATTATTATCAGGAACCGATCCTTACTTTGTAGAATTACAACAAAATGAATCCTTTGAAATGCATCGCCACCCTGAAGCTGAATTGAGTTATTGCTTTAAAGGGAAATACGATATCATTATTAATCAAAATAAATATGTTTTACAAGAAGGCGACCTTGCTATTGTAACACCTATGACACCACATGAATTATGCGAAGATTTAAATAACAATAATCTGCGGCTGACTATTGAGATAGGCCCTGCGCTTTTAGGTGAACAGTTTTATCCTTTCATATCAATGGACCCAAGCAACTGTATTTTTTCACTTAAAAGCCAGCAGGATAAGCCTATTTATAACGAGCTTCGCAATTTACTTAATGAAACTGCAAAAATCCTAACACAAAAAAGACCTTTTTATAACCTAATAATAAAAGGAAATATTTATAAAATAAGTGCTGAACTATTAACTCTGCTAGCAGATAATTCCGAAGAATCCAAAACAGTATTAAAATCCTTAATGGATATAGAGAAAATCGGCAATGCAATAAATGTGATATACAGCCGATATGACGAACCCTTAAATTTAGATATGGTTAGTGCGCTTTGCGGTTATTCAAAAAGCAGTTTTTGTAAAATGTTCAAGGCAATCACAGGAGAAAGTTTTCATTCTATGCTTAATCGTCATCGCATTGAAGTTGCGTGCTTAAAACTCAAAGAACATAATACCAGTATAGAAGAACTTGCTTTAAGCGTTGGCTTTGCCGATAGTAAAAGTTTTTGTCGCGTGTTCAAAAAAATAACCGGTAAAAATACCGGTGAATATGTTAAAGTATTAAAAGATGAAAAAGGTAAGGAGAACTGATTTAAGTGAAAATTCAAGACTTAGGTAAAATGGTTGACGGAGGCAACAGACAGGATGGTGCTATTTGTGGAGGCTATCTTTTTCGCTTTGAAGCTTCGGGCGTATGCAATGTGTTTTCTATGGAAGATTGCCTTAATCCAAATGAAAAGGAACATAAATCTATTGACAGCTTTGTTTTAGATAAAACTGATATTATAAAACCACATAGCAATTCGGTGATGTTTGGTAAAGAGTATTATAACGAAAAAGATGAGTTTCCTCTGCTATATAGCAATATATATAACAATTATGCCGCCTCTGACAATAAGCTTGAGGGTGTCACCTGCGTCTATCGTCTTATGAAAAATAAATCGGGCTTTTCTACCAAGCTTGTTCAATTAATTGAAATCGGATTTACCGATGATACCCTTTGGCGGTCAGAAAACATAAGAGATTTTCGTCCCTTTGGTAATTTTGCAATAGATACCGAACATTCAGTTTATTACGCCTTTACTATGCGAGATGAAGACCATAAAACCAGATATTTTTCTTTCACCTTGCCAAATGCAAACGACGGGTTGTATGATGAAAAATTCGGTGTAAAGCGTATTGTTTTAAATAAAAGGGATATCAGAGATTGGTTTGACTGCGAATATCATAGATGTATTCAAGGCGCTTGTTATCATAAAGGATATATTTATTCCACCGAGGGATTTACAAATGATGAAAATAACCCACCCGCTATTCGAATAATCGATACAAAAAATAAAATTCAAAAGGAAAAATTTTTACTATCTGATTATGGTGCAACAATTGAACCGGAAATGATAGATTTTGCAAACGATATCTGCTATTACAGTGATGATAAAGGTAATTTTTATAAACTTACATTTTAAAAGGTCTGCAAAGGAGTTTAGAAAATGAAAAAGTTTTTACCATTTTTGCTTTCGATTTTAATCCTAACAAGTACTTTTGTGGTTAATTCTTCTGCCAGCAATGATACAGAGGTTGATTTAGGGCAAGAAGAACAACTGGCTGAAGCCTGGTACTGTTACGGTGAAGGCGGAATAATTGGATATACCTCAAACGCCATAGCACCAATATATGATTTTAAAATTTACAACTCCCCTTCTGAGTCGATTAAATTTTTCAAAATGGACAGCAAAGTTTTTGCCACAAAAATAGAAGGTATAGTAACAGGAAGAAGCTATGAGTTAAAATTCAAATATAGAGGCGCATTAACCACTAATTCAACAGAATATGTAATAAAAAATGCAGGTATCTATAAAAGTGGAGAAAAGATAGGTGCATCGGGCTCACTTGCAGAAAATGCCTCCATTACTTCAACAGAAATTATAAGCGTTACAGACACCAACATATGGCAAGAATACTCTATAACCTTCACAGCCACAGAGAATGACCTTTACTTTGCAGCTACAGTTTTAAACGCCAAAGAGTTTTGGATAGACGATTTTGCAGTTGTTATAGCACCACAAAGGGATTTGAATATCGCCGAAGGCTGGTTATCAGGCTCCCCTGCTACCTGTCATACCACTACTAAAACTGCTGTTTTTGACACATCGGTTTACTATCCGCTTTCAACCAACTCAGAAAAAAGTTCTATTAAATTCACCGACTGGGCTTACACTAACAAGGTTTCGGTTAATCCATATAAAAAATACACAATTTCTTTTTATTGGTACGCTACATACGAATCTACAAATGAAGATGAGTCCAAAGCATTATCCGAAAATCGACTTTACAGATTTCCCCGTTTTATAATTCAAGGCGGAAATGATTTAAGCTCCGACTTTTCTGTATTTGATAAGGAAATTCTTCTGTCAGGCAATGACCATACCGTAGCTAAATATGGATGCAGTGATGGGTGTGGTGGCTATTGGAGCGATACTAAAACCTATGCCGACGCAAAAAATTGGAACTATTATGAGTGTGATTTCTACTCGCTTGAAAACACCTCAATATTTATTTGGTTTAACTCAAGGGGTATTTATTTTGATGATATTAAGCTTATAGAATATGCCACCGATTTCCCTACAATAAATTTTGAAACAAACGGCGGTCAACCTGTAGCTTCAATGAGTTTAAAACCCAATTCCTCCTTCACATTACCAACAACATCTAAGTTTAATAATAATTTTGTTGGTTGGTATACCGACCAAGCTCTGACAACAAAATTCAGCGGAACATTTCCCGATAAATCAACCACGCTTTATGCCAAATGGGAAGAACGAACAATTAAAAATTCAGGTTGGGGGTATGAGGAGATACAGGGTTTTGATACTTGGAATGAATATGTGACTGCAAATCTTTCTAACCACTCCCCTAAAAGTAATAAAAACAGCGCTAATACCCTTAGCGTTGATACTCTGTCCGACAAAAACAATGTAGTTCATTTTAAAAGCTCGGTACCTTGGCTTTCTTCGTCGGTAAAAGAGTCAATTATTGTTAATCCCGGTGACAGATTACCACTTAACAATTACAGTATTTTGCCGGAAGGCGGAAAACTTGAGGTCTCCTTCAAATATCGAGCAATATCAGGTACAACTAATATTTGGTTATCTTTGGCAACCCACAACTGGAATATATATACAGAAATTTCCGATTCAAAATATATCTCATCAGAAATTTCTTGTAAGAATACAAGCTGGACACCCGTAACTCTCACAATAGATGTGCCAAAGGCAGACCCAAGCAATGCAGGCGAGCAAATCGGCTTAATGTTTAATTTCAATAATACTACAACCGCCATTCTTTCGGAAAAAAATTGCGAAATCTATATTGATGATGTTTCCATAAAGCCAATTGCAAAAACAGCGATTAACTATGTTCTTAATAACGGTTTGGAGCTTGATGCTACCGTTAATTACCCCGGCACTGAAATAATATTACCAACGCCAACTGTTAAAAACAACAAGATTTTTGAGGGCTGGTATTCTGATGCTGAACTTACACAGAAATACTCACAAACTACACAACCGTCAAACAATTTAACACTTTATGCTAATTGGCAAATAAATGTCGCATCCGAAAATCACGGAATTGTAACTGCATACAATTCAAAAGGTGCTATACGCGCTAAAACTGACTCTCTTAATCAAGGTATAAGACTTTATCACTCTATAGACAAAAATTGGATTGAATCAGCAAACATTAAACAGTATGGCATACTTGCTATTCGCTCTGCAAAACTTTTAGAAAATGGTTATAATGAACTTAATTTAGGTTCTGTTAACAAAATCTCTCCAAAAAACAAAGGTATTGCTTATGATAAAAACACTCAAGCAACTCCTGTGCTTTGGGCAGACAGCACTGAGCAATATATTTTCACAAGTGTTTTAACCGGCATTGAGAAGAAATTTTATGATGACGACTTTTTAATCAGAACATATGCCATTGCCGATGACGGTACAGAATTCTATGGCGACACAACACTAATTTCGGTTTATGATATCGTAAAAGAAATTTTAGAAAACGCAAATTCTGATGATTTGGATTATATTACTGCTTCTGAAATAGTTGAAACAACCGAAAGATTAAACAAAACCGCCAACGATGACATAACCTCATATTGTGAATTAAATGCAGAAAACATTAAAATTCACAATAATAATTCTAGTATAATCAACAACAATTTTGAAGGAATAAATATTATACACCAGCTTTATGCTAAAATGCCGGATAATTTTGGTCGTGTTTATTCAGAGACTCAAATAAAACTTGAATATAATACCCTTAAGGAAATGGGAATTAAAAAGGTTCGTAGTTTTTACGGTAGCTCCCTTAGTTATGATCCGATATCACAAACTCACGATTTCAGCAAGAATAACCAATATTTAGAAGGCTTCGTTCAAAGTTGTTTGGATATGCAAGAGCTGGGAATTGAGGTGGGTATAACCCCTCAATGGAATATATGCGCATTATTCAAAAACGGTTATACCCCATCACTTTCAAGCAATAGAGTAAATATCCATAATGCAGGTTATATTGTTTTCGAAGATGATGGTGAAACCATTAATTACGATGCTACTTATAAAAATTTCGCAAAATTCATCCAAGATTCGGTAACATATTTTGAAGCCAGAGGCATAAAAAATATAAATCAATTGTTCTGTTTCACCGAAGTTAATAATGTTCTTTCAAGCTTAGGAGAAGATTATTGGCTTTCTACCGATTCAAAAACAACCTATGACAAACGCAATTACGAAAAACTAAAACCTATATTTAAAGACGCTGTTTTAGCTGTCGATACCGGACTAAAAAACTCGGGACTCCGCAATAATTATCAAATCGTTGCCCCCTGTGATAACTGGTACGGAGATGATAAAAATACCGAAATTATAAAATCCGAACTCGTAAGCTTCTGCTTAAGCGATAGTGAACTCCTAAATGCTGTTGATGTTATAGGCTCTCATAAGGGATATGCCCAAGCAGAAAGTTTTAATAACCAAACTGCATTTTACAATCATCCTGCTACCATATATGCAAATTCTTTGAGTGATTTGAAAGCCAGCGAAAAAAGCTATCTGATTGATGAATACAATGTTTCTTCATTGGAATACACCTATGATGATATGAAATATGACTCAACCCGTACATTAAAATCTCAACCAATGATGGGTGTCGCGCTTGGTTCAATGGTAAACGGAATTTTAAACAACGGGATTTCCGGTACTTATCTTTGGGCTCTTTATGACCAGCAATGGCCCAATCACACCAACACAAGCGGTGAATTTCGAAACGGTATTCAAATAGTGGGTTATATACCAACCTACCTTGAAAGCAAAACACCTCGTCCTGCGTGGTATTCTCTAAGCCTTTTAACACGCTATATAGGTACAGGCACAGTATATAATGTTACACAGGATTTAACAGATGATTCGCACATTTATATTTCTGCCATTCAACGCAATGACGATGAATTTACAGTTGTTGTAACAAACTATAACGATACCGCCTCAGCAATAAGTGTAGAGTTAGATACACCATTAAACGGTTCCTCACTCTACAGATATGTATATGATGCGAATACAGTCTCCCCCAACGCATCCCACGAAATGATTAAATCAGATTTAACTCTTGAAAATACCCAATCCAAATTTAACGATTTATTACCAAAATTCAGCGTTACAATATACACCACCGAAAAACCAATAATATATTGATTATTAACTAAAAATCAAACAATTAAAATATATTACCGAATTTAAAAATAATATATTTTTAAAAAAGATACGAAAGGATTTAAGCCCTATCGTATCTTTTTTGTTAAATTATTTTTGTAAAACTACTTATCAAAACCTGGGTTGAATGCATAGAAATTTTTCTCATTTAATCTGTCCTGCGCAAGGCGTAGCCCTTCACCAAGTTTACCAATTCAAACAAAAGCCCACAAGCCCTGAATTTTACAGGGTTTGTGGGTGTTTTCTATAAAGCTTCATTTTTCAGAATTTTAAGCCTTTTAAAGAACATTTCTTTAATTACAACATCCGCAAACCAATCTTCGGGAATCTCGGATATTTGATTTAAACCAATCTTTTTAACTGCTACTATAGCAGCATCACGCTGAGTGATTTTTTTATCTGTAGTTTGGCAAACAGAGCCGTCAACAGTATCATAAGAAAGGAAAGATTTATTAAAATCCATTAGCGAATATAAGCCTTTGAGTTTATTGGTGGAGTTATCTACAAAAAATCCCCAATTGCCCCAATGACGGTCGGTATTACCTATAAGGTAATCCAGAATGTTCATCATATAGTAAGAATAACTATCCTTTTTCAAAACGAAGTCTAGTTTATCAATATCTCGATTAGTACAGTACAAATCAATATGCTCGTATGACACTATACTAGTATGCAAGGAGGTGATTATTTTGCATTTAGACACCTTCAAACCTTCAAAATAATCTTTGCTATAAGGAACATAATTCACATCAAAACAAGCAACAATTTTTGAAGCTAAAAGTTCTGCCTCAACATCACGCTCGTCGCCATCTTTTAAAAGATATATTTCTCCGTCTTTACGAATCCAAGCTTTTGGAGCGACACCAAGAGTGCCCACATCACCTGCTACATCTTGCACCTTGCAAAATTCGGCGTTTTGAAGGGTTATGTCCTTTCCGCGCAAGCTGACATCAGCAAAAGCGCCCGAAAGCGAATGACTATATAAATCTACATCTTCAAAAGTGATTTTTTCTTTAGCTGCCCTTATCCAAAAAACATCTGTAAGGGTGAGCCCGTGATAGGAAATGGCAATCATTGCTCTATCTTTGTCGGTTGTAGTTTGACTTGCTCCTATTGTTTTTAAAATCTCTTTAGCATATTTTCTATCAAGAGTCAGAACCCTTGAAGAACACCAATAATAGAAGTTATTAAGATTATTGACTCTGCTATCGAGGTCATCTGATTTTTCAAAATACAGATTGTATGGCATAAAGGATGGATAGTTAATGATGCATTTACCGTTTTCGTATATTCGTGCTACGCGTCGATTTATATGCATAATATCAAAATATTTCCAACCTTTTTGCATTAACTCACGATTAACCCGAATGCTCATTCTTACCCCTCCTTTGAAGAATTTATATTTTACAGATATATTATATACCAAATAACACTAGATGTCAAATTTGGTTTAAAATAAACACAAATTATAAAACAAAAATGGACTACCTCACTTTTATAGGTAGCCCATTGTGTTTTTAAAATCACTTATCAAAACCTGGGTTGAATGCATAGAAATTTTTCTCATTTAATCTATCCTGCGCAAGGCGGAGCCCTTCACCAGAACAACAATGGTGAAATGCTTTTGCGACCCAATTTTTTTATATCTTCCACTTGATTTCAATGCTTTCTTTTGAGGCGGTTATACGCTCTATCAGGCAGTCAACCACCGTAATTTTGTCGC
>SVPL01000066.1 GCA_015065925.1 Oscillospiraceae bacterium
GAAATCACGGCGGTAACAATATTCCAACCCTCTTTATCCGACGGAACATTATAGTTAAGGTCGTTTAAAAGATTATTGGAATAATCTTTGTTTGTTAATGTGATTTCTTCACCAAAGGTCATTGTGCCTGTAGGTGCCATTAACACACCGCGGTTATCACTATCGGTAAGGTAAACCTTACTTGGAGCTTCCTCTTTATAATAGAACTTAAGCTCATAGGTTTGCCCTGCCTCCAAATCAAGCTTAGTATAGGCAGAACGCCACATAAGCTTTGTAACGCTGAAAGCGTTGGAGGTATCGCCCGAAAAGCTTTCGGTAGGCGCGTTTATTGTGGCACGGCTTGTAACCTTCCAATCCTTATAGGTGTAATCCTTCATAAGGTTAACACCTACAGGAGCTGAATTGTCCAAAGCCCATGCGCCTGTGGTTACACTACTTAAAAGAAGCACAAACACAAGCATAACCGACAACATTTTTTTCATAATATTGCTCCCCTTCTTATTTGATTACCAAAATTTGTAAATTAAATAGCGCTGTTAATTATTTTGTCATAATTTTACCAACCTTAAAATTTTGGGTTAATAAATTATTAATCAAAAATAATATTCACTATTTAAAATATGTTTGATTTTGTGCAAATTTAAATATATTTAAATGAAAGCAAGGGATTTTTAAACATTTTTGTATTATTTACACAAAATTATATAAATAAAAACCCAATAAGTTATGTTTAAACCGCTTTCAGATAAACACATTATATACATTGACAAAATTCCAATTATATTTTATAATAAAAATCAAGAGATTATCAAGTGGAAATTTTTTGTTATAGTTGTCTTATATTTACTTAATTGATGAGGTTCTGCTTTATGAAAACACAAAACACCCAAAAAAGCCAAAATCACATATCAAACAAAGAAAAATCCATAAAGGTTTCTTTGTTGGAAAAAAACAGTCCGGGCTCATTGGTTTTCAAGCCCCACTGTCACCTAAGTCTTGAATTTTTTAGAGTAATATCGGGTGAGCTTATTATAACACTTAACCAAAAAAGGATTATTGCAAAACCCGGCTCAATTGTTGTTGTTAATCCTTATGATATGCACACCGGCTTTTCGGGAGAAAACGGTGTAAAGTGTTATGCTGTTATGTTTGATGCAGATAGACTTTATAACGATTCCACCTTTACAAAGGAACATCTAATTCCCCTGCGCGAGCAAATAATTGTTTTAAGTGACTACATTGAGGATAATGATATTATTAATGAAATAGACCGTTTGATTGAATTTTCAAACAGTAATTCCCCCTGCTTAATGGGAAGTGTATATATGCTTTTGGGAATTTTTTTCAGCAAAGGGTATTATAGCTCCAGAATAAAAATACCTACAAATGAAAAGTTTTATGAAATTGTTGATTATATAAATAAATATGTTGGTCACGAGGATGGGCATACTGTTGACCTTAGTGTTCCGGGACTTGCCAGAAAATTTGGTTACAACAAATCCTATATGTGCCGTAAATTCAAGGAATACACAGGCTTTACGATTACAAACTATGTAAATCTGCTTCGTCTTGAAAAAGCTCAGGTTCTGCTTTCCACAACCGACAGACCTATTAGCGTAATTTCATACCGCAGTGGGTTTAACGATTTAGTTTATTTTTCCCATTGCTTTAAAAAGCAGTTTGGAGTTTCTCCTGCTACCTTCCGTAAGCAAAATATAGCCCCACTAAATTATAAACCGCTATAAATTTTATCCAATAATATTTATGAAACGCAAACGGATTACATCCTCGCTAATGCGAGATTATATACCAATCCTTCGGGTTGGATAAAAAATCCCCGTTCCGAAGAACGAGGATCAGACCGCTGACAAAGGTAAGTCAGCGGTCTGCATCAGGGCGACAGCCTTGTATTTTCTTCCTTCAGCTTGATTACATACCGACCTTTTCGGATTACATACACGGCTCCGCCGTGATTTAAAACGCTGAAGCCTATTTTTAATCAAAAAATGCCTAAAACATTTTTTTGATTAAAAAATTCTAATAAATAAAAATAAATAAAATAAAAACAAAAATAAATTATATTAAACTTTTTTCACAAGGTCGGCAAGGTTTTGAATATTAGGCCAATCAAATTCAAAAACACTCTCCTCTTTCTTTATATTCTTATTATTCTTTATATTCTTATATTGTTGCCCTTTGTTTGCCTCTTGAATGCCCTTCGTTTGCCCAATCAGACTTATTTTACTCCTCATATGTTTGATAATCCCCCCATTTTATCACGGTTATAACGGTAAATTTGTTTGCCCCTTGTTTGCCCGATTTTTTAGATTCACAAAGCTTGTCAAGAGCGTTTTTAACCTGCTTAGGTGTTAATGTCAAATCCTTTGCCTTGCTTTTATTATACAACAAATGAGAAAATATTTCCCCCCACCATTAAAAATATTGATTTTTTTAAATGTATTAGCTGCACATTATTTGAAAATCAACAAAAATTTTAATTTTTTCAAAAAAACACTTGACATATGGCACTTCATTGTGTTAAAATGTTTAAAAATTTAAAAGGCTGTGACGAAGACGGCTTGTAATCAAGTTTTCAGAGAGTTGTCGTTTGGTGCAAGACAATAACAAGATTTCAAAAACGCCCATCCCTTCCGAGCCGAAGGCCCGAAACGCTTTTTTGCTTAGTAGATACCTTCCGTGATTGCTGCGTAAATGCATAGGAATTGTTGGATTCCGAAGAGTGGTAACCGTAGGTTACAATTTGAGTGGTACCGCGAGTGTTTATTACACCCGTCTCAAAGTTTTTTGAGATGGGTGTTTTTTATTTTATTATCCATAGAAAAGGAGACTAGATATTATGCAAACCAACACAGCAAAAGAACAGTTAGTAGAGATTGCCGCACGAATTAAGGAAATGCGTGAAATTATGGGTTGGTCTATTGCCATTATGGCAGAAAAAACCGAAATCAGCCAAGAACAATACGAACAGTACGAAAATGCCAATATAGATTTTCCTTTTACCTTTATACATAAATGCGCACAGGCCTTTGATGTAGAAATGACACAGCTGCTTGAAGGTAAATCGGCAAAGCTTTCCAGCTATACTGTAACCCGCAAGGGCGGCGGACAGAAAACCGCCAAAGAGGAGGGTATTGATATTACCAATCTGGCTCCTAAATTTAAGGATAAAATTGCAGAGCCCTATTATGTCAGATACGAATACTCTGCCTCTCAGCAAAACAAACCCATTCACCTTACCAAGCACTCAGGTCAGGAATTTGACCTAATTCTCAGTGGCTCACTTAAGGTGCAAATCGGCGAACACATTGAAGTTCTACACGAGGGTGACAGCATCTACTATAACAGCTCCACCCCCCACGGTATGATAGCTATTGACGGCAAGGATTGTGTATTCTGCGCCGTAGTTCTTCCCGGTGAGGACACCAAAGAAGAAGTTGTTCGCAAAAGCATTGTTTCTGCAAAGAAAAGCGAACAGCTTGTTTGCGAAAAGTTCGTTGAAACGGTTGAGGATGAAGAAGGCTCACTACAGGATATAAAATTCAAAAATACCGAAAGCTTTAACTTTGGATTTGATGTTGTAGACGGCATTGCCGATAAGTACCCCGAAAAGCTTGCGATGCTTCACATTGATAAGAATATGACAGAGCGTCGCTTTACCTTTAAGGATATGAAACGCGCAAGTAATCAGGTGGCAAACTACTTCACATCACTTGGTATTAAGCGCGGTGACAAGGTAATGCTTGTGCTAAAGCGCCATTATCAATTCTGGTTCTGTATGACCGCACTCCATAAATTAGGCGCTGTGGCAATTCCTGCGACAAATCAGCTTAAGGAACACGACTTTGAATACCGCTATAATGCGGCAGGTGTGAAAGCCCTTGTTTGTACCGCAGATGGTGACACCGCCGAAATTGCCGAGAGAGCAGCCAAAAACTGTAACTGTGTAGAACAGCTTATTATGGTTGGCGGCACTCGTGAGGGTTGGCACGATTTTGACAGCGAATACAAGCTGTTTTCGGGTAAATTTGAACGCACAGAAGATACCTCAAGTGGTTCTGAAATGGCTCTTATGTTCTTTACTTCTGGCACCACAGGAAATCCCAAAATGGCAGCTCACGCCCACACCTACGCCTTAGGTCATTTTGTAACTGCTAAATATTGGCACTGCTGTGAAAGAGATGGTTTACACCTCACAATTTCCGACACAGGTTGGGGTAAATCTCTTTGGGGTAAGCTTTACGGTCAATGGCTTTGCGAAGGTGCGGTATTCGTTTATGATTTCGACAAATTTGACGCTACCGAAATATTGCCTATGTTTGCTAAATACGGCATCACAACCTTCTGCGCACCGCCCACAATGCTCCGTATGCTTATAAAGGAAGATTTATCAAACTACGACCTTTCTTCAATCCATCATATGACAACAGCGGGTGAAGCACTTAATCCTGAAGTGTTCAAGCAATTTGAAAAATCCACAGGCCTTCAGATTATGGAAGGCTTTGGTCAAACAGAAACCACCCTTACCATTGCCAATCTTCGTGGTACAACACCCAAAATCGGCGCTATGGGTAAGGCTTCCCCTCAATATGATGTTGACATTGTAGACCCCGACGGCAATTCCGTTGCCAACGGCGAGGTTGGTGAAATTGTTATCCATACCAAGGATAGCATACCCTGTGGTTTGTTTAAGGAATACTACCTTGATGATGAAAAAACAAATGAGGCTTGGCACGACGGTATGTACCACACAGGTGATACCGCTTGGCGCGATGAGGATGGATATTTTTGGTATGTTAGCCGTATTGATGATGTTATTAAATCATCGGGCTACCGCATTGGCCCCTTTGAGATTGAAAGCGTTATTATGGAGCTCCCCTATGTTCTTGAATGTGGTGTTTCGGCGGCTCCTGATGAAATCCGCGGTCAGGTTGTTAAGGCAAGTGTTGTTCTCACAAAGGGCACAGAGCCTTCTGACGAATTAAAGCGTGAAATTCAGCAATATGTTAAAACCCATACTGCACCATACAAATATCCTCGTATTGTTGAGTTCCGCGAGAGTTTACCAAAAACAATAAGCGGTAAAATCCAGAGAAATAAACTGTAGTATTTGGTCTAAAAAATGTTGACAAAACTTTTAGTCTGTGCTATAATAATACAAATATGAAAAGACTTTGACGAAGAGGGCATATCTCCCCATCCTTTTAAGAGAGATAACGTTTGGTGCAAGTTATTAAGGATAAAGATATGTTGTAGCTTCTGAGTTGGAAGAAAGAAAGTCGTTTTGACAAGTAGAATCTTCCCGTTATTGCTGCGTAAATGCATAGGAATTGTCAGATTCCGAGAGTGGCAACCAATTGGTTGCAATTTGAGTGGTACCGCGGGTGACTTGTTTTTATCAGACGCTCGTCTCAAAGTCATAACTTTGGGACGAGTGCTTTTTAAGTCCCAACAGGAAGGTTTTGAATATTATGGAACAAATTACAGCGCTTGATTATAAAATTCAAGAAATGGCTAACCGTATAAAAGAGCTTCGTCAGCTTGAAGGTCTTACTACGGCTGAAATGGCAGTTAAAACCGATGTCAGTGAAGCAGAATATATAGAGTGCGAATCGGGTAAAAATGACCTTAACTTCGCCTTTATCTATCGCTGTGCAATGGCACTTAATGTTAATGTTACCGATATTATTGAAGGATACAGCCCTAAGCTTGCATCCTACACCATTACCCGTGCAGGTAGCGGTCAAAAGGTTTCCCAAGCGCACGGTATGACCTATTACAATCTGGCATATGCTTTCCGCGACAGAATTGCCGAGCCACTTTTCGTTCACAGCATTTATGACGAAAATGCTCAGCAAAAGGATATTGAGCTAACCACCCACGCAGGTCAGGAATGTGACCTTGTTATTGAGGGTAATCTGATGGTTCAAATTGGTGAGCATCGCGAGGTTTTAGGCCCAGGTGACAGTATATATTTTGATAGTGATACCCCCCACGGTATGATTGCCGTAAACGGTAGGGACTGTAAGTTCTACGCTATTGTTCTTAACCCCACAGGCGAGCCTATTCCCGAGCTTGAAACTACCGTAAAAATCACCGATTATCGTGGAGCTGCCAGCGGTAAGAAAAAACGCATTTACCACAACTATATTGATACCGTTAAAAATGAAAACGGCACACCAACCTCGATTACCTTTAAAAATACCGAAAAATTCAACTTTGCATTTGATTTGGTGGACGCTCTTGCTAAGCGTGAGCCCGAAAAAACTGCAATGCTACATATTTCAAAGGATAAAACCGAGCGTCGTTTTACCTTTAAGGATATGAAAAAGGCTTCTAATCAGGTTGCCAACTATTTCAAATCTATGGGTATTAAAAAGGGTGACCGCGTAATGCTTGTTTTAAAGCGCCATTACCAGTTCTGGTTCTGTATGTTAGCCCTTAACAAGCTTGGTGCTATTGCAATCCCCGCAACAAATCAGTTGCTTGTTCACGATTTTGAATATCGTTTTAATGCAGCGGGAGTTTCGGCTATTGTTTGCACTGCAGACGGCGACACCGCAGAACAGGTAGATATCGCAGCAGAAAAATGCGATACCCTCAAACACAAGCTTATTGTAAACGGCACCCGCGACGGTTGGAAAACCTTTGACGAGGAATACACCTGCTTCTCCTCTCATTTTGAGCGTACAGAGGACTCCCCCTGCGGTGATGATTTAATGCTTATGTTCTTTACATCAGGCACTACGGGATATCCCAAAATTGCGGCTCACAATCATAAATATCCTCTAGGTCATTTCCACACCGCCAAATATTGGCACAATGTTGACCCTGACGGACTTCACTTTACCATTTCCGATACAGGTTGGGCAAAGGCAATGTGGGGTAAGCTTTACGGTCAATGGCTCTGCGAAGCCGCAACCTTTGTATACGACTTTGACCGCTTTGATGCGGCAGATATTTTGCCAATGTTTGCAAAATATAAAATAACTACCTTCTGCGCGCCACCCACAATGCTTCGTATGATGATAAAGCAGGATATTTCCAAATATGATTTTTCCAGCGTTCAGCATATGACTACTGCCGGTGAAGCACTTAACCCCGAGGTTTATCGCCAATTTGAAAAGGCTACGGGACTTCAGATTATTGAAGGCTTTGGTCAAACCGAAAGCACTATGATTATAGGTAATATGGTTGGCGCATCACACAAAATCGGTTCTATGGGTAAACCCGCACCCATTTATGATGTACATATTGTTGACCCCGACGGCAAGGATGTTTCCGATGGTGAGGTTGGCGAAATTGTTGTAAATGTGGCAAACGGTGCTCCTTGCGGACTCTTTACAGGCTACTACAACGACCAAGAAAAAACCGATGAGGTTTGGCACGACGGCTATTATCACACAGGTGATACCGCTTGGCGTGATGAGGACGGCTTTATTTGGTATGTTGGCCGTGTTGATGATGTTATTAAATCATCGGGCTACCGCATCGGCCCCTTTGAAATTGAAAATGTTATTATGGAGCTTCCCTATGTTCTTGAATGTGGCGTTTCCGCCGCCCCTGATGAGGTTCGCGGTCAGGTAGTAAAGGCAAGCATTGTGCTTGTAAACGGCTACGAGGGCACCGAAGAACTTAAAAAGGAAATCCAAGAGTATGTTAAAAAGCACACTGCACCGTATAAATATCCTCGTATTGTTGTTTTCCGTGACAGTTTACCCAAAACCGTAAGCGGAAAAATACAGAGAAATAAACTTTAAAGCGTGATTTAATGAAAAATTTTAAAAGACTTACCTTGCTTTGCGGTCATTATGGAAGCGGCAAAACAAATGTTGCTGTTAATCTTGCATTTTATCTTAAAGAGCAGTATAATAATGTAGTTGTTGCCGACCTTGATATTGTAAATCCATATTTCCGCACCAAGGATAGCTCAGATGATTTTAAGGCGCGTGGTATAGAGCTTATTTGCTCGGAATATGCCAACACGAATGTTGATATTCCCGCCCTCCCCGCAGATATGTACCGCCTTACAGCCGATAAAAGCATCACGGCGGTAATTGATGTTGGCGGTGATGACCGTGGCGCCTATGCTTTGGGAAGGCTTGTTCCCGAAATAAAGGCAGAAAACAATTTTGAGATGCTAATGGTAATAAACGGTTACCGTCCTCTCACCCCCGACGCCGAATCAACCATTGAGGTTATGCGTGAGATTGAAGCCGCCTCAGGGCTAAAATTTACAGGTCTTATAAATAACTCAAACATCGGCGAAGAAACAACCCCTAAGGATGTTATAGATTCTATTAAATATGCTAATGAGGTTTCTGAAGCTTCTGGTTTACCAATTGTTATAACAAGCGTAAAAGCAGAGCTTTATGATAAACTTTTAGGCAAAATAGAAAATCTATTACCACTTAAACTTCAGTCAAAACCTATATAAAGGAGTTAATAAATATGGCAAAATTAACCTTTAAAACAGACAATTGCAAGGGCTGTGGACTATGTGTTGATGCTTGTCCTAAAGGTCTTATTAAGCTTGCAAATGACAAAATCAACAAAAAGGGACACCACCCCGCAGAGATTACCGACCAATCGGCTTGTGTTGGTTGTGCCGCCTGCGCTATGATGTGCCCCGACTGCATCATAAAGGTAGAAAGGTAGTGTTACACTTATGGCAGATAAAATTTTAATGAAGGGTAATGAAGCTATTGCAGAAGCCGCTATTAAGGCAGGCTGTATGCATTACTTTGGTTATCCAATCACCCCTCAAACCGAGGTTGCCGCTTATATGGCGAAAAAAATGCCTAAAATCGGCGGTTGCTTTTTACAAGCAGAAAGCGAAGTTGCCGCTATTAATATGGTTTACGGCGTTGCTTGTACAGGAAAGCGCGTAATGACCTCATCCTCTTCACCGGGAATTTCACTTAAAAGCGAAGGTCTTTCCTACCTCGCAGGTGCCGACCTCCCCTCTCTTGTTGTAAATGTACAACGCGGCGGTCCCGGTCTTGGCGGTATCCAGCCCAGTCAGGCAGACTATTTCCAAGCAACCAAGGGCGGCGGTCACGGTGACTTTAAGATGATTGTTTTAGCACCTTCCTCGGTTCAGGAAATGGCAGACCTCACCGTAAAAGGCTTTGACCTTGCCGATAAATACCGTATGACTGCTATGATTCTTGCAGACGGTACAATGGGACAGATGATGGAGCCTGTATCCCTTGACTACGAGGTAAAAGAAACTGTAGACAAGCCTTGGGCTACCACAGGTACAAAATTAGAGCGCGACCACAACATTGTAACTTCACTTTTCCTTAATCCTGACGAGCTTGAGGTTCTTAACTTTGAGCGCTATGACAGATACAAATACATTGAGCAAAATGAAGTTATGTATGAAGAATATTTAATGGACGATGCCGAAATTTGCATTGCGGCATTTGGTATTGCGGCTCGTGTTGCCAAAAATGCCATTAATGAAGCAAGAAGTCAGGGCATTAAGGTTGGTCTTATTCGTCCTATCACTCTTTGGCCCTTCCCTGTAGCCCCCTTCAAAAAGGCAGCAGAAAAGGTAAAAGAGATTATTTCTGTTGAACTTTCTATGGGACAAATGATTGAAGATGTTAAGCTTGCAAGTGAATGTAAGGTACCCGTAACACTTTGCAATCGCACAGGCGGTATGATTCCGTCCCCCGAACAGGTATTAGAAGCAATAAAAAAAGCTAACGGAGGTGCAAAATAATGCCGGTAGTATTTGATAAACCCCACGCACTTACAGATGTACCTATGCACTACTGCCCCGGTTGTACTCACGGTATTGTTCACCGTCTTGTTGCCGAGGTTATTGACGAATTAGGTATAGAAGGAAAAACAATAGGTATTGCACCTGTTGGTTGTTCCGTTTTTGCATACAACTATTTTAACTGCGATATGATTGAGGCGGCTCACGGTCGCGCTCCCGCAGTTGCCACAGGTGTAAAGCGTTCCGACCCTGAAAATCACATTGTATTTACATATCAGGGTGACGGTGACTTGGCATCAATCGGTATGGCTGAGACAGTTCACGCCGCCGCAAGAAATGAAAATATAACCATTATATTCATAAATAATGCAATCTATGGTATGACAGGCGGTCAGATGGCTCCTACATCATTACCCGGTCAGGTTACACAAACCTCTCCTTACGGTCGTGATACCAATCACTGCGGTTTCCCCATTAAGGTTTGCGAAATGCTTTCCGAGCTTGATGGCCCTGAATATTTAGAGCGTGTAACCGTAAGCAATGTTAAAAATATTGTAAAGGCTAAAAAAGCAATTAAAAAGGCATTCCAAAACCAGATTGACGGCAAAGGCTTCTCCCTTGTTGAGGTTGTATCTACCTGCCCAACAAACTGGGGTATGACTCCTCAAAATGCACTCAAGTGGTTAGAGGAAAATATGCTTCCCTACTATCCTCTTGGTGTTTATAAAGACCGTTCAGCAAAGGAGGAAACAAAATAATGACTACACAAATTTTGCTTTCCGGATTTGGCGGACAGGGTATTTTGTTTACAGGTAAATTTTTAGCATACAAGGGCCTTCTCGAGGATAAAAATGTTAGTTGGCTTCCTTCATACGGTCCTGAAATGCGTGGCGGTACAGCAAGCTGTAGCGTAATTATCAGCGATGAGGAGGTTGGCTCTCCGATTATTTCTGAGCCTGATGTTCTTATTGCAATGAATCTCCCCTCTTTTGAAAAATTTGTACCTACAGTTAAGGCAGGCGGTATAGTAATTGCCGACTCCAGTCTTATTGAAACAAAAACCGACCGCACAGATATTGATGTTCACTATATTCCTGCAACCTCTTTGGCAAGTGAAATGGGTAAACAATCCCTTGCCAATATGGTTATTCTTGGTAAGCTTCTTTCTGTAATGAAGGATTTTAACGAAGAAAATGTTAAAACTGTGCTTGCAAAGGTTATTCCGCCCAAAAAAGCAGAAATGCTTGAAATAAATATGCAAGCTATGAAGTTAGGAACAAACTATTAAATAAAAGAGGGAAAACAAATGGATATTAAATTTGTAAAAGCAGATGCTTTAAAAGAAAAACCCGATAGCTCTACTTTGGGCTTTGGTAAGATTTTTACCGACCATATGTTTATGATGGATTATTCACGGGAGGAAGGTTGGCACGATGCCCGCATTGTGCCCTTTGCAAACATCTCCTTGCACCCCGCTTCAACCGTACTTCATTACGGCTCTGAAATTTTTGAAGGTCTTAAGGCATACCGCACCGCAGACGGCACAGTTCAGCTTTTCAGACCTATGGAAAACATCCGCCGTATGAATGTATCGGCAGACCGTCTTTGCCTTCCCCAAATTCCCGAGGATTTAGCATTTGAAGTTCTCACAGAGTTTGTAAAGGTTGAGCAGGATTGGACTCCTTCAGCCAGCGGAACATCCCTCTACCTTCGTCCCTTTATGTTTGGTAATGACGAAACCTTGGGAGTTCACGCAGTTCATAACGCAACCTTTGCTATTATCGCTTCCCCTGTTGGAAGTTATTATAAAGAGGGCATTAACCCCGTTAAGATTATGATTGAGGACGAGGATGTCAGAGCTGTACGCGGTGGTACAGGCTTTGCTAAATGCGGCGGTAACTATGCCGCAAGTAACCGCGCAGGTGAGCGCGCAGAGAAAAAGGGCTATTCTCAGGTGCTTTGGCTTGACGGTGTTGAGCGCAAATACATTGAAGAAGTTGGCGCTATGAATGTTATGTTCAAAATCGGCGACGAAATTGTAACACCTATGCTTTCCGGCTCAATCCTCCCCGGTATTACCCGTAAATCCTGTATAGAGGTATTAAAATCCAAGGGCTACAAGGTTAGCGAGCGTCTTATTAGCATTGATGAGTTAGCCGAAGCTATGGAAAACGGAACACTCCTTGAGGCTTGGGGTTGCGGTACCGCAGCAGTTATCTCCCCCATTGGCGAGTTCTGTTATAAGGATGTAAAATATACCGTAAATAACGGCGAAATCGGTGAAGTTACTCAAATGCTTTATGATACCCTTACAGGTATTCAGTGGGGCAATATTGAGGACTCCTTCGGTTGGACATATAAACTTTAATTTGTGACTATATTTAGAGCATTCACTTTTTATAAGTAAGGCTCTATAATAAATGTTGGGGTAACCAAGTAGAGCCTACGAAGAAAAATTAAAAATAAAATAAAAAAAGTAGAGCATATTTGGCAAAAATCCGTTAAAATGGAA
>SVPL01000067.1 GCA_015065925.1 Oscillospiraceae bacterium
AACAGCCGATAAGAAACAGGGTCTCCGCTTCAAGAGCACAATTGATCTTGATGCACTTAACCTTGCAGACGGCGCAAAGATCGTTGAGTACGGTACTCTTGCTATGAACGCAGCTCGTATAAACGAAGGTTTCCACCTCACCCGTGAGGCAGCTAAGGATATTGCAAATTCAGGTCACGCAGTAGCAGGTGTTGCTTACAACGAGGCAGACGGCATTGATATTCGTTACGCAATCGACGAGTCCACAAATACTCTTACCTATACAGGTGTTCTTACCGGTATTGGCGTTAAGAATTATGATGTAGACTTCGCAGTTCGCGGCTATGCAATCATTGAGCTTGCAGACGGAACCCGTACCACTGTTTATGATGACATTGCTACCCTTTCCGTTTACGATGCAGCGCTTCAGATTGTTGAAGAAAATGCAAACGCAGATGATGTTGCAGTAGCACAAAATGTTCTTGATACCTACAACGCATATTTAGCTACAATTCAGTAATATTAATCTGAAAATTGAATAATTAAATAAAACCGAGTCTGCTTTGCAATTTACAAAGCAGACTCGGTTTTTTATATATATAAACTCCCTTATTTTAAATTATTCGCCTTTAACAATAACGGCTTCAATACCTAAAATATCGGCAATCTTTTTAATTGTTTTAGCGTGATGTCCAACACCGAGAGCATAGTGATGGGTAGGACCTTCCATAACCCATTTTTTAATAAAGTCGCGGGTATTGGGTTCAAAGTAACCGCGTGTATTGGTGTTACCTGTTGGGGGAATTGCGCCCTTCTTGGATTCGCCTTCACCAATTATGAAACGGAACTGACCGTTTGCGCCCTGAGTAATACCAAGCATAGTGATGGGGCCTTCTTTAAGCTTAAACTCAACAGAAGCACCGTTACCGGGCTTACCGTGATATTTAAGTAAGCTACGGAGAATAGGCTTGCCTTCAGCAATTCTCATATGGTGGGGACCGTCGTGACCTACAAAGATATAGTCCTCATCAAAGCCGAAGGGATGGAACTCTGCAAAGCTACCGCCAATATCAAGTCTATCCATAATAAGCATAGCAATACAGGTTTTAATATCGTACTCACCGCACATAGGGAAGCCCTCTGCATTGAGAATGGAGTTACCAACAATAAAGGAGCTGGCAACATGACGCTGAATACTGCCCTCACTACCCTCATAGTAGTATGCAAGACCTGTGAGCTTGTGCTTTTCAATAAGTCTGTCAAGTGCAGCGGCGGTTTTTGCAGCCTCGTGTAAATCCTTTTCGGTAACCTTTACTGTAACGGGGTCGCTAACGGGATTAGGCATATCAAATTCGCGTTCAATGATTTCTTTCTTAGCGGCGATTTCTTCGTCTGTTACCTCGTTGTAAGCCTCAACTGCATCCTCAATCTCAAGAAGGGGAACGTGACAGCCAAATGCGGCAGAAACTGCGGTGGGATCGGCGTGCATATCGTACATAGCCTCCATAACGTGTCCCATAAGGCCCATACGAGCACCTTTAAGGTCGTGAAGAACCTTAGCAATGTCGCACCACTCTTTAACCTCTGCCTCAACTCTTTTATCGTTGTAAAGAACACCGATGATAACATCATAGATTTTTCTGTTAAGACGGTTTGCAACGCAAATGAACTCGGGAACCGAGCAGATAGCGTCATTTTCAAGCTGCATAAAGGTACAAGCCTTGGAGCAATCCATAGCCTCTAGGGGCTGAACGGCTAAAAGCACCATAGGAACATTAAGGTCGCGAATGATGGGTGCATATACAGAAGATGTAGCATATGTAACCATATTACAGAAGATAACATCAAGGTTATCGCCCTGCATTTTTTTAAGAGCCTCATAACCCTTAATGCTGGAGTCAATCATACCGTAGTCGATAATCTCAACATCATTTTGGGCAATGATTTTCTGAGCGTCCTTGTGGTAGCCCATAATGTTGTCAAAAAGACCTGGGAACTGATTCCAATAGGTATCGTGAGCAACTGCGAAAATACCTATTCTGGCATTTCTTTTATTTTTTCTTTCTAACATAACAAAAATCCTCCTGAATTAATTTACTTTTTAATTATATTTATTCCAGTCTTCTGTTTTATCCATAACAAGAAGTGTGCCGGAAATGTTTGTGTATTTAATTGCCTTGCCGAAAACAGTATCCTCAACAGATGACTCATAGGGCTGACTTACATAGTGAGGATATATGGAGTTAAGCATTGCATAGGTTTTGTCGGGGTTGCCGTTTTTGGGAAGAACATAAACAGTTGCATTTTTAAGACCGTTTACCTGAATTCTTCTTTCAACGCCCATTTGTGTGGAAATTGCCTCAATAGCGTGAATACTGTTTTGATTTTCCTGACTCACAAAAATTCTACACTCGTGACGCCAAGCGCGGGGGAGATGGTAGCTTGCAATGCCATCTTCAAGGTAGGTTTCATTAGCCAAAAGAAGGGGTGCGCCAAGGGGTGTTTTAAGACCGATTTTAACGGTGGTGTCGGGACAGTAACCCGAGAACCAAACGCTATGAGAGTTTCTGTGCATTAAAACAACAGGCTCTTTTACAGATTTATCCAGCTTTTGAACCTTTACGGTAAAGCCCATATCCTCTGCCTGAGCGCGAAGAAGAATTTCTACGGGGAAAAGCTCCTCATTAACGGTTGTATCGCCCTTAACAGAATCGTCTGCATCGGTTGCCTTTCTGGAGCAGTCGGAACCACGGCACCAAGAAAGTTTACCGCCGTTTTCAGTATTTACTGTGTGGGCAATAACACGCTTTTCGCCGTTCTGCTCGGCAGAAACCAAAACATCAATATCGCCCTTTGCTACCGCAGTAAGACCGCCATCGGTTAAAATGCCGTTATAGAAAAGCTTGTCGGCATAATTTCCGTGAATAAGGTTATCTAAATATCTTGATTTTTCTGCGGTGAATAAGCCTGTAAGCTCATTTTCAAGCTTAAGACCTAATGCCTCAACAAGTCGCTCGTCGGTATCCTTCAGACTACCGTAAAGCATTACCTTGCCGCCTGCTTTTGCAAAATCTATAAGAGCGTCGGTAACAACGCTTCCCCTTTCGGGTACGGGGGAAACCAAAATTCTTGTTTTTAAAAATTCGGAATTTTCTTTTCTTAAAGCCACAAAATTATCGGTGGAAATTACGGTGGAAAGGGGTAATGAACGGTTAATTGCGGCTATGATGTACCAATCCTCAAAGAAGGATTTTTCAAGTCTGCCGCCAGCCATAGTGCTATACTCTCTGAAGGGGTAAACCCAAACAAAGGGAGATGCCTCATCAGGGGCGTTTTGGTATGCTCCAAGAAGATAAGGAGTTACTTCTCTGGGTACTCGGTCGGGCATATCGCCAAAGGAGTTGTCAATAGAAAGTATATTAAGGTGATTTGCAACTACAGTTTCACCCTTTTTGTTTATTCTGGCACAGCTCATTGGCAGATAAATGTCGTGAGGCTGACCTTCGTAGCGGTCAATCCAAGGACTGTTAAGCCACCAAGGATCGTGAATATAAAAACGGAACAAATAATCCTCTGCGGGAAGCTCGGCTGCGCGGGACATATAGCCTGCAAGCTCCAAACCGAAGTTTCCGTCAAGTGCCGCCCAAGGGGAGTTGGGAGGGGGAAGAAGATTTGAAACATCCTCATAAATCATTTTGTGATTTACGGCATCGCTGGAGTAGTCTACACCAACGGTGAGGTTTGTACCGCGTGTTTCAATGGGGAAGCTGCAATATGTACGGAAAAGCTTCCAAAATTCGGCAATTTTTTCTTCGCAATTTTTAATTTTTTCGGGGAAAAACTCCTTGCCGTTGTAAAGGGCGCCTGTAACACCCCAGGTTTCGGTACCAAAGCCAAAGCCATTGGAAAGCCAAATGTAATCAAAGCCCATATCCTTAAGGAAAATCTGAGATTGTTTGCCCAAAAATTCACCAAAAGGGGTACCGTCGGGAATACCGTTGGGGTAGGCGGCATAGCTAACATCATCACCGTTTAGGGAATAGTAGCAGCAAACCATACTTTTTACGCCCATAGAAACGCCTTCGCAAATTTCATTGTGACGGTTGTATTTAAAATCAGAAAGAGCAAATTCAGGGCCGGGGTCAAAGGTTTCGCCAACCAAAATATCCTTGCCTGTCATTTCTTTACCAATACGCTTTAGTGTGGCAATAATCTCCTTCAAATTCTTATAACGCATAACGGGAGGATTTTCTGTATAATCGTAAAAACGGGAATGTAGTCCTCGGCGCTCAGGGTCGGTATTTTTATTCCAGGTTTGTCTGGGATTTGCTCCGCCTATAAAACGGTCCCATTCAAAAACATCCTCCAAATTGCCCTTGTAATCCAAAAGCTCACTGCCGTCGGAAGTCCACATCATAATGGCTACCTGCTCGGAATTGCCTATTAGCTCCTTCCATTGGGTAAAAACCTGTCGGCAAACACCTTCAATATATTCAGGAGCAATGGATTTGAACGGCTTAAGACTAAGCTCAAAACAAACTCGTTTTAAATTTTTCACTTTTTTAACCTCCATTTATACGGATTTAATTATATATTAACACATACAAAAGAAAATTTCTATAACAAAAATAAACATTTTATGTCATAAATAAACATTTTTTAAAAATATTTTTCATCAAACCCTTTAATTAAGGTTGATTTTTATAAAAATAATGTGTATAATCAATTTAGAGAAACTGTTTTGGGAGGCGTTTTTATGGATAAAATGATTTTTGAAGATATTAATCCTTTTGTGCGTTACGCGCAGTTTTTAACCATCACCTCAAGCAGACAGTATGTTAACATTGCTCCTTATGACTACCGTCTTTTTTTCTGTTACGGTGGCTCAGGTCAGGTGCAGGTGGACGGAATTATGTACGAAATGAAGCTGGGCACCCTTTTACTTTGGCCCCCCGGACTTCGTTACAGTCTTCTTTTGAATAAAAACAGTAAAAAGCTGGATTTAATGCAGGTTAATTTTGATTTTACCCGAAATAATTCCCATATTTCTGACCCTGTCGCTCCCGCAAAATGGCGTAATTTTGACCCCGAAAAAATTATTGAGCGCGTTCTTTTCAAGGATTATCCCGAATTTAACAGTCCGCTTTTTATTCCCGATATTCAGTTTATAAGCAATCCTATGTACAATATGGTTACCGAATTTATTTCCAAAAAGAATTTTTATGTTGCTCGCTCGTCGGGACAGCTTAAAAGCATTTTATCCCTTTCGGGCAGATTTATGATAACCTCCCGCAGTAATTCAAGAAGCGAATTCCTTGTTAACAAGGTTATTCAGTACATCCATACCCACTACCGTGAGGAGGTTACCAACGAGATTTTAGGTAAATATTTTGGTTATCACCCTAACCACCTAAACCGACTTATAGTGCAGCACACGGGAATGTCCATTCACCGATATTTAATAAACTGCCGTATTGATGCCGCCATAGACCTTTTACAGGCAAGTGACCTTAAAACAGGGGAAATAGCCGAGGCGGTTGGCTTTAGAGATTCTACCCATTTTTTAAAATATTTTAAAAAATTAACGGGTAAAAATACAAGGGATTTCAGGCAGTAAAAAGTTTAGTTATTTTAAAATTTACGGGGAAGAAGCGAGATTTTTCACTTCTTCCCCGTTTTTAAGGTTTTATTATTTAATCAGCTATAAATTGGGTGTCTATTCCTTTTTTAGATATTCGGTAATAACAAATTCAAGGCTCACTAACAAAGAGTTCAAACCTTTTAGCTTTTCTTGGTCGGTGGCGGAGGTTTTGTAATAATAGGGGGTCATTTTAAAAAGGGTGTCAATATCCTCGGGGGCAGAGAGATTAATTTTGTATTTAACCTCGTTTACCGATTTAATTTCAAATCCTTCCTTCTCAAGGTCTAAAGGCGGATTTTTATAAGGCTTTTCATAAATTGCCTGCTTTAATTCAAAAAGATGGTTTTCCAAAGGCTGTACCGTTATAAGTCTGCCCTTTGGCTTTAAAATACGCAAAAATTCTTTTTGACTGTCGGGGGCAAATATGTTAATTATCGTGTCCACCGACTCATTTTTTATGGGAATTTGTGCAATGCTAGCCACCGCAAAGGTGGCTTTTTTGCATCTTTTGGCGGCAGATTTTATGGCATCTTTAGAAATATCAATGCCTAAAAGTGTGTTGCTTTCAGCAAAATATGAGGTGTAGTAGCCTTCGCCACAGCCCGAATCCAAAACCAGATTATCGCTGCCTAAAATATCCCCGATTTTTTCACGCAATTTCGCATAATATCCCTTATCTAAAAAGGCTTTGCGGGCTGAAACCATTAGCTTATCGTCGCCGTGACGCTTACCCCTTGCGTTTTTCAAAAGCAGGTTTACATAGCCCTCTTTTGCCTTGTCGAAGCTGTGACCAAGCATACATTTTAGAGAGTTTTGCAAATCGAACATTTTACTACCACAGATGGGGCAAATAAAATCACTTGTTTTTAAAATCATAGCTATTTTATATCAATATTAACGCCGTTAACCTCAACGCCCTCGTTGGCGCGAATCATAATGTAACGGACTCCGTTTATAACCTGAGTGGAAACCAAATCGGTACGCTCGGGGTTAACCTTTATGGAAACATCAGGGGTGGAAACCTGAAATTTTTTAACATCTACAATACTTTTTGGGGCAACCTCGGCGTTTTTTCCAAATTGCTCCTCAAATTTCTCCCCAAACTGCTCTACCTTTTCTTCCTCTACACCGCAGTATTCCAAAACACCCTTAAGGTCTTTTTTGGAGAGCTTTAGGGGTTCTTCCTGCTTTTGGTCTTTATGCTCTTGTACCATTTCGGCTATCTGGTCGTGAACACTGCGAACAACATCAAAATCGCAGTCGTCTGCAAGGGTTTCCTTAAGGCAGGAGTCAAAGCTTTGCTTTTGCTCGGTTGCCGACATTGGCAAATCAAGACCGAAAATATTTTCAATAAATTCGGGGTGAACATCTGACACATTTTTGGTGTAATAGAGGGTGCCGTAGATGTTTGCTGCGCGATTATCAAAGGCAGGGAACATAAATCCAAGCTCGGGTGGGCAAAGAAGCGACTGCTGTTCAATGCTTCGAAAGGAGGTATCGTATTCCCTGTAGCAAAGTCCCGAATCAAGGGGCTTTACGGGGCATACGGCACAAATTATGTATGAAAAAATTTCAGAGGAGTCGGATTTTTCGCCGCTTTGGTCATAGGAAAATACATCATAATTATCACTTGCCAAAAGTATTGCAAAGCTACCCTCAAAATGGACGCTTTCAATAACCTTTTGGTAAAAGTATTTAAGGGCATTTTCGTTTTTAAGATAGGAGCCTCTAAGGTCGGATAAAAGCTGATGCTTTTCGCTTGTGGTAGGGGCTTCGGCAGGAAATTCCAAATCCAAAAGATTGGTGCCAAGACTCCCCGAAATGGCTTTTTTCATAATTGAAAGTATTTTTTCGCTATCGGTAACCGAACAGCTTGCCATTGGCTGATTAATCTCGGCAATAATGGTTTTTTCGCTGTTTACCAGACAGCCGCGAAGGCTTAAAATGTTGTTTTTATCGGGACGAAACCGCCTTTTTATCTCTCTTAACTCTTTTTCGGTCATATTTTTTGTTTTCCTTTGCTTAAAATTAATTTATCCATAAATATAATAACACACTATCGGTGTGTTTTCAATCGAAATTAAAAAAGATTTATACAAAGGTCTTGACAAACTTAGACTATTGTGATAGTCTATACTATAGTAGTAGTCTGGAGGGATAAAAATGCAAAACATATTTGACAGCGAAATTAAAGTAATGGAAATTATATGGGAAAATGAGCCTGTTTCGGCAAAAGAGGTAAGCCTAATTGCTACCGAAAGGGTGGGCTGGAACAAAAACACTACCTATACCGTTTTAAAAAAACTAGAGGCAAAAGGATTTATTAAAAGAGAAGACCCGGGATTTATTTGCAGTTCGTTATATTCTCAAAACGAAATACGAAAATATGAAACAAAGTCTCTTTTAAAGAAGCTGTTTGGTGGCTCTAAAAGGGCATTGTTCTCAGCTCTTTTAGAGGACGAAAAACTTACCGATGAAGAAATAGAAGCTATTAAAAATATAATAGAAAAGAGGTAAACTATGCCGTTTTCTGAAATATTTTATTGGTTTTTAAATATGTCAATTACGGGTACTATTGTGGGTATTGCGGTTTTGCTTATAGGCAAAATTTCAAAAATCCCACAAAAGGCGGTTGCGCTATTATGGTTTTTTCCTTTTCTAAGAATGTGGCTTCCTGTTAGTGTAAGCAGTAAATACAGCTTGGCATCACTTATTATTAAATTTTGGGGCAGAGCGGTAAGTCTTAATAATGGAAATAGTGTATTTTCAACTACCAACCATATAATGGGGGCTGAGAATTATTTTCCAACAACTTACAAAAATGCCCTTTTAGAAAAGGTTTTTGGTGTAGCTGCAATTATTTGGGTTACCTTGGCAAGCGTTTTTATGATTGTGATTATAATTTCTTATTTTAAAACAAAAAAGGAAATTAAAAATGCTCATCCATTTAAAAATAATATTTTCTTTTCAGCGGAATATGATACTCCCTTTGTATGTGGAATAGTTCATCCTAAAATAATTTTGCCTTTTTCCTTGCAAGAAAACGGCACCGATAAAACTCTCAAATACATTTTAATGCACGAAAAGGCTCACATTAAAAGATGGGATAATCTATGGCGCATAGTGGCAATTATAACGGCCTGTATGCATTGGTTCAATCCCTTTGCGTGGTTGTTTTTAAAAGCCTTTTTGCGAAGTCTTGAACTATCTTGCGATGAAAAAGTGATTAAAAATTTAAGTCTATCAGAGCGCAAGGAGTATGCTTCAATTTTGCTTGATTACACTAAAAACAATAATATGTTTGTTTCTACATTCGGGGGAGCAAAAATTCGCCTTAGAGTAGAAAAAATTCTTTCCTACAAAAGGTTATCAACCTTTGGTATTATAGCCCTTTCATTTTTTGTTTGCGCTATAGCATATGCACTTTTAACAAATTCATATTAGTAAATAAAATTAAGGAGTTGAAAACCATGTCAAAGCTGAGTAAATATTGGATTATTACTCTTTTATCAACCCTGACAGTATGCTCTTATCCTGTTTATATGGGCTTTCGCGTTATATATGATATGTTTTGTTTTGGCTCAGTTCCAAAAGAAAATTTCCCAAAATATGTTATTCCCTATACCCCAATCGCCGTTTGTGTGATTGTTGCAGTGGCTATAATGCCTTTCATATTTAAAATCCTTTCACGATTTCAAAGCCTTGCTGTAACCGTTTTTGCCCTTGCTATTTTCTTTGTAACCGAGCTATTGCTCGAAAGTCAGATACTTGTAGATTCAGGCGCAACAGAGACTCAGTTACAAAATTGGCAAATGCTTAGCTGCTATAAACCTCCGGAACTTTTTGAAACCCGAAAATGGACAGCAGTAGATGTACTTATTGGCGATTATAATCCCGCATTTAAACTGCATTTTTACTTAATATCGGTAATTTTGATTATGGCAATAATTAATGTGATTTATGGTTTTGCTAAAATAATAAAAACGGGAGATAAAACCCGACTTAAATCAAATATAATTCAAGCAGTTTGTGTCATATTGTTTTTGGGACTTTGCATTTTAGCTTGCTTTACTGCATTTTTTAGGGATGGTGAGCTTACGGTTTCGCCAATATCGGCATTTTTAATGTGCCTTTTCTTTGTGGTTATGGGTGTAACGGCAGGACTTTATGCAGGCTCATTTTTGCTTGAAAGGGGCAAAATCGCATTGGTTATTCCGCCCATCATAGCCTTTGTTATAACTCTTTTAATGTATATTGGTGAAATGATTTTGCTCAGTGGAAATCTTTATATTTTAGGCGAAGGATTTTTATTTAAACCTATAGGTAAAATAGTTTTATCGGCTTTTGATATTATGATTATTCTGCTTTCTACTGGCATAACCGTATATTTAGGATGTATTTTAAATAGGCGCAAAAAAGTTAAAACATAAAAACAGATAACAAGAATAGGGTTGCGGATTAAGCGTCTGAAATCCTATTCTTGTATTGCTTTAAGCTCAATACACATATCACTTGTCAAATGCAAGTGAAACCTGTCGACGGTAAAAATATTTTTAATGTTTGAAACATTTTCTTCAGGTAATAATTTTTATAGCGGATAATTTTCTGTTTAAAAATTAATGGAAGAAGTGTTGGCTTTGCAGTACGGAAAGGTTGAAATTTGTGGGGTGGATACCTCAACTTTACCGGTGCTTAATGAGGCGCAAAAAAATGAGCTTTTAAAGAAAACAAGGGAGGGCGACAATTTTTCAAGGGACAAGCTAATTAACGGTAATCTAAGGCTTGTGCTTAGCGTAATAAAGCGGTTTCAGGGCAGGGGAGAAAATCCCGATGACCTTTTTCAAATAGGCTGTATTGGGCTTATAAAGGCAATTGATAATTTTGATATTTCTCAAAATGTGCGATTTTCCACCTACGCCGTACCGATGATTATTGGCGAAATCAGGCGGTATTTAAGGGATAACAGTTATGTCAGAGTGAGTCGCTCCATAAAGGATATGGCATACCGTTCTATGCAGGCGAAGGAAAAATTAACCGCCGAGCTTGGCAGAGAGCCTACTGTTAGTGAAATTGCAAAGGAGCTTGACGCCCCGCACTCTGATGTAGTGTTAGCCCTCGAAAGCGTTGTGGAGCCAATGTCACTTTATGAGCCTGTTTTTTCAGACGGCGGTGATACCGTTTATGTTCTTGACCAGGTTGGCGATAAAAACAGCGAAGCAGGTTGGGTGGATGAAATTTCCTTTAAAGAGGCTATGAAAAATCTAAGTGAGAGAGAAAAAAGAATACTGAATTTAAGATTTATTCACGGCAAAACTCAAATGGAGGTCTCAAAGGAAATAGGCATTTCTCAAGCTCAGGTAAGCCGACTCGAAAAGGGCGTTATAGATAAAATTAAATCATAAAAAACAGGTTTAGGGACACAACAATTTTGTTTGTGTCCTCGATTTTTTTGAAAACACTTGATTTTTTTAAAATTGTGATATATAATATTATCAAATCACGATTTAGTAAATCACGATTTGAATTAACGGAGGTTTTGATATGTTTATTGGAAGAGAGACAGAATTAAAGTTTCTTCAGGATAAATTTGATAATGAGAATGGTCAGCTTGTTGTTCTTTATGGCAGACGACGTGTAGGCAAAACCGAAACATTAAGAGAGTTTTGCAAAGGAAAACAGCATGTATTTTATTCCTGCACGCAAAGTACCGATAAAGTTCAGCTTTCTAAATTCTCAAAGCATATTCTGAAAGAGGATATCCCTGCAAAGCAGTATATCTCCGAGTTTGCAGATTGGGAGAGTGCTTTTCGTTCTGTTTTAGATTTTCCTTTTGGAGATCAAAAGAAACTACTCATTATAGATGAGTTCCCATATATGTGTAAGGGAAACAAAAGCATCCCCTCTGTGCTGCAAAATCTTTGGGATGCCGAGCTTAAAGATAAAAATGTAATGATTGTATTGTGCGGTAGCGCAATGAGTTTTATAGAGAAAGAATTACTTGCCGAAAAGAATCCGCTTTACGGAAGAGCAACCGGCATTTATAAAATGACCGAAATGGGATTTTATGATGCGATTAAATTCTTTCCCAACTATTCAGATAAGGATAAGGTGTTGGCATATTCCATCCTTGGTGGTATTCCACATTATCTTCGTCAGTTTAGTCCAAAGCTTTCATTAGCGGAGAATATTAAGAGAAATATCCTAACTAAAGGCTCGGTTTTATATAGCGAGGTTGATTTTTTACTCCATCAAGAACTTCGTGAAACCCCTATATATAACTCAATTATTGAGGCGGTAGCCCTTGGCAACACAAAGCTTAATGACATCAGCCAAAAATCTCTAGTAGAGGACACGTCAAAAACTAGCGTATATCTAAAAAATCTTATCGAGCTTGGAATTGTTGAGCGTGAGTTTTCGGTCGATTCCAAAAGCAAAGAAAAAGCCAACTCTAACAGAGGCACTTATCGCTTGACCGATAATTTCTTTAGATTTTGGTATGCGTTTGGTTTTACAAATTTTTCTCAACTTGAAGACGGCGATGTAGACGGCGTTTATGATTATGTTATTG
>SVPL01000068.1 GCA_015065925.1 Oscillospiraceae bacterium
TGTCGGGTCCTTTTTTTCTATCGTTGTTTAATTTTCAAGGTTCGTTTTTTGCTACCCTTTCTCAAGGGCGCCCAATTATAATACCAAATCCCAACCCATTTGTCAACACCTTTTTTTATTTTTTTTCATAATTTTTTAATGTTTGTGCAAAAGTTCATCGAAAAACAAAAAATCTCATTCTTTTTTAGCAACTTTGTTGAAAAAGTGCGTTCAAGTTTTAGTATTTTTAAGGTCAAAAGGATTTTTTCGCTTGATTTAATATTATATATGTACATATTTTTACATAACAAAGATATTATTATACAATGGTTATTCACAAAAATCATTAACTATAATTCTATTAATCTTGAGAGTGTTTTTGCTTCACCTATTAATAGGGTTGAAAATTTGGCAATCTGCTCCTCGGTATAGGGATTATTTTTATCAAAAATTCCTACCGTTTTAAAGCCTGCTTTTTGGGCGGTTTCAAGAGCTAACAGAGAATCTTCAAACACCCACGTATCATTAATGTCGGTACCAAGATAATCTAATGCCATTAAGAAGATATCGGGTTTTTCTTTTCCAAAGCCCAGTTCGGAGCAAGAAAAAACCTTATCAAAATATTTTTCAAGTCCACAACATTTAATTGCTACCTTCAATTCAGCTTCAGCGGTTGCAGAAGCAACACACATTTTTACGCCCTTGCTTTGAAGATAATCTAAGTATTCCACTACACCCTCTTTGGGTTTAACCTCGGTTAAATAAAACTTTTTTATACTATCGTTTACATATTTCAATAGACTATCTGCACTTTCGCCAATGCCGTATTTTTCGTGCAAAAGCTTCATACTGTCTGAAATAAGTGAGGTGCGGAATTTTTTATCATCCTCGGGGGCAAGCTCAACTTTCTTTCCCCCATTGTATTTTTGACTTAAATCAGCATACTGCCATTCCCAATAACCTAAAGAGTCACCCAAGGTACCATCAAAATCAAAAATTGCGCCTTTAATTTTCATTTCGCTATTCCCTTCTATTCTAAGTCCTTATTTTTTGCAGCCTCAAGCTTGTTTTGACGACGCATTTTAACCTCGTCAGAAATAGGCTTAATCTCGCCCGCCGCAGTAAGCGCCATTCTAGTGAATACGGGGCCGAATAATTCATAAATTAAAACAGCAAAAAGTGTAATATTGCGTATAAGTTCACCTTGAACCCCTAATTGCATAGCAGTGGCACACATTCCAAGTGCAACACCTGCTTGTGGGAATAGAGTTATACCTAAATATTTACAAATTGCGGGACTGCATTTTACCGCCTTAGCACTCAAAAATGCTCCGTAATACTTACCGATACAACGGAAAATAATATAAACAATACCAATAATAACTATTGCGATATCGGCAAAAACAGAGAGTTCCAGCTCCGCGCCGCTAATTACAAAGAAAAGCGCAAATAAAGGTGAAGTCCACTTATCTGCTGCAGCCATTAAATCGTAAGATAATGGGCATATATTACAAAATACTGTACCGAGCATCATACATACCAAAAGGGATGAAAAATGAATATGTATTGCACCTATATGAAAATCCAACATTGAAATTGAAGCGGTTAAAAATACAAACGCTATGGTAAGATTAAGACGATTGGTATTAGAATTGAAAAGTTTTTCTAAATGGGTAAGGAACACACCCATCAATGCACCTAAAATTAAGGAACACACAATTTCAACCAATGGATTAACAATAATTGACATAATATTAACCGTGCCATTTGTGCTTGCAAGAGTTTGCGCTATACCAAAGGATACGGCAAACGCAACAAGACCTACCGCATCATCAAGAGCAACTATGGGAAGCAACAGTTTGGTAAGGGGACCCTTTGCCTTATATTGACGAACAACCATTAAGGTAGCGGCGGGTGCAGTAGCGGTAGCAATTGCGCCTAAGGTTATTGCCTGAGAAATTGACAGTTTATCCGGTATAATAAAATGCACCCCAATAAGTACGATATCAACTATGAGCAGGGCGCCAACAGCCTGTAATATGCCTATGGCAAAGGCTTGCTTTCCTGTTTTTTTAAGGTCATTTAAACGAAATTCATTGCCTATGGAAAATGCTATAAAGCCAAGAGCTACCTCTGAAATAAGAGAAAGAGCCTCTACCGAACCGTGGGATTCAAATCCAAGACCATTAATACCAAGCCCACCTATGCAATAGGGTCCAATAAGTACACCTGCAACAAGATATGCAGTAACTGACGGTAATTTTAAACGCTTGAAAAGACGAGTCATTAGAAGTCCTGCAAGCAATGCGACCGATACCGAAAGTAAAATTTTCAACCTAATCTACCTCTTTTTTAAAATATTACTTTGAAATTATAGCATAGCAATTTTTTTAATTCAAGATTAACAATTCACAAATATATATATAATAAGAATATATTTATAATACATATATACCTAATATATATAATGTAATCCATACCTATTCAGGATATGAAAATGCATTATATTATGCACACCTATTCAGGATATGAAAAAATATATATAAAAAAAGAGTGGCATAAACCACTCTTTTGAAAATCATTTTTAAGTTTTACTTAGCAATTAGGCAACATAAGCTACATCGTTAAGAACTACATTCCAACCTGCAAGATACTGTGCAAGATAGTTAACATCAAGAAGCTCAAATGTGCCGCTTCCGTCGGTATCAAGAGCTGCTTCTACATACCCAACACCAGGCCAATTTGCTTGAACCTGTGCAATTGTAACGAGGTCGTTAAGGTTAATGTTGCCATCGCCATCAATATCACCAGGAGTGAATTCAACGCCTTCACCCATATTGATGTCAACATCCTGACCTTCAGCAGCAACACCGATAGGAGTTACAACGAGCATAGCAACCAAACAAATTGCAAGAAGGAAACCAAAAAACTTTTTCATAATTAATATACCTCTTTCCTAAAATTTGAAGATATAATTTGATACAACCAAAACTTCGAGCCATATCTTTGTATATATTATATATGGTAGAGAACAAATTGTCAAGAGGAAAAAACACAAGAATTTTTTTCTGTGCAATCTTCACAAAAAAATCAGGAGTATTTTGGAATATATCTAAAATCTTTGCTTCCCTTACATAATTTTAAAGCAACCAAATTTCTTCTTTTTTATTGACTTGTTTTTCTTTATTTTCATTATTTGAGATTTCTTTGGCTTTAGGTTTATTTTTAGCATTAGATACCGTTTTACTTGATTTTTTCGGCTTGGCATTGGTGGCTCTTGAAGGTCTTTGTGGCATAAAATCGCTAATTTCTTTCAAAAAGTCTTTGGCGTCATCAATACTGTTTTTGAGTTCAAATATCTTTTCGCCGCTCACTTTTATGTTTTCGCCTTTTAATATTAAGCCAAAAGCCCCTAATTGATTTAAAAGCTCCAAAGCCTCCTTTGCACTTACCGAAACATAAATAGCGGTAAGACCATATTTTTTAGCGAGTTTTTGAATATCAAAATACAAATTTGCATTGTTGCCTTCAACATCATTGAATATCACCGTTTTAAAACCACCCAAAACTGCGCTACGGGTAGTTGCTTTTTTAAAATATCCACACTCTTTAGCCACGGTAAGAATTCTCATCTTTGCCTCTTCGCTGATTTCACTACTGTTTTTAAGCGCCTTTGAAACGGTTGCTACCGAACAATTCGCCATTAAAGCTACATCTTTAAGTGTCATTTTTTATAACTCCTTATTCCTTATTATATCTTTTATTACTTCACCTGCTATTATTAGCCCCATTACCGACGGAACAAAGGCTATACTTGCAGGAGCTTTTTCAGATTTATTATTTTTTATTACAGGTTCCTTTGAAAAAGCCGCTTTTACACCTGTGATATTTCTTTTTCTAAGCTCTAATCTCATTACCCTTGCAAGGGGGCAAACGCTGGTTTTTTCAATGGGTGCTATTTCAAAAAGAGTTGGATCAAGCTTATTCCCCGCGCCCATAGCGGATATTACGGGAATATTGTACTCTCTTGCCTTTTTGCAAATAGCTATTTTAGCCGTGACATTATCTATGGCGTCTATTACATAATCAAATTTAGAAAAATCTGTATTTTCTATAATTTCAGGAGTAACAAATACAGGATGCTCCAACACCTTAACATCAGGATTGATTTGCTTTAATCTTTCGGCTGTAACCTGAGTTTTAAGTCTACCTATTGTATTTTCTAAGGCTATAAGCTGACGGTTTATATTGGTAATATCCACCGTGTCATTGTCATAGATGTCTATTTCACCAACCGAACTTCTAACAAGTGCTTCGGCAACAAATGAACCGACTCCTCCAAGCCCAAAAAGCACAACCTTACTGTTTTGTAAAATTCCAACAGCCTCCTCCCCAATAAGGGCGGCTGTTCTTAAAAAGCGTTCATTCATAATTAATCCCCCAACAGTTTTGGAAGTTCAGATAAAACTCCTTCAAAATTCACTCCGTACCAAAGGTCGGGTAGATTTTCTTTTGTGTTTTCAATAGCTAGTCCGGTAAATTCTACCGCCGCTTTTAGGGATTTTTCCATACCCTTTGATAGAACCATTCCCGACACAAATACACTAGCAAAAATATCACCCGTACCGTGATAAATTCCCGGACTTCTATTGCAGGAAATAAAACTTATTCTTCCATCATTTATGCTGTACGCGGCTGCGCCTTGCTCATTTTCAGCTAAACATACACCCGTTAAAACAATTGTACCCTTACATATTTCGCCAAGTTCCAGTAACAAAGATTCAACATATTCTTTAGTATATGGCGGTGCAGCATACTCCTTAGAAAGCATTAAACAGGCTTCGGTAACATTTGGAGTGATTATATCCGCTTCGGCACAAAGCTCCCTCATTTTTAAAGGAAATTCAGGCGAAAATGTTTGATAAAGTTTTCCATTATCGCCCATAACGGGGTCCACCACTACCAAGGTGCCCTTTCCTTTTAAAACCGATATGCAATCCTTTACTAAATCCACCTGCTCCATACTGCCAAGATACCCTGAATAGATTGCATCAAATTCAAAGCCTTGGCTTTTCCAATGATTTGCAATTGGCATAATTGACTTTGCAAGGTCTTCGATGTATATATTTTTAAATCCACCCGTATGTGTTGAAAGAAGGGCGGTTGGCATTACGGCACATTCAATACCTGCCACCGAGATTATTGGCAGGGCTACAGTAAGAGAACATTTACCTATTCCTGAAATATCGTGAATAGCGGCAATTCTTTTTTGACGCATTATTCTACCTCTCCAAAATTAAAATTCTTCGTGTATTCCCATAGTCGCTTTTGCGTTAAGCGTCATATCTGCCACAGTTGTTTCAAAAGACGCTTGAACACCAATCATTGCGGCGTTATCACCACAAAAGCAAAGCTCGGGATAATAAAGGTCAACCCCTTGATTTTCAGCAGTTTCCTTCATTCTTTTTCTCAGTTCGCTATTTGCCGAAACTCCGCCCGCTACAACAACTGTTTTTATACCTTTTTCCTTTGCTAAAGCGAAGGTGGAATTTACAAGCATATCACAAACTCGACTACGAAGGGTTGCCGCCATTACGGGGATATCAATCTCCTCACCCTTTTGTTCGGCATTATGAATTGTGTTAATAACCGCCGTTTTAAGTCCCGAAAAGCTAAAATCATACTCACTATCCTCCACTCGCGGAAAAGGGAGAGGATATTTTTTAAAATCGGGGGTTGTTGCGATTTTATCCAAGGTAACTCCGCCCGGATAGGAAAGCCCCATAGCACGGGCGGCTTTATCAAAACATTCGCCTGCGGCATCATCACGGGTTCGGGCAAGAATTTCAAAATCGGTATAATCGCGAACCAAAGCCACAACCGAGTTGCCACCCGACACCAAAAGGCATAAAAAGGGCGGCTTCAAATTGGGCGCCGATATGTAGTTTGCGGCAATATGCCCTCTTAAATGATGTACGGGAATAAGGGGTACACCAAGAGACATTGCAAGACCTTTTGCAAAATTGACTCCCACCAAAAGTGCGCCTATGAGTCCCGGCGCGGCGGTAACTGCAACAGCATCAATATCTTTTCTTGTTATGTTAGCCTCACTTAAAGCCTGTTCGGTAAGACTGTATATTGCCTCAGCGTGACGGCGGGAAGCGATTTCGGGAACTACACCGCCGTAAAGCTTGTGTTCCTCTACCTGAGAAGCAATAACACTTGAAAGCACCCTTCTTCCGCAAGTAACGGCAACGGCAGTTTCATCACAGGAGCTTTCAATTGCTAAGATTATTTTTTCATTCATAAACAAAATACCTCGTCATAATAAGTGCATCTTCATTTGGCAGACGATAGAAATTTTTGCGCTTTCCAACCTCTTCAAATCCAAATGATTTATAAAGCTCAATAGCGGCTAAGTTTGAAACTCTAACCTCTAAACTTAGGAAAGATAAAGCCTTTTCTACAGAAAAATCAATAAGTTCTTTAACTATTTTCGCTCCAATACCCCGTCTGCGAAAATCGGGAAGCACACCTATATTGGTTACATAGCCTTCATCCAAAACGGTATACATACCGCCATAGCCAACAACCTTTTCCTCAACCCTTGCAAGAAAAAAAACGGTGGAATCATCTGAGCTTTTAACCTGTTCTTCCGTCCAAGGGGTGGCAAAACAATTGCGCTCTATTTCTGCAATAATTGGGGCATCCTTTTCTAAGTTGGTTGAGCGTTCAATCAATTAAAAGCATCTCCCTTTAAAAGTTCTTCTATTCCTTCGGAAATTTTTTCAAGGCAGTTAAAATAAACTTCTTCATCACCACCGTATGGGTCGGAAATACCACCGCCTAAAATCAAAATTTTATTGGAATCTACACCCGCATTTAAAAGGGCGTTTTTATGTAAATTTTCCATTACAACAATTAAATCGGCTTCATCAATCATATAATAATTTAAGGGTTTTGATGTATAATCAATATTATTTATACCGATTTTCGCTAAAGATTTAGCTGAATTAGGGTTAATTGTGTCGCCGTAAGCGGCAAGGCCCGCACTATCTGCCACAACAGACAAATTTCTTTCCTTTGCAATTTTATTAAATAAAAACATTGCCATAGGACTGCGACAGGTATTACCCGTACATACAAAAATAATTTTTTTCATATAAAATTTTTCTCCTGAATTAGGACTAAGTTGTTTTTGAATTCCAAAAGTGTCTTGTGCACTTTCAAAATTGTTCACAGTGCGCTTTATGGCGAGTGGTGCCGTATTTTTATACTGCCCCGAGCCTAAAAAGTGTGCTGTGGACAATTTTTAACCCTTAGCGGTGTACCAATCTTTGCCGCGATGTATATCCACAAGAAGGGGTACTAGAAGCTCGGCGGCGTGTTCCATTTCCTGCTCCAAGATTTTACCCGCCTCTTTTGCAATGCTTTCTTCGGCTTCTACAATAAGTTCATCATGCACCTGTAAAATAACCCTTGCATCCAAACCACTTTCAAGTAACTTATCGCGCGTTTTTATCATTGCAAGTTTAATAATATCGGCGGCGGTGCCTTGAATTGGCATATTTCTGGCAACTCGTTCACCAAAGGCGCGTAACATTCCATTGGAGCTCTTAAGCTCGGGAAGATAGCGTCTTCTACCGAACATAGTAGCAGAAAATCCGTTTTCTTTAGCCATTTCAACCGCTTTGTTCATATAATTCGCAATTTCGGGATAGGTTGCAAAATAACCGTCTATATATTTTTGGGCTTCGGCGCGAGAAACACCTATATCCTGACCTAGCGAAAAGGCTCCGATGCCATAAACAATGCCAAAATTCACCGCCTTTGCGCTACTACGCATTTTAGGTGTTACCAAAAGAGGAGGCATATTAAAAACCTCGCCCGCCGTTTTGGTATGGATATCTTCACCGTTTTTAAAGGCGTTTATCATTGCCTTGTCACCCGCCAAATGAGCCAAAACACGCAGTTCAATTTGCGAATAATCGGCATCCACCAAAAGGTAACCTTCCCTTGCTACAAAGAATTTTCTAAGCTCCCTACCCTCTGCCCTACGAACAGGAATATTCTGAAGATTTGGCTCCAAGGACGAAATTCTACCTGTTCTGGTTTCGGTTTGATTGAAGGTTGAACGCACTCTGCCATCCTCATCCACCGCTTTTAAAAGACCTTCACAATAGGTGGAATTTAATTTTGTTATGGTGCGATATTCCAAAACCAAATTTATAATTGGATGGTCATTTTTAAGTTTTTCTAAAATTTCGGCGGTGGTGGAGTAACCGCTTTTTGTTTTTTTGCCCGATTTAAGACCTAATTTTTCAAAGAGAATTACACCAAGCTGTGCGGGTGACTTAATATTAAATTCTTCACCTGCCAGGGCATAAATTTCTTTTTCCAAATTGGCGGTACGCTCATTTAAAGAATCGCGCATTGCGGCAATTCCGTCACTATCCAGTTTAAAGCCTATCTGCTCCATTTCTGCCAAAACACGGGCAAGAGGAATTTCGATTTCCTTCAAGAGCATACTCATACCCGTTTGCTCAATTTCCTTGGCAAGAGGAGTATAAAGTAAGCTTGCTTGTACAAGCGCGACAAATGTCTCATCCTCATTATTTTCTATTTCAAAATTTTGCTTTAAATATTCGCTTGCCAAACGGTTTACATCATAAGAATTTGAAGATGGTGAACAAAGGTAGCCCGCTAAGGTAACATCAAAATCCACTAACTGTACTTGGCAGATGTTCATCATAAGTTTATATAGTATTTTACTATCAACAGCGTTTATTTTAAGGGTTTTATTAGCGAAAATAGATATTAAAGAATTATTATTTTCGCTAATTTCGGTTTTCGAAAGAAGATTTGACGAAGCTAAATAAAGGCCATTTTCCTTTGGCAGAACTGTTAAAAGGGCATCTTTATTTAAATCGGCTGCAAATTCTTCAAAGGGGATTATTTTAAAGACTTCGGCGGGGATATTTTCTGTAGCTGTTTCTTCGCGGGAGACATCCTCCAAATTCATTTGGCTAAGCATTTTGAAAAACTCTAATTTTCTAAGCATTGCAGACAGAGCCGTTTTATCCTGTTTTTTGAAGGCGTAATCTGAAAAATCGGTTGAAATGGGAACCTGACGGAATATAGTACCAAGTTCCTTGCTTAAAAATGCGTTTTCTTTGCCAACGGCAAGTTTGTTTCTAACACCATCTTTAATATCCAAATCGGCAAGATTTTCATAAATATATTCAATATTTTCAAATCTTTGAATAAGGTCGGTTGCAGTTTTTTCGCCGACACCTGCAACGCCGGGAATATTATCACTTGAATCGCCCATTAATGCTTTAAGCTCAATCATTTGGGGTGGGGTAAGACCGTATTTTTCCATTAGATATTCAGGTGTGCAAGGAATTATTTCGGGTTTGCCCATTTTTGTGGCAGCAAGTAAAACGGTAGTATGCTCTGAAACAAGCTGAAGACTATCTCGGTCACCCGTAGAAATAACACACACATCATCATTCTGCTCGGCGGCGAGACTTAGTGTGCCTAAAATATCGTCCGCCTCATAACCTTCAAGTTCGATTGTGCTATAACCGAAAAGTCTTAAAAGCTCCTTTAAAACAGGGATTTGCTGGGCAAGCTCGGTGGGCATTGGTTTTCTGCCCGCTTTATACTCGTCATACATTTTATGACGGAAGGTAGGTGCTTTAAGGTCAAAAGCAACGGCTACCCCATCGGGATTTTCACGCTGAATTAGGCTATTTAAAATATTCATAAATCCGTAGATGGCGTTTGTAAACTGACCGTCCTTGGTGGTAAGGGGTTTTACTCCATAAAAAGCACGGTTTACAATACTGTTTCCGTCAACTGCAAGTAGTTTCATAAAAATTACACTCCAAAAATCAAATACAAAATTATTATACCAAATTTATTTCAATTTGTCACTATATTTTTACGAAATTTTTTCGCAAACGCGTGGCGTTTGATCCAATGACGCCATAAAAAGTACAAACGGCATTATTTCTACCCCGCGTCCATATAAACTGTAGTTATAAGTGCTTTCGAACGCATAGCATTTGATTTTTATAAACATAAATTTCACTCCAAATTAATTTTAAAAAACATTCTTGATGACTGTACCGCAGAGAAATTAAAAGTCATATCCGAAGTAACAGAAACAAATAAATCTGTTTTAAAAACCAAATGATTAACGATATACTAAAAGGGCTGTCTCATTGTTGAACTGAGACAGCCCACATTGTTAAAGCTTTTAACTATAACAATTGATTATTTTATTAATCTTATAACTCCATATCATCAAAAGGCATATCAACATCATCACCGATTAATGTACCGCCCTCAACATAAATTGCGAAGGACTGTGCAGGAATAATGTCTTTGAAGGATGTTGCGCCATTAAGAGATATTGCCTTATCGCTGGGGATAGATTTTGCTTCGGCAGTAGGTACAATCTCGTTAGGATCGTAAACATAACGATTGAAGTTGATTATAGCATCATCTTCCAAATTTACCTCTACAGAAGAAGCGGTAGGCATTGTGTTAACTATCAAAATAACGGTTTTACCATAGTCATTTTTGATAGCACTTACATAAACACCGCCGCCGTCCTCGGTTGCATCGTCAAGCACCTCGGTTGCGAATACATCAGCGTTTTCGTTATTCATATACTTACCAATGAGGTTAATTCCGTAATAGGTTGTACGGGGAACATAGCTGGAAATGTTGTAGTTCTTTGTACAAGGACAGCTTTCACCCTTAGGACAGTTTTTGCCGTCTACATGTACAAGTGAAGGACAGGTACCAACTGCGTGTATACCACCTGAAAACTCACCGCTATTATCGTGAATTGCGGCGCCGTGTGTTGCTTCGCTATCCCACAGGCAGTCAAACATCTGCCAGGTTAAGAAACGGTTAACACCCGTGTTAATACCTGCTGTAAGACCTGCGGCAAACTGAGTCATCTGCATACCAACATTGTGCCACCATCTGGCATCGTTAGCGTGTGCAAAGTATTCATCGCACCAGAATTCCATATCCCTTACACCGCTGTTAACTAAAACATCATTGTAATAATTGAAGTTGTCATCAGCAAGAGAATATGATGCATAAGGCTCAAATACAGTAGATTTATAACCGGCACGGGTATTAGGACTTGTGTACTGATGCATTGCATTAATATCTAACAAATCCTCATAATCGGCACCGGGCTGTAATCCGGGAAGACCATACATATATTCAATAAATGAAAGTCTGTTCTGATAAGCATAGATAGACTGAGCAGGGCCGATGAATTTATAATCACTTCTCATATTATTCTGCTCTAACAAATCATTAAGAGAAATAACCATAAGCATCCACTCATCATACGAATAGATGGGGTCTGCCTCTCCCGTATTGGGATTAGTAAATGCATAGCCTGTTTCGGTAAAGGGAAGAACATACTCAACATTGTAAACACCGTGAGCCTTAAAGGCGTTAAGACCCTGCTTTACCCACTCGGCATAGCGGGCGGCGGCTACAGAATAATGTGCGTACTCTTCATCGGTAAGACTGAGTCCTACTGCCTTACCTGCGGCGGTAATCTCAGCGGCTCTTGAATCTTCACCATACAAGTCTTCGGTTTTAACATTTGCATCAGTATAACCATGCATATAGTTTACTTCAGGAATAGAAGAATGACCCTGAGCGTTAGCCTCTTTATAATTAATTTTATCGGTTGCTACCCATTTATCATAATA
>SVPL01000069.1 GCA_015065925.1 Oscillospiraceae bacterium
TCATAAACATACTCTAAAAGTGATTTTCTGTTTTGATTTTTATAAAGGGATTGAGAGGGGCCTACAATCTTATAATTTTTTCTGATTCCTGATTTTTCCAGTGCATTATTAAGTCCAAGTGACATCAAAATCCACTCATCGTAACAATAGGTTGCATCGCCTTCTTTAACGTATCCCGATTCGGTGAAGGGCAAAATATACTCTACGTTGTTAACGCCGTGAGCCTTCAAAGCGTTAAGCCCTTGCTTAATCCATTCACCATATCGGGCGGCGGCAACGGAATAATGAGAATATTCATCATTAGTGAGATTTAAGCCTATTGTTCGACCTATTGATTCAATGCTAGATGCATTTGAATCTTCACCGTAAATATTCGCAGTTTTTTGGTTGCTGTTATTGTATCCGTGCAAGTAGTTGACTTCTGCAATTGAGGAATGTCCTTTTGAGCTATAATAGAGTACAAAATCGCTTATATCCCAACCCGCGTTAAGGGTTATGCTGATATCTCTATCCTGTAACATTTTAGCCCATTTGTAGAAGGCGATCATTTTGTCGGAATCCCAATCCCAACCCGTTCCATCCTTCCACATCCATTGAGAAGCAAAACGAGTACGAACGTTATCTATTCCCGAATCTACAAGTCTATCCATTTCCATAGCCGCTTCTTCATCGGTGTAGGTTCTGCCATGACTATCGGGGAAAAATGCAGTACCGTGATAAACGGTTGAACCAATACCCTGGAAATTATTCCAAATAGGTTCGGAATCATTATTTACAGTTATGATTTTATCGGTAAATTTGCTTATTATATTGGTGTACAAATAATTTCTAACGGCGGTTGATTCGGCATAATTTCCGCTAGAGTTCTTGGCGGTATATGCCATTTTAGATAAGGGATAAACCGCAATATCAGCTGACTCACCATAAACAATACCCTGAGTTCCATCCTTCAAAACATATTTGGCATAGGCTCTTGCGGTGTAATCGGTGTTCCAGTTTTTTTCCGAAATATTAATTAAAACACCTGTGAAATCCAAAGTTGTTTGTTTTTCTGAAAATACTAAATCCGTTTTATCTGAAAATGAGTATGCGGCACCAACCTTTACACCATAGGTAAATTCGCCGTAATCATACTCTCCATCTACGGTAAGCTCAGCTCCGTTTAAATATTCACTCTTAATGGCAATTGTGCCGTACTCAATAACACGTGCCCCATAGGAATTTTCTGCCGTAAGAAGTAGTTTATCCAAGGTAGTTTTGTTTCGCATACCCTGTTTGCCCACAGTTCTTATGGCTGTTCCTTTGGTTTTTAAGGTGTTTGTTTTTATAAGGTCATTAAAATCAATATTAGATGCATCTTCGGTTATTACAACGTCATCTAAATAATATGTACCTAGTCCATTAAGGCGCACGTTAAGATAAATATCGTCGGTGGTTTTGGCGGTAAAAGCAACTTCTACCGTTACAGGCTTACTAACGTCTATCCCCTGATTAGATAAAGTTTGCTTTCCAAATTCGCCGCCCGACAAAGAATATGAAGTACCATTAACATCGCTGACCTTCCAACTAAACACGCTTCCCGAATTTGAACCATAAAATGAAGAATGTTTTAAATATTCAGTACCAAAATAAAAGTTAATCCAGTTTGGCTTTTTATTGCCGTTTGCATCCACATCCCAAACGTAACCGTTAGGATTATCCTCTGAAATAAGACTTTCATCAGTAAGAACTACGTAATCAGAGTAATTTTTAAGTTCAGATTTGGGTATGTAAAGGTCTGTTATTTCGCTTAAATCAAGACTAAATTTAAAATTATACTCTGCACCTTTTTTAACCCTTATAACAGGAGATTGCACATGACCGTAAAGGGGTATAATGGAGTTAACCTTCAATCTGCCTGAAGAATGTTCAGTAGTTAAAAAACGAGGATCCAAAGTTTTCCAGTTGGAAGCAGATTTTGTAAAATCATCATTAATATATTCAGGTGCCGCCGCAACATCCTTTACAACAGATAGGTCATCAATATAAATTGATGCACCTGCGGGAGAACCTTTATCATCAAGAGAAATGTATTGAATTGTAAGTTTTGCAGAAGTGTTTTCGATTGTGCAAAAACTAATAGTTGCTTTTTTCCATTCATTATCAGCACAGGAGCCTTCGGTATAGGAAAATCTTTTTTGTGACAAATATTCCCCTTTGTCAGAAATTGCAATAGGTTGAATTTTTGCCTCACCATCAACAATACCAATAAAACTTAAATAGTTTTTAGCATCAGAATTAAAACTATACCAAAAACTTACGGTATACTGAGTTTGCTTATCTAAATTATAAAAGGTATGATAGGTTGTGTTAAACTGTGAAAAGGCTTTTAAAGATTTACTTCCGCTCCTTGCACGTTCAGAAGTGACGGTAGCCGAAGTCCAATCACCTTCGCCACTAACTTCACTATCACAAACGCCCTCCCAAATTTCTTGCTCAGGAAGGTCTTTTTTCAAATTTTTGCCGTCGGCATATTCTTCAAAACTACCATTTACAGCCAAATTGAAGTTATAAAAAACGGGTATATAATCATCAGCAGAACTGCCCGAAGGTAAAACAAATTCCGAGTCTAAGGAAACTTCTTCCCCTTTTTTATTAAACCAACCTCTAAACCCACATTCCTCTTTGGGAACTGCAGTTAAAACTACATTTCCGCTGTCATCTGTTGTTTGAGTATAATTTCCGTATTCCGGATTATAAGTGGGCATTTCAGCAGCGTTCGCATTAAAGGATACTCCGCATAAAGGTGTAAATGACGATAACACTAATGCAATTACGACACTAACAACTACAAAAAACTTGTTTTGCACTTTTTTGTTACTAAAGATTTTTGTCACATTTACACTTCCTTAATTTAAAATATTCTAACTAGGTTCAATCGATATAAACTATGTAAATAATAAATTTTTGCCATTTTTTCTTATAAAGGGAGGATATCCACAAAAGATACTCCTCCCTTTTCGTTGCTTATCTTATAATAATTTTATTTTGCAATCAATTCATTTAAATTAATTATATAAATTATCAAAGAGTTCGCCTTTGGTGCTGTTATTCGCTAAGCACCAATCTAAATAATTTTGCTTGTTTTCTGCAGTTACAAACTGAGCAAATGCATTAACATCATTTTCAGAAGGTGCATTGCCATCCAAAGAATTTCCGTTATCCATTGCATTTGCAACAGCAAATACTGAAATCACACACTCATCGCCATAATAAACATTACCCTCGGCATCAATGGCATAGCTTCTTACAACAATATCTTTGTCATAACTTTTTATATTGGTTAAATAAGATGTGAAAACAAATACTCCATCGGTGCTTTCCCAAAGTATAGCGGCAGTTTGACCTTTTTTGTAAGCAACACCTTTTTTAGCACCGCTTACCTGTAAAGTAAGTTCTTCGCCGAGATTTTCGCTGAATATAGCAATGGAACCAAATTCAACTATGTTTGCACTTTGAATCCAATCGCGTTTGATTTCATTGTAAACACGAAGACCGTTTTTGCCTGTAGTGCTGTTTGCGGCACTACGAAGTGCGGCTGCACTGTTGTACATTGTTGTTACACCATTAGCAGAGTTATCTTTTGAAAGGGTGCCAACAACAATTTGAGATGTTACCATTGCCCAGAAATCGTTTGCATGGTTAATGTTGTTAGAAAGATAATCTTCATAATCTTTAGAGTTAAGTATATCTGCCCAAACAGAGGTGGTTTTAACAGCAACACAATTAAAGTTAGCATCAGCAATCTCTGCTAAAACTTGTTCATGAGCAAGAACGTTATTATGATTATCGCCATAGACGTATGTTTTCTCATTATTGATTTTACCTGAAACCAAAACTATGGTAGCATCAGGATAAAGTTCCTTAAACTGAGCAACAATTGAGGACATATTGGTTTTGTAAGCATCGGGGCTGAGTCTAATATCATTAGCCGCAAATTTAACGTAAATAATATCGGGGATTATTGTTTCGTTATAATAAGCGTTCATATAACCTACACGAGAGGTTAAGTTTTCAGCACCCCATGCCGAACCCATACCGCCAAGAGCTATGTTGTAATAGTTAACCTTGTTGTTATTACCATACTGTTTTACAAGCTCATTTGTAGCCTGTTCAAAGAAGGTAAGTGCTTTAATTCCGCTTCCGTTTGAACGTGCCATTACACTACCGTCGGAACCAAATAAATCGTAATTTACGTTAGCACCTGTAGAAGCACAACCTGTTGCAACAGAATCACCATAAACCAAAACGTTTATATCGTTGTTTGTTGCAAGTTTGTTGTAGAATTTTTGCATATCGTAAGATTGATTTTTAGGTGATTTAGGTGTGTAACCGCTTTCGCCCAAATCATTCCATGTAGAGGAATGTTTGTAGGTTACGTAAAGGGTTGCATCCTCATGGTATCCGTCATAAATAAGGTATAAACCATTGGTATCATCTGTGGTGTAATATCCTGCAGCGTCGGTGCTTCCGCCTGTTGAAAGAGCAGGATCTTTATAGTCATCCTCGGTGTTTTGAGGAACAACAAGAGGTTTGGTCCAAATGGGGCATTTTCCACCGGGCAACCATACCAATTTGCCGTCTTCTACCTTGAAGTCAACACCCTTAACATACCAAACATTAAGGTCATCATTACGAACGGAGATAATATCATCTATAGGATAAAGTAATTTTTTGGTTGTTTGAACAGTACCATCTGAAGAGTTAACAAACATTACTGCCTCGTGATAAACGGTATCGCCTTCCCAAACTTTATTCATATAAACGTTAGAATCATATTTGGTAAGGTCTTCACCACCAAGTCCAACGCCCGGTGCATGGTTTTGGGCGGCACTGACACCACTAGCAACAACATTTAATTCATCAGTTGAGTTTACTCTGTCGATTGTGTAAATTCCGTTTTCAGGGGTAAGAACTTTATCGCCATAAGTGATTGTAGCGGTAACACCAGAATCCATTAAGGCTTTGAAGCTTACCGAATCACCAAACATAACAGCACTTAAAGGTTTGTTTTTGTTTGTAGACTCTAAACGAATTGCTTCGGTAGAATAATTAACGGGAATGTTTACAGTTTTATAAATCATAACGTCATCAATGTAGAATTCTGAAGCTTCTGTAGAAGCAAAGAACATAAATGAATAAAGGAAATCGTCTAAAGTTGCACCATATTCAGCCATATAGGTTTCATCATTCAAGGTGAAGGTTGTTGTTAACTCCTGCCACTCGTCTGAAACCTTATTAATTTCAACCTTCTTATACTTATAAGAATTTAAATAAACGCTTGAATTGTTGGGTGATAACTTAACTGCCCAACAGTTTGTAGTCTGAGTAGTAGAATTCATATGGAAGTTTGCCGAACCTGAAACAAGTTTATATTTAAAGGAAACTGTTAATTGTTCTCCGGGAGATGCGAAAGATTTAACGGCTTCATTGGAGTTTTGAGAAATCATAACACGGCTATCGCCATTAGCAGCAGTAGAGGAATATTTAACGTATCCATCACCTGCATAAGCGTTTTCGCCATCTGTCATAACAGTAAATGCACCTGTGGGAGTGCCTTTATAATTCTCAAAATCTTGATAAGAACCAATAATCCATTTTGCATAAAGTGTAATATTCTCGGCAGGGAAAGTTGCCTCAGTAAAACGATTTGTTAAGTCAGCATCAGTATACCAACCTGCAAATACAAATCCCTCTTTGGTAGGATTAGTTGGCATAGAGATTTTTGCACCTGCACCGTCACTTATAGAAGGAATTTCGCTACCGCCATTGGTATTAAATGAAATTTCAACAAAATTCTCAAACTCTGCAAATTTTGCAATTAACTCAATATCTGTATTAACTACTGTTTCGTAATTTTGTGAATTAGAAATAAGCTCACCATTTTTGTTATACCAACCAACAAAATAATGTCCCTTATTGGCGGTTGCAGTAAATACTGCGGTTTCATTTTTAGCAAAATCTTCGTAACCTGCTTTATTTACTACAGTTGCAGAACCCATTGCAGAATCAGCGGAAGAGGCTAAAACAGAATCTATAATTTGAGAGTAAACAATATCGTCAAACAATATATAGTCGGTTGTGTAATCACCATTGGTGTAGGTGTGCATTGCAGGATAACCTGCATCAACAGTGGTTATTTTTCCGCTAAAGGTATAAACCTGACCGGAGGTATAGGTATTTTCATAAAGCGAAACCTTAGCGGTTGAATAGTCTGCCAAATGTGTTTTGTAAAGGGCTTCAGCAGCGCCGAAAGTTAATGATATAACAGCGGAATTAACTTGATGAACTGAATATTTACCGGATACACGATAAGAAGCACCCTTAATAAGTTGATTTTCAGCAGTTTTGGGGGTTAAAAACGCCCATTGCACACCGGTAGCACCCCAAAGATATTTGTAGGAAGAATTGCCCGAAATGGGATTTTCAGTTTCCTCAGAAACAATATTCGCACTAGCGTTACTTACAATGCTTGAACTTGGGAAGGACGCGTTAAAGAATCCATTTTCATAATCATAAACCTTGTAATCGTATTCTTTTTCGATTTGTGTTAAGGTTATATCATCCAACCATAAATTATAACCGCACCAAATACGTGTTGCAAAATATAAATCAGCCGAAGGTGCTGTAAAGTTTATGGTGATTTTGTGCCAATCGTTATCTTTTATTTGGCTAATATCAGCAACGCTACTAATTGCATTGCTAAGAGCACCGTTAGCACCTACAACAGTACCTGCAGAATAGATGCCGGATGTTAAAACGTCATAAGAAGGTGAAGAGGGACGAATAGAAGCATCAGCCGTACCTTTAAACCAAAGACTAAGTTTATAGTTTTTACCAACTTCTACGTTATTAAGCTTAAATGCGGCAACTTTACCGTGCATATATGTAAATTTAATTGATGAATCACCTGAGGTATGTGCTTCGGTAGTATCCGCTGTGGGAGCAGATCCCCCTGCAGTACCACCCAAAGTATTATTTGGAACGTAGCACTGATAGTTAGTTGCAGTTTCATAATATATGTCAACCTCTGTTAAAGTAATATCATCCAACCAGAGATAAAAACCGCACCAAATGCGTGTTGCAAAATATAAATCATCTGAAGTTGCGGTAAAGGTTATGGTGATTTTGCGCCAATCGTTATCTTTTATTTGGCTAATATCAGCAACGCTACTAATTGCATTGCTAAGAGCACCATTAGCACCTACAACAGTACCTGCAGAATAAATACCGGGAGACATAATATCATAAGAAGGTGAAGAGGGACGAATGGTAGCGTCGGCTGTGCCTTTAAACCAAAGGCTAAACTTATAAGATTTACCAATTTCTACGTTATTAAGCTTAACTGCGGCAACTTTACCGTGCATCTCTTTAAACTTGATTGATGAATCAACCGGTGTATGTGCTTCGGTAGTATCCACTGTAGGAGCAGGTCCACTTGCAGTACCACCCAAGGTGTTATTTGCAACGTAACACTGATAATTAGTTGCAGATTCATAATATCCATCTTCTAATGCAGCGTCATCTAACCATATGTCATAGCCACACCATACACGCATTGCAAAATATAAATCGGTTGAATCGGCTGTGAAAACTATGCTGATTTTGTGCCAATCTGTATCTGCTATGTAGCTAACGGTAGCAACACTACTTATGGGATTGCTAACAGTACCATTAGCATCAATAGAAGCGCCCTTTGCATAAATACCGGAAAAAACGTCATATGTTTCGGGGTTTCGATTATGGGTAGGTGTACCCTTAACCCAAACGATAAATTTATAGGTTTTACCAACTTCTACGTCGCTAAGTTTAATTGCGGCAACTCTGCCGTGCATAGCAGTAAAATGGACTGATGAGCCACCTTCTGTATGGGATTCGGCGGTATCCGTTGTGGGAGCGGGTCCGTCCGTTGCATCACCCAAGGTAGTGTTTGGAAGATAGGTGGCATAGTTTAAAGATGAATCATAATAATCTTCATCTGCCGCTGCACTTGCGTATGGTGCTATCACAAAACTTGAAGCTATCAAACACAAGCATAGCAAAATTGATAAAAACTTTCTCATAAAAACATCTCCTTTAAAAATTTTGTTTTTATATAAAAATGTATGATTTTGTAGAATTACAAAACTTACATTATTACCGATTATATACGGTTTTTGTGTTTAATCCTTTAAAAGTTCCTTATACATTTTAATTTGTTCCCCATTTGGCTTATAATCACCATTTGAACAACAAGAAATGGTTGGGGTGCTTCCATCTGTGCCATAAAATGGGGTGAGCCTGTCATCTTCGTACTGTTTTCTCATCTGCTCGTTTTTGAAATCGGGTATATCATAAGGCACTCCGCCCTCCAACATTGATCGGTGAGCCAAAATGCCAACCGACGACATTGTTACCGCGGAATATAGGTCAAAGGGAGGTTCGGGCTGACATTTTTTAGAAACAGACTCCAAAAACATACGGGCTGTAATATAGTCTGCTCCATTATGACCGCTATTTTCGATTAGCGCCTCATCGGCATCGTTCCATTTAGGGTCATAAAGTGTAATTCCATCGGCAAACTTTGGCTTTTCCCACTCATTATAGCGAAGCATTATTTTATTTCCCATACCTCGCAAATTTTCAACCGAGCCTTTAGTTCCGCAAATTCGGTAGGCGTTATGCACTCCACCAAAACGTGCACAACCCGTGAATTTGAATACCGAACCATCATGGTTTTGCGTTGTTATAACCGAAACTGCATCGCCATTATAATCTGCCGTAGGACTTTTTCGGTCTTCGGGTGAAAAAACGTTATAACAGCTTACCCTTTTAGGAATTGCTCCGGTTGCTTTAATTAAAGGTCCTAAAGAATGTGTTATATAATAACTAGACGGCAAAAAATTACGCCAATGAAGTGGAAAATAGTTATATATTTTGTTAAAATCGGCATCGTATGGGTCTACAGGGTGATTATACTCACCTTCGGCGTACAAAACTTCACCAAGCGAGCCGTTATTTACAACCCTTTGCATTTCGCGATTAAAAATCATTTGAGGATAATTTTCCGCCATAAAGAATATTGAATTACTTTTTTCAAAAGCACGAATAAGCTCAACACCCTCTGCCATAGTACCATTAGAAATACATTCACAAAAAACGTGTATGCCTTTTTCAAAGCACTTTATTACGTAGGGTGCGTGTTCGTGAAAATAATTAGCAATAATTACGGCATCCATATTATGATTTATAAACTCATAAAAATCGCTATAAAAGGCAACGTTATTGCCTATATATTTTTTAGACCCTTCAAGCCTTTGGGCATTAAAATCGCAAACTGCGACTATATCGCAATCCAGCATCATAAAGTTTTTGGCAATATCAATTCCTCTACCTGCTCCAAAAACTCCGATTTTAATTTTCTTCATATTCCAACCTCTTTAAATAGGTACTGCAAATAACACAATCATACCTATAAATGCCAACACTACAGAAAAAATTTCTTTTGCAGAGGGTTTGTTTTCACCAAAAAGGCAAATTATGGTAGATACTATCATAACGCCGCCTGTTACCATTGGATACTGCACTGAGGCATCTACGTGAGCCAAAGCGATTACCAACCAAAAGTTTGCCAAACGATTTAAAATTCCGTTTCCTACACAGGCAAAAAGGCTTAATGGTGTAAAACGGGGAAGTTTTTGTTTGCGGAAAAATATTAAAAGCAGTAACGCCGATATAACAATTGTGCAAATTGTGCTTAATATGGAATAATCGGCAGCAGTCGCCTTTTCAAATGGTGCCGAAGTGAATATTTTGGATAAAACTCCCGACATACCGTTAAACGTAAATATGCCTATGTAATAAATAAAACCGCCTTTTCTTTTGGAATTATCCTTTTCTATTGTAAAAAGCAATGCCAAAATTATTAAAACGGTACAAACAATTTTTGCAACCGTAAATGCTTCGCCATAAAATATTATTCCTTGCAAAAAGGGAAGCAACATTCCGCCAAGCATAGAAAAAAGTGAATAAAGCGAAAGGTTTATTGAGTTTAAGGCTTTAAAACTACAAAAAGTAAATGCAAATGAATTTAAGGTGGCTATCATAGCCATAATAAGCGTAAATGGGGTAAAATCAATCTTAAAGCCATTAATTGCAAGCAGAATCAAAAAACCCGGTATTGCACTAAGCAAAGAAAACTGTAAACTTGCTTTTAAACTGCTACCTTTAGCTTTACGATATATATCATTAAAAGCAAAACAACTAGAAAAAATAACTACTGAAATTAAAATTAATCCATAGTACATAATAAACTATCAACACCTATATGAAACATCACATTTTAAGTCTAGCAAGCATACTTTTAAAAAACAATGGAAATTTTCCATATGTTTATTTAAAAAAGTTTGAAACGACTTGATTTTCACCCAAAAGGGAATATAATATAAGATAATGTGATACTTGGAGGCGATATAGTGAAAAAAAGCAACATTTGTAAATTCACAAAATACACCTTTGTAGAACCCCTTTTAATTTCTAATTTTGTTTTGGAAACTAATGAAACCACTATGCGAAACGGCAATGTTCTAAGCCAAAATATTATTATTTTGGTTACCGCCGGTAAGGGAAAGTTTTCATTTAATAACAAAGAGCAAAACTATACAATTGGAAATCTGTTTTTTGGATTTGAAGGTGAATTTTTCTCTGCTCTCCCCTCCTCTGAAACCAAATATATTTATATAAGTTTTAGCGGTGTACGAGCCGAAATGCTCTTTAAACGATTTGGCATAACCGCCAACAACAGATTTTTCTCGGATTTTGATGGAATTATTCCCATTTGGTCCGAAAGCCTTTCGCGTGCCACCGAAGACACAATTGACATTGCCGTTGAAAGTATGCTTTTGTATGCGTTTTCTCGCCTTTCAGGAAAATCAAATACACAAAACAGTATTATTGATAAAATGATTAGAATTTCAGAGGAAAATTTTTCCGACTCCACCCTTTCACTTACAACTATTTCTGAAAAACTTAATTATAACTCTAAATATCTATCACATCTTTTTAAAACCAATATGGGAGTAACCTACTCCGAATATTTAAAAGATTTAAGAATTAAATATGCAATTTCACTTTTCAGTCACGGAATTGAATCTGTTAAAAACATCGCATATCTATCGGGATTTTCAGACCCTTTATATTTTTCCACCGTTTTTAAAAATATTATAGGTATATCTCCTAAAGAATATAAAAATAAAATTAAAACCAATAAAGAAGATTAGTTTAAAAATTAATTTAAAAAAGGTGATTCTTATGTCAGATTTTGCAACTCGCGCTTTAAAGGAATATAACACTCTTACAGTCCGTCCAGGCGGCGTAAACGGTAACCCTTTTTGGAATATGAACTCCTCCCAATTTACATACGCCCCCGCTTTTTACTTTCCTTGTTTACCTAATTATGCAACAAAATACTTTTTGTTTACAGCAACAGATAAAAATG
>SVPL01000006.1 GCA_015065925.1 Oscillospiraceae bacterium
AAAAAAGAGCTAACAGACTTTGTAACAAAAATCTGTTAGCTCTTTATTTATGAATAATCTGAAATTGTTGTCAAAACGTTGTCACGAGGCTTTTTCAAACCTCAAAAACCCAGTGTTTATGCGGGTTTTCAGCGTTTTTGGTATTATTCCCACTCGATAGTTCCGATTGGTTTGGGGGTGAGGTCGAGGAGGACGCGGTTGATGCCGTTTACCTCGTGGGTGATGCGGTGGGTGATTTTGTGGAGGATTTCATAGGGGATTTCCTCAATAGTGGCGGTCATAGCGTCTTTAGTATTAACTGCGCGGATGATTGCGGGCCAACCCTCGTAACGGCTTTCCTCCTTAACGCCTACGCTTTTAATATCGGGAACGGCTATGAAATACTGCCAAACCTTTTCGGCAAGACCGCAATTATCAAACTCCTCGCGGAGAATGGCGTCTGCCTCGCGGAGTGCCTCTAGTCTATCTCTTGTGATTGCGCCAAGGCAACGAACTCCAAGTCCGGGGCCGGGGAAGGGTTGACGGTAAACCATTGCGTGGGGAAGCCCTAAAGCCTCACCAACAACGCGAACCTCATCCTTATAAAGGAATTTAAGGGGTTCAACAAGCTCAAACTTCAAATCCTCGGGAAGACCGCCAACATTGTGGTGGGATTTAACAGCCTTTTTGCCCTCTGCCTGCTTAACGCTTTCCAAAATATCAGGGTAGATGGTACCTTGAGCCAAAAACTCGACACCCTCTAATTTTCTTGCTTCGTCGGCAAAAACCTCAATAAATTCTTTGCCTATGATTTTTCTTTTTTGTTCGGGGTCGGATACGCCTGCCAAGAGGTTTAAAAATCTGTCGGTAGCGTCTACATAAATAAGGTTTGCGTCAAGTTCGTCTTTAAAAAGCTTTATAACATTTTCGCTTTCGTCCTTGCGCATAAGACCGTGGTTTACATGAACCGAAATTAACTGTTTGCCAATAGCTTTTATAAGTAACGCGGCAACTACCGAGGAATCTACACCGCCGGAAAGGGCGAGAAGTACCTTTTTGTTGCCAACCTGAGCGCGAACTGCTTCAACCTGCTCCTCAATAAAGGCGTTTGCAAGGTCGATATTGGTTATGCGTTCCATTGTTTCGGGCCTTAAATTTTCCTGCATATTTCATTCCTCCTATTGAAATTCACATTAAAAACACAATTGATGTGGATGCAAAATGGGGTTATGGTGATGATTAAATCATCCCGTAATTGGATGAAACGCCACGCGTTTCTAATTGGTATAGTTATCAAAATAGCCTTGAATTAAAACAACGGGAGTACCCTTGTCACCCGAGCCTGAGGTAAGGTCACAAAGGGAACCGATAAGGTCGGTAAGCTGACGGGGTGTAGTACCCTGAGCCGCCATATTACCAACAAGACTGCTACCGTCTTTAGCGCGGATGCTATCGGAAATGGCCTTTTTAAGCTCCTCGCCTGAAAGGTCTTTAAAATCATTATCGGCAAGGTATTTAAGCTTTAATTCGTTGGGTGTGCCAACAAGACCTGAGGTGAATGCGGGGGAAACAACGGGGTCTGCAAGCTCCCAAATCTTACCTTTAGGATCCTTGAACGCGCCGTCGCCGTAAACCATAACTTCAACATGCTTGCCTGTTGCTTTTAAAATTCTTTCTTGAATATCTAAAACTAAATCCTGACACTCGCGGGGGAAGAGCTTAATCATATCTTCGGTGGATTTATTAGAACCTAAAAGACCGTATTTTTCATTACAACCGCTACCGTCAACGGGGGCGTTTAAAATATCGTCAAGACCACATACAACCTTTGCGCCTGCGGCTTTAAGCAAACGCTTGGTGCGTGCGCGGGTGTGAATATCACAGGTTAAAACACAGTCGGTGTAATCCAAAATCGCCTTTGCCTGATTAGCGAAGATTATTTCAACCTCACAGCCCATTTCCTTAATAAGATTGCCGTAATATTCAACATAGTCCACACCTGTGAACTCTAGCTTCTGTACACCGAAAACCTCGCGGTATCTATCAAGTGAAAGAACATCGGAATAGGGGTTAATGCCTGCCTCGTCAATAAGGTCGTAGGTGGCAAGAGAGTTACCAACCTCGTCAGAGGGATAGCTGAGCATAAGAACAATTTTTTTAGCGCCCTTTGCAATACCCTTAAGGCAAATTGCAAAACGGTTACGGGAAAGAATGGGGAAAATAACACCTATTGTTTCACCGCCAAGCTTTGCTTTAACATCCTTGGCAATTGCGTCAACGCTGGCGTAGTTACCCTGTGCGCGAGCCACAATTGATTCTGTAAGGGAAATAACATCCTTGTCGCGAAGCTCAAAGCCCTCGTATTCAGCGGCTTCAAGTACACTGTTTGTTACCATCTCGGCAAGATTGTCACCCTCACGGATAATGGGACAACGAATACCGCGGGATACAGTACCAACTCTGCGTTCTTTTGTTTCCATAATTTTAAGACCCCTTTATATTAAAATACTTTATATATTTTTTAAACCCTTTTTGAAAACTATTCAAATAAGGGGGTAGAAAAATATCTTTCTGCAGTATCGGGCAGAACGGTTACAACCCTTTTACCCTTACCCAATTTTTTGGCAAGCTTTATTGCGGCAGCGACATTTGTACCACTGCTGATACCACACATAATGCCTTCCTTGGCAGCTAAATCCTTTGAAGCCTGTATTGCTTCATCATCATTTACAATGCAAAGGTCGTCATAAATCTGTTGATTTAAAATGGCGGGAATAACACCGTCACCAATGCCCATTTGAATGTGAGTACCAATGGAACCGCCCGAAAGAATAGCGGCATTTTCAGGTTCAACTGCCCAAATGGTCATATCAGGATTATGTGCCTTTAAGACCTCTCCAATACCCGTGATGGTACCGCCTGTGCCAATGCCTGAGCAAAAGCCATCAATAGGGCCGTTCACCTGATTTATAATTTCCATTGCTGTTTGACTGCGCTGAATTTCGAGATTAGCGGGATTTTCAAACTGCTGTGGAACAAAGACATTTTTATCCTCCGCCTTCATTTTAAGGGCGAGCTCAACACACTGTTCAATGCAAAGACCAATGTTACCTGCATCGTGCACCAAAATAACCTCAGCACCATAATGCTCAACCAGCTTGCGGCGTTCCTCACTTACAGAGTCGGGCATAATTATTTTGGTTTTATAGCCTCTTACGGCACCAACCAAAGCAAGACCAATGCCTTGATTACCGCTGGTAGGCTCAACAATAACGGTGTCAGGAGTTAAAAGTCCCTTTTCCTCAGCATCCTTAATCATATTAAAGGCAGTGCGGGTTTTAATGGAGCCACCCACATTCAGTCCTTCAAATTTAACAAGAATTTCGGCGGAGTTTTCATCCACCATACGGTGAAGCCTTATAATGGGAGTATTCCCCATTGCGTCCAAAATAGTATCACAAATCATCTGCAAAAACCTTTCTGTAGGTGACTTAATTTTAAAAACATTATCACAAGTATACATTATATACCAAAAAACGCATTATTGCAATATTTTTGTTTCAAAAAATTTCCATTAAAAAAACACTTTGTAGGGTTTAACAATAAATATAATATGTTGGATATAAAAAAATGTTACATTTTAAATGTTAAAAGTTAAACCTGTTATAAAATAAATGAAATTAACCGTAATAGAACTATAAAGTGACGCTTCTGCTACGGCTTTTGTATTTATGGATATTCTGTTATTATAGCTTATCATTTATATTGGATAACAATATTTCAAGTGGGACTTCTAAAGCCCGTGAAAAAATCACTAAATCAATGTCAGTTACAAATCTTTCTCCGTTTTCCACTCGACGAATGAAATAATGGTCGACATCAAAACCAAGTAATTGCATTTTGGTGGCTAGTTTTCTTTGTGATAACTTTTTGGTTTTTCTAATTTCTGCTATCTTTTTGCCCGTAAGATTGTTTGTGCCATCAGCCGCTTTAATCTTAAACATAAAAAAATTCAAAGAGCTTCTTGATATTGGTGTAATCAGTCAAGAAGAATTTGATGCTAAGAAAAAAGAGCTTTTAGGCTTATAATAGAAAGCATAAGAGAATATAAAAACTCCTTTGTTAACAAATGGCAAAAATGCTATAAAATCAACAAAGGAGTTTTTAATCTTTGATTTTTAATTAAATAATACCGCCGTCGGTAGAGAGAATTTGACCTGTTACAAAATCGGCATCGTTTGCCAGAAAATAAACCGATTTTGCCACCTCATCAGGGGTACCAATTCTGCAAAGAGGAGTATCGTTGGCAAGGGCGGTTAGGTCCTGTGCGGATAAATTTTGGTTCATTTCGGTATCAATAACACCTGGGGCAACACAGTTAACCCGAATGTTGCTGGGCCCCAGCTCCTTGGCGAGCGCCTTGGTAAGACCTATAATCCCCGCCTTGGTAGCCGAATACGCAACCTCCATAGAGGCTCCAACCCTTCCCCAAATAGAGGAAATATTTACAATGCTTCCTGATTGTTTTGGTAGCATTACCTTTGATGCGGCGCGGCAACCGTAGAAAACGCTGCTCAGATTGGTATTTAAAATATTCTGCCAATCCTCATCAGATGTATCGGTAATTAGCTTTTGCATAGCAATTCCCGCATTATTCACCATAACATCAAGGCTTCCAAAGGCGCTAACCGTTTGCTTTACAGCCGACTCCACCTGAAGGGGAATGGTTACATCACAGGGAATAGCAATAAACTCGGCTCCGTTTAAGGCAAAGGTTTCCTTCATTGCCTTTGCGGCATAAACCGATTTATTGTAGGTAATGGCAACCTTGTAGCCCATTCGAGCGAAGTGAATGGCAGTAGCCGCACCAATTCCTCGGGAGCCGCCCGTTATTAAAACCGATTTGGACATAAATTTTCCTCCTTTGCGCCATACAAATTATACCGTTAAATGGGGGGTAAAGATGAAATTTAATTTATCGAATACCACAAACCACGCCCGCGGGATTATTAACCTCCCGTTTTATGAATTTATATTTTCGCGTGTATGGATGAAACGTCACACGTTTCAAAAAATGCCGAATTCTACAAAGCAGTATGAATCTACCCAGTCTTTATTTTCTCCGCCAACCCAAAGGGGTGAATTGTGTATGAACTGTGGGGGTGCAACCCAGTAGCTTTCACCCTCATTAAGATGGAAGGGACCAAGCAAATTTCTAAGATTACCCGTTACGGTTATCTCAATTTGGTTTTCACCAACCACCAAAAGGTCGCTTACATCAACCGAATAGGGCTGCCACATAATTTTACCTGCTGATTTTCCGTTTACCTTAACCTCGGTAACGGTGGAGCAAAGGTCTTTAAAACAAATGGAACGATTTTTAATTTCATCAGCCGTTAAATTGATTTTCTTTTTAAATGTCATACTGCCTGCAAAGAATGGATAACCCTGCTCGGCAATATTTCCGTCGGTAAGGGTTTTGGGGGCAGATGTTATGTAAAATCCGCCATCTACTCTAAGTGCGCGACGGTCAATATGCTCAAATTCCTTATCGGTTTTAACGGCGAAATCGCCCACAACATAAACTGCCTCAATCTCAATATCATAAGTCAGTTTGTTTTTCTCCGACTCAAAAATAAGGGCGTTATCCATATTCTTATAAACTTCCTCGCTTTGAACAAACGGGCAGGAAAGTTTAATTTCATTGTTCCCCAATTCCACATAATCCTTAATGTCAATCAGGCGGAAGGCGGGATCGTGTAAAAAGCCAAGATCGGTTTTATCCACCAATTTTCCGTTTACAAAAATATCAAAAATTTCGGGAGTTTCTACCACAAGCTTGCAATTAACAAAGGTTTTTTCCTTTACCTCAAAATTAAATACAACCTCAGCGTCAACCTTTTTGCGGTAGCTGCAAAGAATTTCCTGAACATCGCTTACGGGAAGGTTTTTGTGTGTCTGCTTGCCGTTTACATAAAGGTCGCAATAATCCAAAGTAAGGGCGTTATCGTCGGCTAAGGCAATTTCCCACTCACCCTTTAAGCTAATAGGAGTAAGGGAGTCGTCTTCCTTCACGGCAGACTGCTCTGATGGCTCATCATATACAAAAATCACAATTGAACCGCGCTTTTCAAGACTTTCGGTAATAACAATTTCATCGCCCTTGTTTTCAAAGCAAAGGGGAGCCGTTTCACCCGTTGCGGCATTGAAAATGCATCCGCTTTTACCCTTTACTGTGGCTTTGAAGTGGATTTTTTCGTTGTTGGGATTAACAAGATAGTGCATTGTCATTTTGTCATCCTCAAAACGGCGAACAAGGGAAAGAACGGTATTTTTATCCTTGCCTTCAAAATCTAAATTAATTTTTTTACAGCATTCGGGGATATAGTTTGGTAAATCCTCACGGTTAACCAATGGGCAGTCACCAAAAGCATTTTTCCAAGCATCGGTGGGCTCACCATCAATGAAGGTTGGCATTTTTTCGGTGAATACAACTGCGCCGCCTTGATTTTTAAACTCCTTTAAAGCATCAAAGGTAGCTTTACCAAAACACTCTGCAGGGGGTACAATAACCACCCTATAGTTTTGTGTACCAATTTTAAATATGCCGTTTTCCACACTGCCGTGACGCTCAATAATCTTGTTATCACCAAAATGGTAATGAATTTGGGCGCGCTCCAAACTCTCCATAACCGATTTAAGAATGTTGCAGTTTCGGTTGGTTTTATCCTGTGACTCGGGGTCATTATCATTATATTGGAGCCATCCGCTTTCCACACTATGAAGCAGTAAAACATTGTAATCTACATCGCCTTCGGCAATAAGCATACCAATACGGCTAACCATATCGTTAAAGCTTTTGTAATCCTTCCACCAAGGCTGATGGCGGTAGAGCGAGGCGGGGTAGTCGCGTTTTCTGATACCGCGCAGACTATAACCCTCCAAATGCTGACAAAGATAGTTTACGCCACGCACCATTTGGGATTCGTAAATCCAGCGAAGCTCCTCAAAGCTCACATTCCAACCGCAAAGAGCAAAGGTCTCGGAAAGGATTTGCTTTTTGCCAAGCTGATTTGCTACCGAGGTTAACTGCATTATGGTGGTTATTTCGGCTAACATTCTGCCAAGATGGTCCATACCGGGAATATCCATAAATTCGTAGTTGGGCATAGCGCTTCCGCTACACTGCATATGTCCCCAAAAATCCTCCTCAAAGGTCATATGACCTGTGTAGAGTTGGTTATGCTCCTTGCACCAAGCGTAAATTTGCTCATTAAATGCGGCGGCGAAAAGGTCGCGCACCAGCTTCCAATAGCGATAACGAACTACGGTATAGCCTTCAATTTCGGTAAACAGGGCGGGTAGATTTTCAATTAAGCTCTCGCCATATGCCCTTTTGTATTCATCCTCAAGAATGAATGACCAAGGGTAGCCGTTGCGGGAAACCTGAGGCTCGTCGGTGAAAAATCCTACCATTCCACCAAGCTTTTCGCCTAAGGCATCTATGTATTTTTCGTGGGTGCTATTTAAAAATTCGGCAATAACCTTTTTGTTCATTACATCAACATAAAAGGGATTAACATCATAGTAAAAATGAAGATTTTTACCTTGAATTTCAATATTTGTTATGGTTCTTTCGGTGGTTTTGGGGGCATCTGCTTCCTCACAGCGGAGATATTTTTGCTGATATTCCACACCAAGACCGTTTACGGCGCCACAACCAAAGCCGCTGGGCCAACCGTTTTCGTCGTAACCCCAAGCAAGCATACCTGTTTCGTTTGCTTTGTCACTTGCCGCCTTGATGTTATCAAACCAGTCCTCCTTCAGATAGTTGGTTTGAAGACCGCCTCTTGCGTGCATAAAAAAGCCGCCAAGACCTGCCTTTTCCATAAGCTCAACCTGAATTTTTGTCTCTTCGGGATTAAGCTTTTCATTCCACGACCAAAATGGCGCGGGACGATATTTTTTAGGTGGATTTTTAAGATATTCTTTATTCATAGCAACATACTCCTTGCTGAATTTTTTCCTTTTTTGATTATACAATATTTAAAACCGATTGTCTACAAAAAAATTCAATTACTTATTGAATGTAAATATCATATATGTTATAATAAATGCAAACTTACAAAAAGGAATGGTTTTATGGCGAATTTAAGACTTTTAAGCAACAATATTTGGTGGACGAACAGCAATTCCTCAGCTTGGGCAGAGCGCGGAGAGGATTGTTCTCCCGAGCATCGCGCAAAGGGCTTTGCAAAGGTTTACTCCGAGCTTAAGCCTGATATTATAGGCTTGCAGGAAGCGGCGGCAATGCTTCCGAACTGCGTTATGACCGAGCTTTTAGAGCAAACCGACATTCCTTACGCCCTTCTTTGGGGCAGGGATACACCCATTATCTACCGCACCGATAAATTTGAGCTTGTTGAGTCTGCTTATGATATTTATTCCGAAGAAATTCCCGATTTTGAGGGTAGCTTTAATAACCTTAAAACAAAATCCTACTGCATAGGTGTTTTTAGGATTAAAGAAAACGGCAAAATTTTGGTTTTTGGCACCACCCACCTTTGGTATATGACCGAGTCACAACAAAAAGGCTCTGAGGCGGCAAGAGTTTATCAGCTTAGTATTTTTATGGATAAGATTGAACAGTTTAAGGAAAAATATAATTGCCCTGCCGTTATTATGGGTGATTTTAACGCCAAATACGACTCCGATACGGTGCAATCTACTCTGAAAAGAGGCTACATACACTCCTACCATCTTGCCACAGATTATAAGGATGAAACCAGCGGTTATCACACCTGCCATTCCCAAAATTATGACAGATTTGAAAATAAAGGCACCTTTAATGACGCTATTGACCAGCTTCTTTTTAAGGATATTCCCGATGGTGCGGTAAAGCGTTTTGACCGATATTATCCCGAATATTATTTCCCCCTTTCCGACCATTTCCCCCTTTATGTTGATATTGAAATGTAAAAAAGAGGCTGCCTCATTTTTTGTTAATGAGACAGCCCCTTTTAAGATTTTATATTTTAAGTTGCTCTATAAATTGTAGTTTGAAAGGCGAAACGCCTTTCAAACTTGTAGGGGCAATCGCGGACGCTTGCCCCTACATCTGTTTAATATAATCACATCGTTAACCCCCAATTTACCGCTAACTATATTGACGCGTTTGCCTTCTAGTCAGAGTAATAAAAATACTTATAAAAATTGGGATATAAGGATAAAAAGGCTTTTAGTGTTGTTCGGGTAGATGAGCCGGGGTCATTAACGGTAAAATTCCCGATAGAAAGAGAATCTGAACCGCTGTATCCTGTAATGACCACCCAATGCTGACTTCCCGCCTTATTTTTCGCTCCCAAAAGCACTGCTTTGCCTTTTTTTAGCTGATCATAAATCTTGCTTAGATAGTTGGTATTTGTTGTTACAACCGTGTAATCACTTGGCCAATAAACATTGCCGGAGGATGTATAGCTTAGCTTTTTGGACATAGCGTCGGGGTAAATGGTAGTGCCTTTTCTAAAAGATTCTATCATAGCTATGGCGGTGGTTGCGCAACCAATCTGCTCAATTGTTTTTCCCGATGAGCCGATTTTAGTTTTTGCCCATCGACTGTCATACTGCTTAAAGCTAGGCACTTTAAGCGCGATTTTAGGGTATGAAACAGTCTTATTATCGGTAAGATATTTTGAACTTACATATCCTGTTTTTGTACCGTTAAAAAGGATTTTGCTCCACCCGTTTGATGAAGAAAGCTCAATAACCACCTTGCCGTTTGCAAGGCTTCCTATTCGCGAATAGGATGTACCTGCGCCGCTTCTCACATTCAATGTACCTGATGTAAGCTTAACCGTTTTTGTGGTAGAGCTTACAGCTTTAATATAGTCCGAATGGCAAAACCCGTATTTGCCGTTGGAATATTCCACCTTCCACCAATCGCCCGATTTGGATATAAGGGTGATGAATGTATCTTTTTTTAGACTGTAAATAACTTCCGCCTTGGTAGATGCGCTTTTGCGTACATTTAAGCTTCCGTTCTTAATTGATACGGTACCCGCCTTTGAAGATGTATCAACTGCAGATGCTGTTAAGGGAACTGCCAACAAGGTAAAAACAACTGCAAATATCACCATAAAGGATAATACCTTTTTCAAAATTTCACCTCACTTTTTTAAAAAATAATACCCAAGGTGTTTGCTTATAAAACAAAAACACCTTGGGTTAATTATATCATAAATTATACTATATGATAATGCTCCAAATTATGACAGATTTTCTTCCTTTAAAAATGAGATTTCCGATAAAATAGAATTTAAAACCTCTACTGAATTTTCATAAATAGGTTCATACTCGTTCATTGTTACGGCTTTTTGGGCGAATTTATGCGCTTTTTCTAAATCCCTTTTAACCCCCCAGCCATTTTGATATGCGCGGGCGAGGTATAAAGCAAGGGAGGTAAGTCCTGCTGTTTCGTAATAAAATTTAAATACCAAAAATAAAGATTCGTTGTTAATAAGTGAATAAAATTTTTCATTTTCGTTGGGATTATTTGCTTCTTTAAGCAAAGCTTCGGCTTCTGCAAGGCATATGTACGCCTCAGTAAAACGATAATTTTCGGCATCTGAGCGAATACAAAGCAAAAATCTGCCAAACCAAAGCCGCCAGTCGTTATTTTTAAGTTTATTAATTTTTCGATTTGCTTGCTTGAACTCGCGGGCTATGATTTTTCTGTTTAGCAATAGTTCAAAGGCTTGGTCAAGGGACATTCGGTTGAATAAAGACATAAAAAGTCCTACCTTGTAAAAATATTTGCCGAGTTAATAATATACCTATACTAATTATATCATTAGTATAGGTATATTTCAATAGACAGTTTTGTGCATTTATTAAGGCTTGTTTTGTGCAAAACTACTTTATTGATAAAAAACAGCTTGGAGTTGGTCTGTAAGCCGGGTTCTGTCGTGAACGGCTATCTATCTAGGCGGGGGATTGCTCCCACGCTCCAGCCACCTTTCGAAGCCCATCGGGCAGATGCATTGCTTCAGTCGGTGTTGCTTCGGATAGAGTTTACAGGGACAAACGGTCTCCCGAATGACCGGTGGGCTCTTACCCCACCTTTCCACCCTTACCGCTAAAAAGCGGCGGTATATTTCTGTTGCACTTGTCCTAAGGTCGCCCTCGGCGGCGGTTAGCCGCTATCCTGCCCTATGAAGCCCGGACTTTCCTCATACTCTTTTGAGCACGCAGCCGTTTAACCAACTCCAAACGCGTGGCGTTTGATCCAAATACGAATAAGTTTACGAATATAGCTTGACCTCTACCCCGCGTCCACTTAAATTGCAAACTTAAGGCGACTTATTTAACGCGTGGCGTTTGATCCAAATACAAATAAGTTTGTGGATATAATTCTATAACATTATACATTAATTTTTTTAAAATTGCAACCGATTTTTATGTTTTTTGTGCTGAATTTGACAAACCCAAATAATAATGATATACTTTTCAAAGAAATAAAACTATAAAATATAAGGAGCTTTTGTGTTATGAAAAACTTTCCCTCCACTATTACTGCAGAAAATTTCAACGATGTGGCAAAACTCACCTCAAAGTTTGTTTCCAAAAGCAAGAAAAAATCGCTTATTAGAAAAATTATAAAACCCGTTAGTGGAATTTTATTTTTACTTTTAAGTTTTTTGCTTGTTTACGGAGCAATTTTTAATCTATGCGACCCCGAAGATATGTTTGTTTTTGAAAAATTAGAGCCTATTACAAAACTTTGGACTCTTTTTTCGGGCACCTTCACCACTGTCGATATGGCATGGTACCTTTATTGGCCTATTTTAATTGTTGCCACTTTTGTAATTCCCCTTTTGGTTTCGGCAATTATCACGATAATCGTTTCTTTTGTCTATAAAACTACCCCTCTAGATATCCCTGAGGGAAGCGATGCCGAAAAAGCCAAAGCGTTGCGCCAATCTGCAATGGAAATAAAAAAACAATCTGATGAATCAGACTCCTATGAAATTGTATTTACAATTGCTTTCTTGGCTCTTTTAGTTGCCTTTATTGTATTTGCATTTATAGTTCTTAAAATTCCATTTTCAATGGCTACAATATTAAGTTCATTAGTGGGTATGGCGATTGTAGGCGCTATTCTTTACTATGTTTACAGCATTATTTTTCTAATTTTTGCCATATTCAACGGTAAATTCTACGAAATGCCAAATTGCGGTAACATTGTTGCAATTGCCGATGCTTATTGGCTTAGTGTTGACCCCGAAGAAGCCGCGCGTCGTAAGGAAGAAGAGAAACGAAAAGCTAGAGAAGCCGAAGAGAAACGCGCTCTTGGTGCAGAAAAACGCATACTTGGTCTTGAAGCCGAAAGAAACGGACGCTATTCGACCGCAAAACAATATTTTAAGGAAGCCGCCGAGTTAGGTGACGCTCTTGGTATGGATAACTACGCCCGTCATTGCCTTATAGAAGGCAAACGCAGCGATGCAATTTATTGGCTTCAAAAATCTATAGATACAGGGGAAGCAGATGAAACATCAAGAGAACTGCTTCGTGCACTTAAAAACGGTCAGCACATAGATGTACATTATAATTAATTAGAGGATTATTATGATTTTGGAAAAAGGAAGACCTATTGATACTACAAACAGATTAGAAAAAGAAATTTCGGCTTATGATTTTTTAGACAGCCTTAACATTGTCTACGACCGCATAGACCACGCCCCCGCAATGACAATGGAAATTTGCGTCGAAATAGACAAGGTTTTAGGGGCTACAATATGTAAAAATTTATTTTTGTGTAACCGTCAGCAAACCGAATTTTATTTACTTATGATGCCTGATGACAAGCCCTTTAAAACAAAAAATCTGTCACAACAAATAGGTTCCTCGCGCCTTTCCTTTGCCACGGCAGAGCATATGGAAAAATATCTTAATATAACCCCCGGCTCGGTAAGTGTTCTGGGGCTTATAAATGATACCGAAAACAAGGTAACCCTTTTAATTGATGCCGATGTTTTAAAGGGTGAATTTTTTGGTTGCCACCCGTTAATAAACACCTCAAGTCTTAAAATAAAAACAACCGATTTAATGGAAAAAATAATCCCTGCGCTGGGTAATAAATTTCAAACTGTGGAGCTTGCGGCAGAATGAAAAATCAACTTAAAATAATCGCTCACATTGAAACCGATTTTAAAACAAAATTCGGCATACCAAGGCAAAGCGGGCTTGTGGATTTAGAGGCACTTATAATTTTTGAGCCTGAGTACCGAAATGATGATGCTCTGCGCGGGATTGAGGATTTTAGCCATCTTTGGCTTATTTGGAATTTTTCTAAGGCTCAGCGCCATACTTGGTCACCTACTGTTCGTCCGCCAAGGCTTGGGGGTAATAAAAGAATAGGGGTTTTTGCCACACGCTCTCCCTTCAGACCTAATCCAATCGGGCTTTCATCTGTTAAACTGTTAGGTAAGGTAAAAACGCCAAATCAAGGCACAGCTTTGCGTGTTTCAGGGGCGGATTTAATGAACGGCACCCCAATTTACGATATTAAGCCATATCTCGCCTACACCGACAGCCACCCCGATGCAATAGGAGGATTTGCAGATAAAAAGCTTAACGACTCCTTAGAAGTTGAATTTCCCCCCGACCTTTTAAAAATAATACCTGAAAATAAACAAAATGCCCTTTTGGAGCTTCTTTCTGAGGACCCCCGCCCACACTATATTTCCGATAATAACCGCATTTATGGATTTGAATTTTCCGATTTTGAAATTAAGTTTAAGGTGGAAGACGGTCTTTTAACGGTTGTTGAGTTAAATATTATTAAAAAGGCATAGCAAAATATACTTAAAAAATCATAAAAATGCAAAAAACAGGTGGAAAAATTAAAAAAATGTGGTATTATAGAATATAATAAATTATTTGCAATTTCAATATACTTGGCTTGGCAGATTTGAAGTCAAGAAAAAGGAATTATTCTATGAATCGTTTTTTAAGGTCGCTGAAAGAGGCAGTAGTGTAAAAACCGAATTTATTGCGGGTATGACCACATTTTTTGCTATGGTTTACATTTTAATGGTAAATGCCAATATGTTTTCCGATCCCTTTGGGGATGGCTCCAATCCTTTAGGAGTTTCCTACGGCGCCATTTACATAGCCACCGCAATCCCTGCCTTTTTAACTCTGGCGGTTATGCCCTTTACATACAACATTTCCTACGGAATTGCATTTGGACTTATTTCTTACATAATAATCTCTGTTTTTTGTGGCGATTTCAAAAAAACAAGGGTAGCTCATGGGTTATTGCCGCCCTTTTTGTGGCAATGCTACTGCTTACACATTAAATTTTTTAAAAACAAAAAAGGTTCCCCGACTGCAAAACGCAATCGGAGAGCCTTTATTTTTGCTTATTACTTATTAAACCCTAATCCTATGAAGTTCGATGAGCCAAAAGATGCCTAAAAATAGCCATTTAAGGCTGGTTCGAGTTTGAATGCTCTGGCTAATCGGTTTTTATTGACCTCTCTGCCAAAATTTTAGGCAGGGTGGTTTCGTACCAATCATAGGAATAATTTTGTTTGTATTTATCCAAGGCGGTTTGAAGCTCTATAATAAGGGTATAATCCTTGCTTTGCATATATTCCCACCTTTCATCTGACGGCACCGCCTTTTCTCGTTCCAAAAGCTCTTTTTCAAGACGAATATACTGGGGTACAGCGGCATCTCCCAGCTTTTCTAAATCCGAAACAACGATTTTTTCCAAACTGCCTTCTAAATATCTATCTACATTATATTTTGCTATAAGGGCGTCGCTACCCGCTACCGAAAGCACAAAAAACATAGCAACCGTAACGGCAAAGGCTATTGGAATTAACTTAATTTTCATTATAAATTGCTTTAAAATTACAGCTATGAAAATAAGGGTTAAGACCATCATAAACCAAAATGCGTGTACCCTTTTGGGGGTTAATCCGTGTTCATCAATATAAAGCACCAATTTTGAAATTGCGGTGCTTATTAAAATAAGTGTAAAAACGCAGATTATAACATTTAAAATTCTTATTAAAGCTCCGCCTACCTTATTTCCCTTTTTAACAAAAAGAAAAATTGCGGATATTAGTACAAGATTTATTGCGCTTACCGTCAAAAGCTGAAAAAATCCTTCTCTTGCATAGGTGGCATAATTAATGTTTTCGGGAAGCTCACCCAAAAATCCCGAAATATAATACTTCCATTGGGAAACAAAAAATACAACATAAATAAAAAGTATTGGTATGGTTGCTGTGAAGACGGTTATTACAGGGACAACAGACGCCTGCTCGGATGCCTTTTTGCAATCCTCTACGGTAATTGTTTTCTTTGCGCTTTTATCAAAGGATGATGCGAAAAGCCTGAAAAGATAAGCACCTGTTGGAATGGCAAAAATTATTGATACAACCTGACCGATAATGTAAGCGGGATTAAAACTGAAAATTTTACCAAGCAAATGCAAAAATCCGCTATCAAACGAAAGAAGATAAAAAACTACCGCTGTTGGAATAATGGCAATTATTCCGCCTAAAAGAACCTTGCCTATAACCGAACCCAGCTTGTTGTTTTTTTGGCTGAACATAGCCGCGATTATTCCACCAGCCCCCGTAAAGGGAACAACAAGTGTTGCCTTGAAAAAATCCACCAAAATATATGATGATACTCCCCCTTCAAGACGGTTTTCGGTAGCGGCGCAGACATAGTAGCAATATGCAAAAACCGCATAACCAAAGGCGAAAGCGTGAATTACTGCATTGCCCGATAAAAACAAAGAAAAGGAAATTAAAAGTCCCGAAAGTCCTATTACAATTGCCGACTTGCCAAACTTCGCCCTTTTAAAAAATAGCATTACTGTGGTAGAAATGTAAAGTAAAACTATAAAAATAAGACTATATAGCGGTTTTGAAATCGCGGGAAAGGCTCTGCAAAAGATATAACCCAAAAACAGGCACACCCAACTCCAAACCGAGTCTGAAAAATTAAATTCTCTATGTGTTTTAAGCAAACTGCTAAATTCCCCATCATATTCATCTTCGGAATTTACTGTTATATTGGAAAAATCTTGCATAATAAAACCTCACTTTAAAAATACTCTTTTCCAAACATATCAAGCATGGCGTGATATGTTTCGGGTATAATATAACACTCTACCGTGTGGCGTTTGGTGTTAATTTCGCCGTCTTCATAATATGTGTGGTTGGGAATATGGGTGGTTATTGCCCATTTCCCATTTATTCTGCCTAAATATCCCACATAAACATCCGCCATAGGACTTTTTTCATAGGCAAGATAAAGCTTATCCATATACTGTTCCCCTGCCACCTTTTCGTCTATTATGTCGGTTTCATATTTAAAGGTGGAGGTTTTTTGTCTTTCTATCTCGGCAATAGCCTTTAAAAAATCGGCGTCCTTAATTTCCGAATTACACCAAACTGCAAGCCTTACCTCCCCGCCTATGTTGGTTTCAGGCTCATAATCCTCTGCCATATAAAGTACAGAGTCACGAAATCCGCTACTGAAAAGATAGTTATGGTTGGGGTCGTTTTTTATTTGGTGCAAAACCAAATTGGGTTCGCCTTTTGCTATTATTCTGCCTACCTCATAGCCCTTGTAGCTTGCGCTCCAATAGGTGCGACCCTGCCATATAAGGCGGTTGCTTTCGCCAAGTATTGCCGAATAATCGGTAACCAACAGACCGTTTATAAAAAGGGAATACAAAATTATGCCGATAATAATGACAGATAGCAAAATTATTTTAATTGCTTTTTTCATTAAAATCACCCAAATACTGCTTGTGAATTCTGTTTTCGGGATTTCTATCAAAGGTATATAATACCACTACAAATAGCCATTCAAGAGGCTTCATAATAAAATACACTATATTTGAACGACCTTTAGTGGTAATATGCTTTGAAATGGGCAGACCGATTTTGTCATAAACATTTCTTATGATTTTGTGTAATACGGGCGTTTTTTCGGCTATTAAATCCTCAAAAGCATTTGCAACAAGCAACTGCCTGTTTACTACAATTAAATGATTATGGCGCCTGCCCGCCCGAATGGGTTTTACAACCTTTTCATCACCGCAGGCGGCAACGGTACAAAGGTAATGACCTTCATGGTCGAGTCTTGGCGGCGGTATTTTTTGTGATAAGGTCCACTCTGCCGTTTCGGTAAACATTTTTATAGCAGAATCAGGTTCCTGACCGAATAAAATAAGAATTATGATTATAACAAACAACATCGGTATAACCAATATAAAGGAAATCAGCATAAAGGATGCCGATTTTCCCAAAACAATACTGCAGAGTCTTAAAATGGGATTTTTATACTCTCTGCTCACGATTTCTGCCGAAAATTTTGCCACGGTGTTTCGCATTAGCCGTACCGAGCAAATTATATAATTAAAAGGAAAAAGCAGTAAAAAAATTGTTCTGTAATCCCAAATTCGGCAGGAAAACTGAACAGCTAGGGCGATTATTAAGCCAAAGCCCAAAAACATACCGCCGTAGCAAAAGGCGGCTATTATTGGAGACAGCCTTTCGCCCAAAAATCTAGGCAAAACATATGCTATTATTGCAACAAAGGAAAGTGTTAAAAATGTGGGCAAGGTTTCTATGGAAATTGGTGTATAAGCTTGCTCATTACAGCTGCATATTTGAACATCCCACTGTACAAAGTCGCACAAAAAAGTCAAAATTGCAGTAAAGGTTGTTCCCAGAATAAATATTAATGCGTCCACTTTTTTTGTAGTTTTTTCTTTAAATTTTTTCTCCACAAAAAGAAAAATAATATTATAAAGGGTTAAAATCGCGGGAGTTCCGATAAAAAAAGCTCCTACAAGTAAAAAAACCAAATTATACATATTTTCTCTCCTTCACACAACTGCAAAACCGCCTGTAACCAAAAAAGCAATTGCAAATACCTTTTTTAAAAACCGACATTGCGCCCCTCCTATGGGCGATATTCTAAAATATCCCCAACCTCACACTCCAAAACCTGACAGATTGCTTCCAAGGTGGAAAAGCGAATGGCTTTGGCCTTATTATTCTTTAAAATTGAAAGATTGGCTAAGGTAATTCCCACCCTTTCGGAAAGCTCGTTTAAGGAGATTTTTCTCTTTGCCATCATAACATCTAAATTAACAATTATCATATTTGCACCTCACACGGTCAGGTCGTTTTCGTCTTTAATTTCGGTTGCCTTTTCAATAACATTTTTAACAACTCGCACACAAAGTCCAAGGAAAAGTGCGGCAAACGCAATAACGGATGAAAGTGTAAAATAATAGGTGAGCAAAGCAAAAATCAGCCCTACACCTATACTGCACCAAGAAATTCCTCTGATTAGGCTAACGCTTTTTTTAGAAAAAATATTTTCGCCCTTTACCTGCAAAAGCAGGGTAAAAAGCAGTATGTTGGCAAGTAAAGCAAGCAATAAAAGAAGATATGCTGCAATTAAAACCAGCAGATAGTCGGTATTAGTGGTTTCCACCCTTGAGGTAATTTCACCGGGGAATTTTAAAAGTGCCTTAACCACAGGCGGAAGAAATATTCCTACACCTGCCAGAACACCAAAAAACACACCCGAAATTACAAGGGATAATTTTACCGAAGCTGTGCTTGAAATTTTAAGCATTTTAATAACCTCCAAAACAGAAAAAAGATTTTTTACAAGCACATAATAACATATAATATTTCGTTTGTCAATATAAATTTATCGAAAAACAATAATTTTTAAAGGGTAGCCAGAACATTTAAACTTGAACCAGGTTTTGAAACACATATTTTTCGCTCTGCTGCGTAAAAATACTCGTAAATCCGTTAGGATTTACTGCGTTTTTGCCTTGCATAACAAAAAATAATGTTATTTACAAAACTCTTTGACCTTAAATGTGCAATTTTTATAGTAGATTTTGGTGAAGAGAAATTCATAAGGCTACCGCCTATGAAGTTCGATGAGCCAAAAGATACCTAAAAATAGCCATTTAAGGCTGATTCGAGTTTGAATGCTCTGGCTAAGCACTCAACAATCAAAAATGCTGAATTGTCCTGAACAAAAAACGGAAGAAGCGAAAAACTTCTTCCGTTTTTTGAATTATTCAAATCTTTAATCTTTTTTAGACAATATTAATTTAATTACGGGATAAAATGCCTCTGACATTTTATAAAAGCCTAAATCGGTGGGATGTGTGCCGTCTACGGTGCAATCGCCTGCCTCTATTCCGTTAAAAATACCTGCGCCATCCACAAAATAAACATTTTTATCACCATTTGCCAGAGCCTTGGCATAGGTTTCCATAATGGTTTCCCTTCTGCCCCAATCGCTTGAATTACAAAAATCAGGCTTACTTATCATTACATATGGTAAATCAGGATTTACTGTTCGTATATTTTCATACATTTTGTAATGTGTTTCCTTTAGATGCTCTAAGGTGGGGGCATTGTGGTCATAATCAGAAATGAACATTGACATTTTTAAGTTTTTCATATAGTCAACTATTTCCTTTTCGCCTTTACCATTTCCCGAAAATCCCAAATTTATATAATCCATATCGAGAGCACGGGAAAGAAAACCTTCATAGCTGGTACCGGGACGGGAGGCACAACCTCCTTGAGTAATGGAGGAGCCGTAAAATACTGCGGGGATGCTGTGGGTATATTCTCCGCCTTTTTCTAAAACAGAGCCTTTTTTTAATCCCACATAGACCTCTGTTACCGAATTATAAAGGGGAAAATTCATAATATAATCGGTTACTTTGCCCTCTTTATAGGTTTCGTTTTTCGAAATATTTAAATATTTAAAAGTGGAATAACCTTCCTTAGGGTCAAGCTCAAAGGGGGCGAGTACAGTTTTGAAGGAATGAATACCGTTATCTACGCTGTAAAGGTCAAATCCACTGCTTCCCGTTGACGCCATATGATACATTTTACCGTGATTATTCCATTTTACAGCCAAACCAATATAGGGACTGTTTGTTTTAAAACGAAATCTTAATCCCGCAGTATGTTCATTTAAAAATTCTACACCCTCACTTACGGTTTTGGCTATGTCGCGAGGTATACGGCAATAGCCCTTTTCATCTCTCATACCGCCATAAAGAGTAAAAGGTTCTTCGGCACAGTTAAACCACTCAATTTCTTCTGCGGGTACCCCGCTTGGAGGCTGAAAATTTTTATCAATTTCATAAATATTCATAAGCTCTACCCCTTAAATTTATCTTTTGCTTTTGAAAAATTCCTTCAAAAGATTTATACATTCTTTTTCTTTTATTCCGCTAAAAATAGTGGGTTTATTGGGAAAATTAAAGGAATAAAGATTTGTTACCGAACCTAAGGCACCCTTTTGTGGGTCTGAGGCGCCGAAAATTATTTCGCTAATTCTGGCATTTATGGCGGCACCTGCACACATTGGGCAGGGCTCCAAGGTTACATAAAGCTCTGCGCCTGTTAATCGAAAATCCCCCAACACCTCTGATGCTTTTTTGATTGCTAAAATTTCAGCGTGGGCGGTAGAATCCTTTAAATATTCGCACAAATTATGGGCAGAGGCTATAACTTCACCGTTTTTTACCACTACGGCACCTATTGGTACCTCACCTAAGCTATAGGCTTTTTTTGCCTGCTCCAAGGCATATTCCATATACTTTGCATTCATATTTACACCTTAGACTAACGCTTGAACCATTAAAATTTCTAAAAAGACTATCACACAGTAAATTATGATTGGAGCAGAGGAAAAGAACCATCCAAATCTTTTTACTGATGAAGAAATATGCTCTGTCTTTTTAAAAGAAAACAATTCTTGATTTTTTACACTTAAAATATAAAATCCGAAAAATCCTATTAAAATAAGGCTTGAAAGTAAGAATAAATAGCAAACATTTAAAATGTTTTCATCTAAAAAGCGACCTAAATAATCCATACATACCGAAATAAAGTTATTTGCAAAATGGATTATAATACCTGTCCAAATTGAGTTGGTTTCCACAACCATTGCGCCTAGTATAAGACCTACCATAAAGGCAAAGGGAATTTGAACCAAATTTCCGTGTACAAGACCAAATAGTAACGCCGATGTGAAAATAGCAAAGGATTTTCCATATTTTAAAAGGCTGCCCATTATAACCGAGCGAAATAAAAATTCTTCAATAAGGGCGGGGGCAACAGCAACAGAGAGTACACTTATTAAAAAGCCTAACGCCCCGTTTGGCAGTTCAATTTCGGGCTGAGAAAAGGGTAATATATTTTGCAGACGGCTTTGAAGCATAGATACCACAATATTTGCGGTGTAGCAAAAACCAACGCCTACCATAACCGCCGAAATAAGACTTCCGCTTTTAGGTTTTCCGTATGAAACAAGCCTTGAAGCCTTTGCTCCTTCGGTTTTTAAAATAAATAAACCCGATAAACCCATTCCTAAAACCGATAAAATTATATTAAGCTCTAAATTTACTGCAGAATTATTAAAAAATTCACTTACATTTTTATTCCGCATAAAAAATGCTAAAATAAATGAAACTGCAAATTGAAAAGCATAAAAAAATATAAAACCTATGCCAATATGCATGGCGGTTTTTTTAACAGCCTTTTTTTCAAAAAATAACTTCAAGGCTTCAGGATTTTGATACTGTGGTTGATAAAACGGTTGATAACTATGTTGATAACCGTAATAATTAGTTTGAAAACTCGGTGGATTTTGCCCATTTTCTGTATTATTTGGGGAATTTTGAGGTGTTGAAAAGTTTTCTTGTTTATCAACTATGGTTTCTTGTGAAAAATTAATTTCTTCCGAATTTTCAGATAAATCAATATCCACATCCTGTCCTGTAGTCACATTTTCAAAGGAATCAGGCGGAGTATTTTCTAAATTTTCATTTATATTTTCATTTTCAAAATTAAATTCACTATTCAAAATAATCCGCCTTTCTTTTTAAAATTATTCTTCATCACCTGCAGAGTCTTCTGCTTCTGAATCAGCGGCTGCCTCTGCGGCAAGCTCTGCCTCATCTAAGCCCTCCTCTGCATCTGCATCGGGCTCGTCGGGATGGTCGGTAATTTCATCTTCATCATGAGGAGTTGCAACAACGGTAAGAAGCTTTGCACCCTCATCAATTCTCATTACCTTAACGCCCTTACCGGGACGGCGATAAACATTAAGCTCACCCAAATGAATACGAATTATAATTCCGCTGGAGGAAATCATAATTAAATCGTCATCCTCATCGGGAGAAATAACAGCGGCAACATTGCCGTATTTAGCGGTTTTGTAGTTAATAAGACCCTTACCGCCACGGGACTGAACACGATAATCGGAAATTTCGCTAATTCTACCAAAGCCTGTTTCTGTAACGGTTAGAACCTTGTCGCCATCCTTAGCAACAATCATACCAATAACCTCGTCACCTTCGGCAAGGCGAATAGCACGGACACCGCGGGCAGTTCTACCCATTGAACGAACACCGTTTTCATTAAAACGAATAGATTTACCAAGCTTTGTTGCTACCATCAAGTCGGAATTTCCGTCGGTAAGCTTAACAAAGCAAAGCTCATCATCCTCATCAATAGAAAGGGCAATAAGTCCGTTTTTACGGATATTTTTAAAGAGCTCCAAAGCAGTACGCTTAATAATAGCCTTTTTGGTACCCATACAAACATACATACCTTCCTCAATTTGGGGAACGGGGAGTATGGTCATAATTTTTTCATCTGCCTGAAGGGGTAAAAGATTTACAATGTTCATACCCTTTGAGGTACGGCTTCCTTCGGGAATTTCGTAAGCCTTCATTCTGTAAACCTTACCAAGGTTACTGAACATCATAATCCAATCGTGGGATAGACAGGTAAACATACTTTCAACCACATCATCCTCACGGGTGGTCATACCCTTAATACCTCTGCCACCGCGATTTTGTGCTTCATATTCATCACAAGGCATACGCTTAATGTAGCCGTTATTTGTTTTTGTAAGCACACATTGCTCCTTGGGAATAAGGTCTTCAATATCAACCTCACCCGCAACATCGGAAATTTCGGTGCGACGGTCATCAGAATATTTATCTCTAAGATTTAATGCGTCATTTTTAACAATTTCCAAAATTCTGGAGCGAGAAGCCAAAATTTCTTCACATTCCTTAATAAATGCGTGTTTTTCCTCTAATTCATCAAGGATTTTTTGTTTTTCCATACCTGCCAAGCGACCTAATTGCATTTGAACAATAGCGGTAGCCTGAATATCATCTAAGCCAAAGCGATTTATAAGGGCTTCCTTACTTTCAGGAATGGTTTTGCTGTTACGGATTATGGAAATAACCTCATCAATAAAATCAAGAGCAATTTTGAGTCCTTCTAAAATATGGGCTCTTTCTTCGGCTTTTCTCTTTTCAAAGGATGTTCTGCGATAAATGATATCGTACTGGAAGTCGATAGCATTCTGAAGCATCTCTTTAAGGGTTAAAATTTGGGGCTTGCCGTTAACAATAGCAAGTAAAATTGCACCAAAGGTTGTTTGTAATGCAGTATATGAATAAAGCTTGTTAAGTACAACCTGAGGACTTGCATCCTTTTTAATACTTACAACAATTCTAATACCGCCGTCACGCTTTGAGGAATAGTCAACAACATCATCAATACCTTCAATCTTTTTCTCGGTTGCAAGGTCATAAATGTGCTTAACTAAATCCTTTTTGCGTACCTTATAGGGGATTTCGGTAATAACAATGCGGAATTTACCGTTTTGAGTTTCTTCAATTTCTGCCTTACCGCGAACAATTATTTTACCTCTACCCGTTGCATAGGCGGCACGAATACCGCTTCTACCCATAATTGTACCGCCCGTTGGGAAGTCGGGACCCTTAATATGCTCACAAAGCTCAGGTAAATCGGCATCGGGATTATCAATAAGACAGCACATACCGTCAATAACCTCACCAAGATTGTGAGGAGGAATTTCGGTAGCCATACCAACCGCAATACCTGACGAACCATTAACCAAAAGCTGAGGAAAACGAACAGGTAATACCTCAGGCTCCTTTAAGCGGTCATCATAGTTGGGCATAAAATCAACGGTATCTTTTTCAATATCGTCAAGCATATTAAGTGACAAACGGTTCATTTTAGACTCGGTATAACGGTAGGCAGCGGCGGGGAAGCCGTCAATATTACCAAAGTTACCGTGTCCGTCAATAAGAGGATAGCGAAGTGAAAAATCCTGCGCCATACGAACCATTGCATCGTAAACAGATGCGTCACCGTGGGGATGGTAACGACCAAGCACGGCACCAACTGTATCGGCACACTTACGGTATGCCTTTTCGGGAGTAAGGCCGTTTTCATACATAGTGTAAAGTATTCTTCTGTGAACAGGCTTTAAGCCGTCACGCACATCGGGAAGAGCACGGCCAACAAGTACCGACATAGAATACTGGAGCATACTGTTTCTAACTTCATCTACAATTTCAACAGGTTTTATGGTAGTTTGTTCGTCATCAGGCCAAACTACTACTTCTTTTTCTTTTTTAGCCATTTCTCATCCCTCCTTAAATATCCAAATCGGTTGCAAATACTGCATTTTCTTCAATAAATTTGCGTCTGGGTTCAACCTCTTCGCCCATAAGCATGGTAAAGGTTGCATCGGCTAAAATTGCATCTTCAATACTAACCTTAAGCAAGGTTCGTTTTTCGGGGTCTAGTGTAGTTTCCCAAAGCTGGTCAGGATTCATTTCACCAAGACCTTTATAACGCTGAACATCAACATTACCGCCAAGCTCTTCAATACATTTTTCTTTTTCTTCATCTGTAAAAAGGTCAAAATGCTGTTTACCCTTTGAAACACGGAAAAGAGGAGGCTGTGCCAAATAAATATGACCTGTTTCAATAAGCTCGGGCATATAACGGAAGAAGAATGTTAAAAGAAGGGTACGAATATGAGAACCGTCCACATCGGCATCAGCCATAATAACAATTTTGTCATAGCGGAGCTTTGTAATATCAAAGGTATCACCAATACCTGTACCGAGAGCAATAATAACGGGGGTTAATTTATCGTTTCCGTAAACCCTGTCTGCTCTTGCCTTTTCAACATTAAGCATTTTACCCCAAAGAGGAAGTATTGCCTGATAGGTAGAATTTCTTCCTTCAACTGCAGAGCCACCCGCAGAATCTCCCTCGACGATGAATATTTCGGTTTTTGTGGGATCATCTGAAATACAGTCGGTTAATTTTTCAGGCATTCTTGTTCTGCCACCAAGGGTAGACTTGCTTCTGGTTGCCTGCAAAGCCTTTTGTGCTGCTTCGCGAGCATTTGAGGAAGCTATGGATTTTTCCATAATAATTTTTGCCTGAGAAGGATTTTCCTCTAAGAATTGACCTAATTTATCCTTAACAATAGCGCGAACAAGCTTACCAATATCGGTATTACCAAGCTTTGCCTTTGTTTGGCTTTCAAACTGAGCATCTACAAGCTTTACGCTTACAACAGCAGTAATACCTTCACAAATATCTACTGTTGAAGGTTTAGAGTCGCTCTCTTTAAGATGCTTAAATCTAAGACCGTAATCATTAATTGTAGATGTTAAGGCTGCCTTAAATCCACTTTCGTGAGTACCGCCATCTACGGTATGAATGGTATTTGCAAAGCTTATAATATTACTGCTATAGCTTGTACTCCAAATGAGACCGATTTCTACCGAGGAGTCTTCCTTTGTGCCTGAAAGATAAATAACATCATCAATAAGACGCTCTTTACCTGTTTTTTCCAAAAGATATTCAACATAGTTTCTAATACCGCCTTCAAAGTGCAAATCATCACTTCTTGGGGTAACATCACTTCTTTTATCGGTTAAAACTACACGAATACCTGCGTTAAGAAATGCCTGCTCACGAAGTCTTGAAAGCAAGGTATCATAATCATAGGTTGTAGTATCTGTAAAAATAGAAGGGTCAGGCTTAAAGGTAACCTTTGTACCCGTTTCGGTGGTATCACCAATTATTTTAAGGTCATTTACAATGTTACCCTTTTCAAAACGCTGTTTGTAAATATGAGTACCGTCCTTAACCTCTACCTCAAGCCAGGAAGAAAGGGCATTAACAACAGATGCACCAACACCGTGAAGACCGCCTGATACTTTATATCCGCTGCCACCGAATTTACCACCTGCGTGAAGAATAGTAAATACAACAGTAACAGAGGGAAGCCCTGTTTTGGCATTTATACCAACAGGAATACCACGGCCGTTATCTGTAACCTCAATAACACCGTCATCTAAAATATCTACCGTGATTTTATCACAAAAACCCGCTAAGGCTTCGTCAATAGAGTTATCTACAATCTCATAAACAAGATGGTGTAAACCCCTTTCTCCGGTAGAACCAATATACATACCGGGACGCTTTCTTACAGCGTCAAGACCTTCTAAAACCTGTATGGAATTTTCGTCATAATTTTCTGTTACAGGAGTATTGATGTCATTTGTACTCATAAATTTTCTCCATTTCTATAGTTTAAAAACCTATAAATATATATTTTTTGATATATTACGCTTATTTAAGGTAGTAGAAGAAATTTGGGTTATATAAACCGTTTTTTCCTTCGACCTTTTTTTATTTACCACTACAAAGGATTTTGGTAAATCGTATGAAACAGTAACAACTTCACCCGATTTTTCAGCTTTTTTTAAATAATTGCGGGTATTTTTTTGAACGGTTGAGGTATCCATATCAAAAATACCAATAATATCCTTTGTTCTTACTACTTTATCTCCGCCCAAATGAAGATACATAAACATTTTTTGCAATAATTATTTAACTGTAATATTGCAAAAATTTCCCCCTTTCATTTGGAATACGGTACCATTTTCAAGTCCTTTTATATTTGATGGATCACAGCAAGTAATAAAAACCTGCCAATCCTTAATGTGATTTAAAATAAAATCTTGACGGCTTTTATCTAATTCACTCATAACATCATCTAACAGAGCAATAGGGTATTCCCCTGTTATTCTTTTTAAAACCTTTGCTTCTGATAATTTTAATGCCAAACAAACACTTCTTCTTTGACCTTGCGAGCCAAAACTTTTTACTGCAGAGCCGTTTAAGAAAAGATTTACATCATCTCTGTGGGGTCCAACAGAAGTATTACCCGTTAAAATATCATCTTTTCTTGATTTTTTAAGTATTTCGGCAATCTGCTCTAAACTAAAATCCTTTGAAAATGTACTACAATATTCAATTTTTAAAATTTCTTTTTCTCCCGATAAACCGCCATAAATTTCAGGTAAAATTTCCTTTAAAATTTCTACATAGCGATAACGGTATTTTATAACATCCTTAATAAAAGCCGCCAAGGATTTTTCAAAATCATCAAGCAAAAATTCTATATCTGAATGAAATTTTATATCTCTTAAAATAGTATTTCTTTGATTTACAGCCTTCATATAATTACGAAGCTTTTCATTATAAAGGGGGTATATCTGACCAATTGCAGTATCTAAAAATCTTCTTCTTACCGACGGTCCGTCATTCACCAAATTAAGGTCGGTAGGCGAAAAAACAATTGCATAAAAATTACCTGCAAGCTTTGATGGGGAAGAAAGGATTTTTCCGTTCAATTCTGCCCTTCGATTTTGCTCGATAATAATTTTGGCGTTTTTTTCGGTTTCGCCAAAAATAAAATCACAGCTGTTTACTGCTTTTTGAGAATTAAACCCTAAAAGCTCACTATCCTTTGCGCCACGAAAGCTTTTGGCGCCGCAAAAAAGCCATATAGCTTCAAGCAAATTTGTTTTTCCCTGAGCGTTATCACCGTAGATAACATTCATATTCTCCGACGGCAAAAATTCTATTTCTTCAAAATTTCTAAATCCTTTAGAATAAAGATTTTTAACTATCATACCGTAACCTTGTACTGTAAGCCTTCAAATTCTACTAAATCGTCTTTATAAAGCTTTTTACCCCTCATAAGACAAACCTGACCATTAACCTTTACCTCACCGCCTGTAATTACCATTTTGGCGTGACCACCGGTAGAAACGGCAGAAGCAAGCTTTAAAAAGCTATCTAACTTAATAAAATCAGTTGTAATTTTTATTTCGTTTATCATTTAAGAAGCATTGGCATTACAAGATATAAAAATTCATCACCATTTACAGGATAAAGAGCTGCTGCGGCAGAAGAACCGTTAAATCTTATAATAGCCTCCTCACTTTCTGTAGCTTTAAGGGCATCAAGCAGATATTTACTGCTAAATCCTATTTCAAATTCTTCACCCTCAAGTTTAGTTTCAAAAACATCATTTGAACGGCCAACAGATGAAGAACAGGTAAGTAAAATTCTATCCCTTTCCATACTAAAACGAATGGGAGTTTTTGTTTGGTCATTTAAAATAACAAGAGAAATTCTTTCAAGTGTTTCAATAAATTTTGGAACATTTACCTTTATTTCTTGTTTATTAGAAATAGGAATTGAACGCTGATACTCAATAAAATTACCTTCAATAAGTCTGGAGGTCATAACATATCCGTCAATATCAAAAGCAATATTTCTTGCGCCTATGTTAATTGTAATATCCTCGTCCTTATCACCAATAATTTTTACAGCCTCACCAATAGCACGGCCCGAAACAACAAAATTAATTTTGCCTTCATACTTAATAGGCGCTTTACGAATTGCAAGACAGTTTCCGTTAATTGCAACAAGCTTAATTTCATTATTTTCTATTTCAAAATTAATACCTGTTAAAATAGGACGGGTTTCTTCCTTAACCGAAATAGCAAAAATTGTTTGCCTTACCATATCCCTTAAAAGCTCGGAAGAAATAGTAATACTATCCTTTTCGGCAACATTAGGCATTTCAGGAAAATCCTCTGACTTCATACCTAAAATATCAAAAACGCTTCCTGAACATCTGATATGGCATACCTGACGCTCATCAACCTCAAATTCTATAATATCACCCTTTACTTTACGGATAATATCAAAGAGAATTTTTGCGCTGATAACAACATCACCCTCTTTTTCACATCTAATAGGAAGTTCCTTTTTAATACTTATTTCCATATTATATGCCATAAGGGTTAGTCTGTCAGTTTCGGCAGAAAGAAGTACGCCCTCTAAAATAGGAAGTGAGGAACGGGGAGTAACTGCCCTTTGTAAATTTGAAAGAGCTTCTGAAAGCTGTTCGCGGTTTACCAGAATTTTCATTTTGTATCACCTAAATCATTTTTTTGTAAAAAATTATTTTATTTTTATTTTATATTTTAATAATATTATTATAGGCGGTTAATAACATTGATAACCTGTTTAAATGGCTTGGTTAAGGTAAAAATCAAGCTATTTTTTTAAACATCCAAAATTTAACAATTTGTGGATAACTAAAGCTAAAATCAGTTATTCACATTAGTGTTGAAAACTTAAATGTTTATTAACATAAAAAGGTGAATAACTTTTTAAAAAAATTATTACACTCTGTATTATTTTTTTAAGAATCTCTTTTAAGATTTTTTATAATATCTTCAACAAGTTCTTTATCAAAAGGATTGTTTTTAAGATGTTCTTCTATTTTTTGAACATTATATAAAACGGTTGCGTGGTCCTTACCAAAGCTTTCACCTATTGCTTTGTATGAAAGCTCGGTGGTTTCTCGGGATATATACATTGCAACCTGCCTTGCGAAGGCAACTGCAGCAGTTTTTCTTTTAGAAATAATATCTTTTTCGCTAACATTAAAGGTTTTTGAAACCTGAACTATAATTTCGTCAACCTTAATTGGTTCGGGAGTGGTATCACTTATAACCTCCCTTATAAATCCTTGAACTACTGAAATTGTTGGGGCTTTATTATGTAGATTTATATGTAGCTTAAGTTTTTTAACTACACCCTCTAATTGACGGATATTCATTTTTATGTGTTCTGCAATAAAATAAACAATGTTTTCATCTAATGTTAGGTTTAACAAGGATGCTTTAGTGTTTATAATACCAACTCTGGTTTCAAAATCGGGTGGAGTTATATCTGCTATTACACCGCCTTCAAAACGGGAACGAATACGGTCCTCTAATGTTTTTATTTCCTTTAAGGGACGGTCACAGGTTACTACAATTTGTTTACCGTTTTGGTAAAGTGTATTAAATGTGTTAAAAAATTCTTCTTGAGTTTGTTCTTTACCTGCAATAAAATGAATATCATCCATAATAAAGATATCTACATTTCTGTATGTATTTCTAAATTCATCAATGGTACCGTTTTGTAAAGCTTTAATCATATTATTACCAAAGTCTTCACCACTGATGCATTCTATTTTTTTGTTTGGAAATTTTTTATTGGCGTGATTTTTTATTGCAAATAAAAGATGAGTTTTACCTACACCTGAATTGCCGTAAATAAGAAGAGGATTATATAAATTCATTGTTTGTTCGCTGTCAGCAACTGCCATAGCGGCTGCATGAGCAAAACGGTTTGATGAACCTACTATATAATTTTCAAAGGTTAAATTTGCTTCTGTAGAATTATCACTTAATTCTTCAGGCTTGTTTGAAATAATACTTCCGTTTTCATCGGATAGTAAAAGCTCAAATTCAATAGGAAAACCTAAAATATCTTTAAGTGCTATTTCAATAAAATTTTTAAAGTTTGATTCTACTATGCTTTTTTTGTAGCTTGAATAAATAGAGCCTATAAATTTTCCGTTTTCCATTTTAATTGGTACAATATCTGCAAACCATACGCCATAGGCAATTTCAGTGAAATATTGTTTATTTATACATTCGTCACAGACGGCTTTCCATACATCATTTATGGATTCAATTTGCATATTTTTTTAACATCCTTTCTTTTAAATTTTTAATATTTTTAAACTTATTTTTTGTTAATAAAACTAAAAACTTTTAAATAGAAATATTCTCATAATATTTTATCATATTTTTTTAAAAAATTCAATAGTTTTTATGGCATTTTAACACGAAATGTGTTAAAATCTTAAGTAGAAAATTAAAATATAAAAAGGGTGTTTTTTGTGAAAAATTTTTTAGCCGAAATTTTAAAAAAAGAGGGCATTGAATTTTATGGATTTTGTAGCTTTTCTTCTATTGAAAATGAACTTTTTGAATGTTCGGCAAAAAGGCGTTTACCAAAAAATTCAAGCACCGTTATAACAATGCTTTTTCCCTATAAAGTAAAGACAGAAAAACCAAAAAATATTTCCCGTTACGCTGCGGTTGAGGATTATCATTTTGTAGCGGGAAATATACTCGAAAAAATAGTAAAAATTTTATCAGAAAAATATAAAGCTTTTAAATTTGAATATTTCATAGACAATTCTCCAATTAACGAAGTTAAAGCAGCGGTTTTATCAGGTTTAGGAGTAGTGGGAAAAAATAATCTTTTAATAAATGAAAAATATGGAAGTTTTTGTTTTATAGGCGAAATAGTCACAGACTATAAAATACAAACAGTTGAAAAGATAATTACAAATTGTATAAATTGTAAAGCTTGTTTAAATAATTGTCCTACAGGATTTTTAAGGGATAAGAATAACAAGTGTTTATCGGCTATTACTCAGCAAAAGGCAGAGCTTACAGAAGGTGAGGAAAAGCTTATTAAAGAAAATAAATCTGTGTGGGGCTGTGATATTTGCCAGAATGTTTGTCCTATGAATAAAAATTCTGCCCTAACTAATATTGATGGATTTATAAATTCATATAGAGATGAATATAAGGAAAATGAAGATATTAAAAACAGAGCCTATGCTTGGCGGGGAGAAAGGGTTATAAAAAGAAATTTTAAAATTTTGTAGAAAAAGAGGGTATTGAATAGAAATATTCAGTATTCTTTTTTTTGCGACAAAAGCTCTTAAAAGGTTACATTTTACACCCATTGACAAGATATATTGTGTAGTTGTAATATTAAAATACAATATTTAGGAAAAAGGGTGGAATTAAATTGGAAATTAAAACCTTTTACATAAGTAATAAAATTAATAATATTAAAATAAGCGATATTACTGTAAAAAAAAGAATAAGACTTAAAAATTTATGTGATGATGAAATATTAAGTCTTGCGGCAAGTATAAAGAAAAATGGTTTAATTGAGCCTATTTATGTTAGAAAGGATATAAAAAATTCAAAAAATTATATTTTGGTGGATGGTCTTCGCAGACTTAATGCTTTTGAATTTTTGGGCGCAAAAACCATACCTGCAATTATTCTTTCCCTTACCGATGCTGAAGCAGATATGGCATTTTTATATGATAATGAAAACAGAAAGGATATTTCTATTTTTGAAAAGGCGCTTTACATTGGAAATATTTTAAAAAGCGGCAGAATAACAAAAACTGAATTAGCTGATGCTCTTGGAATAAGTATTAAAAAGCTTGAAAAAAAGCTTGAAATTTTAAAGCTTACAGAGGACGAAAGAGAGGTTATTATAAACCATAATTTTGATGAAGAATTTATTTATATGTTTTTAGGCTTTGAAGAAGAAAAAAGAGAGGATATTTTAAATAAAATAATTGTAAAAAGTCTTACAAACAATGAAGCGAAAAAATATATGGAGGATTTAAAAAAGCCCGAAGTTAAGCCAATTAAAACGGCTCAGCTTACCAGCGATAAAATAATTTTAAACAGTATTGAAAGAATGGCAGTTCATCTTAATGACAGCGGAATTAAGGCAAAATGCTTTAAAAAAGAAAACGAAAGTTCTACAGAATATGTTTTAGCAATTGAAAAGATATAAAAAAAGCCGTCCAATAAAGGACGACTTAAAATTAAAGCGGACTTTTACTTATTTTTGCAGATGCTCTTGGGTATTTTTCGTGAGTAGAAGAATTTTTCTCTACAACAATAAAATTTCGGGTATTATCTTGGGGCAGAATTTCAAAAATTAATTTCTCATTATTTCCGCCCAAAATAGATATTGATTTTTTAGCTTCTATTAATTCTTCATCCGCACCTGGGCCTTTCATTGCAATGAATTTACCACCCTTTTTAACAAACGGCATACAGTATTCTGCAAGTGTATTAAGCCTTGCAACGGCTCTTGCGGTAGCATAATCAAAGGCTTCGCGGTATTTTAATTCCTTTGATGCAAGCTCGGCTCGAATGTGCAAATTTTCTGCCCTTATACCGAGCTGATTTTGTAAATCCTCTAAGAAGATAAATCGCTTTGCGTGACCGTCTAAAAGTGTTACATCAAGATCAGGACGAAGTATTTTTATTACCATTCCGGGAAAACCTGCACCTGTTCCAACATCAATTAACCTTTCACCTTTTTTAGGGTCAATAATTTTAAGCAATGATAGGCTATCTATAAAATGCTTTATTACAATTTCATCAGGCTCTTTTATTGCAGTAAGATTAATTTTTTCATTCCATTCCAAAAGCAAATTTCCGTAAACAGTAAGGATTTCTACTGTATTTTCGGGAATTTGTATATTATTTTTTTCTGCATATTCCAAAAAAGGATTAAAATTAAAATGGGGCATATTAATTTCCTTTCTTTTGAAGCCAAATTATAAGCACCGAAATATCTGCGGGGCTAACACCTGAAATTCCCATTGCCTGACCTATATTAAGGGGTTTTACCTTAGAGAGCTTTTCCTTTGCCTCTAAGCGAAGACCTGGGATTTCATTATAGGGAGTATTAATATCCAGCTTTGTGGCTTCCATACGGTGCATTTCCTTAACAGTAGCCAATTGACGCTTAATATATCCGCTATATTTAATTTCGGTTTCTATTTTATCTAAAATTTCTTCCGAAAGATTAGGTTTTTCATTGTCAAAGGGTAAAATATCGGCAATAGAAAGCTGAGGTCGGCGAATTAAATCGGCAAATTTGACACCCGTTGAAAGTGGAACGGTTTCCTTTTCCTCTAACATTTTATTTATTTCTGCAGAAGGGGATGCAAAGGTATTTTCTAACCTTTCTATCTCCTTTTCTTTAATTTCTACCATATTTTTGAATTTGGCATATCTTTCCTCACTTATAAGACCAATTTCATAGCCTATTGGGGTGAGTCTTTCATCTGCATTGTTTTGGCGCAAAATTAGGCGATATTCAGAACGGGAGGTCATCATTCTGTATGGGTCCTGACATCCCTTTGTTACCAAATCGTCAATAAGTGTGCCAATGTAGGAGCTTGAACGGGTAAGGTGAAAAAGTTCTTCACCCTTTGCAAATTTTGCGGCATTTATACCAGCCACAAGCCCTTGGGCTGCCGCTTCCTCATATCCTGACGAGCCGTTAAACTGACCTGCGCCGAAAAGACCTTTTTGTCCTTTAAATTCAAGGGTAGGAAATAGGGCTAACGGGTCAATACAGTCATATTCAATAGCGTATGCAGGGCGCATTATTTCTACATTTTCAAGACCTTTAATGGTACGGTAAAATTTAAGCTGAACTTCTTCGGGTAATGATGATGACATACCCTGAAGATACATTTCTTCGGTATTTTTTCCACAAGGCTCAATAAAAAGCTGATGTCTTTTTTTATCGGCAAAGCGAACGATTTTATCCTCTATACTCGGACAGTAACGGGGACCTACTCCTTCAATTACACCGCCGTAAAGGGGAGAACGGTCAAGATTTTTTAAAATAACATCCTTTGTATCATCATTTGTGTATGTAATATGGCAACAAACGGTATTTTCGGGTGGGTTTTCTGTTTCAAAGCTAAAGGGAATAATCTTTTCGTCCCCTTCTTGTTTTTCAAGATTTTCAAAATTAATACTGCTTTTAAGCACTCTTGCGGGGGTACCTGTTTTAAATCTTCTAAGGGGTAAACCTAGCTTCAAAAGGGACTCGGAAAGGGTGGTTGCGGCAAATGTACCGTCGGGACCGCCTTCATAATTAACTTCACCTACAAAAATTTTACCCTTTAAGAATGTGCCTGTTGCCAAAACAACACTTTTTGCCTTAAAAACTGCGCCTAAAGCAGTTGTAAGCTCATAACCATCTTCGGTTTTTTCTAAAGATGTTATTTCGGCTTGGCGAACAAGCAGATTTTCTTGTTTTTCCATTGTATGCTTCATATATGCAGAATAATCTCGCCTATCTATTTGTGCGCGAAGACTATGTACTGCGGGACCTTTTCCTCTATTAAGCATACGGCTTTGAAGGGTATTTGCATCTGCCGCTTTACCCATTTCACCGCCCAAAGCATCTATTTCTCTAACCAAATGTCCCTTTGCGGTACCGCCTATGGAAGGATTACAGGGCATATTTCCTACCCAATCTAAATTTATTGTAAAGCACACCGTTTTTGCGCCAAGGCGAGCCGAAGCAAGGGAGGCTTCAATACCCGCATGACCTGCGCCTATAACGGCAACATCTATTATATCTGCTAAATATGTTTGCAAAAAAATTCTTCCTTTCGGGGTTTATTTTCCTACACAGAAGTTACGGAATACCTCATCGGCTACCTCTGTTGTTATTCTTTTTCCGTCTAGCTCTAATAGGGCGGCAAGAGAGTCATCTATTAAAATTCCCACCGCATCTAAGGTTACGCCGCTTTCAAGGGCATTAATTGCTTCATTTACGGATGCTTTTGCCCTTTGTACCGTTTGATACTGCCTTTCATTAATAAGCATTTCGGCATTGGGATCTAACTCATTTAATTTTAAAAGATTACTAATTTGCGCTACAAGTTCTTTTTCACCTTCACCAGTAAGGGCAGAAATTTTAACAAAAGGAATATTTAATTCTTCATAATATTCCTCTTTTTTAGAATTTAAATCATTTTTATTCAGAACAAGCAGGGTAGGCTTGTTTTTAATTCTTTCAATAAGGGCTTTATCGTCATTTGTGGCTGGTACCGAGGTATCAAATACAGCCAGACACAAATCTGCCGTATCAAGGCGATTTAAAGCCTGTTCAATGCCTATTTGTTCAACTTCATCTTCTGTTTCGTGAATACCTGCGGTATCTGCAAGAAGTAGTGTATAATCACCAACTTTTGCGGTTTGTTCCACAACATCTCGTGTTGTACCTGCAATTGATGTTACAATAGAACGCTTTGTTTTTGAAAGAAGGTTCATAAGGGTGGATTTACCCGCATTAGGGCTTCCTACAATAACGGTATTTATACCGTCTATTATGAGTTTTCCCTTATCATAGTCGTTGATTAAAGCATTTAAATCTACTGAGATTTTCTTAAGAGATACTAAAAAATCTTCTTCACTTATACAAAGGGTTTCGTCCTCAGGAAAATCTGAAAACACCGAAATTTCACTTACCAGATAAAGTAATTTATCGGTCATTTTTTTGATTTTTTGAGAAAGAGCACCCTCCTTATTTTTTGTAGCGATATTAAGGGCTCGGTCGCTTTTTGCCGATATTAAATTCATAACCGATTCGGCTTCGGTAAGACTCATTTTGCCGTTTAAAAAGGCGCGTTTGGTAAATTCTCCACCTTCTGCAAGTCGGGCTCCCGCGGCGGTAACTGCCCTTAAAACTCTGCGTATTAGGTGGGTTCCGCCGTGAACCGATATTTCTACGGTATCTTCTCCTGTATAGCTTTTTGGTGAGCGAAAAACTAGTGCCACCGCGTCATCCAATAGTTCATCAGAGTCATACACCTTGCCAAATGCGGCGGTATAACCCTTCATTTGACTAATATCCCTATTATTTTTAGATTTGAAGACTTTTTTAGCGATTTCAAAGGCATCATTACCCGAAATTCTGACTATTCCAACACCGCCCTCTCCAAGTGGAGTACATATTGCGGCTATTGTATCGGTTTGCACTTATTTCACCTACTTTTACAAGATTTTAAAGTTTATTTACCTACTATTTTATTTGCAAGCTCGGTAAGCTCGTCATTATTATAAAACTCAATAGTTATTGTGCCTCTGCCATTTTTTCCGGGCTTTATAACGGTTTTGCGGTGGGTTTCATTTTTAAGGGCAAGCTCTACCTCGCGATAAAAGCTATCCTGTTTTACTTGGGGTTTTTCTGTTTTTTTCTTGCCTGCGGCTTTAGCCATTGTTTCAAGCTGACGCACAGATGCGCCTTCTACGGCGGCTATAAATGCTTCTTGCTGTAAAACTGTATCGGTAAAGGCTAAAAGAGTTCTTGCGTGGCCTGCAGAAATTCTGCCCTCTGCCAATGCGTTTAACATATCATCGGGAAGATTAAGAAGTCTAAGGGCGTTTGTAACGGCTGAACGGGATTTACCTACTCTTTCGGCAACCTCCTCTTGAGTGAGTTCAAACTCCTTTAAAAGACGAGCATAACCCTTTGATTCTTCAACAGGATTAAGGTCCATACGCTGAAGATTTTCAATAAGGGCAAGCTCCATTGTTTGCTTATCATCAAGGGATTTTATTATAACGGGAACGGTGTTAAGTCCTGCAATTCTACAGGCTCTCCAACGGCGTTCACCGGCTACTATTTGGTATGTACCGCCTATCATAGGGCGAACAACTATGGGTTGCAAAAGTCCGTGAGTGCTTATGCTTTCTGCAAGCTCCTGCAAGGCTTCCTCATCAAAATGAATACGGGGTTGGTCTTTATTAGGTTCAATTTCAGAGAGCCTGAGCTCTGCGGTTAAATTATCGTCGGTGGCGTTTTCATTCATAAGGGAGTCAAGTCCCCTGCCAAGACCTTTTTTTATTGCCATTTTTATTTCTCCTTATTTGTTTCTTTTAATAAATTCTTTTGCTAAATCGTTATAACAATCTGCTCCCTTAGAGCGTTTATCATAATACTGAATGGGAAGTCCGAAGCTTGGAGCCTCAGAAAGGCGCACAGAACGGGTTATTACGGTATTGTACAGCTTTTTACCAAAGAATTTTTTGATTTCATTTACTACCTGTTGAGTTAAATTAAGTCGTCCGTCAAACATTGTAAGTAAAACACCTTCTATTTCCAAGGTTGGATTATAAAGTCGCTTTACCTGACGCATAGTGGACATTAGCTGTGAAAGTCCCTCAAGAGCAAAATATTCACACTGAATTGGCACTAAAAAGGTATCGGTTGCCACAAGTGCGTTTAGGGTTATAAGTCCTAAAGAGGGGGGACAATCAAGAAATATGTAGTCGTATTTTTCTCTTACTGATGCAAGCGCATTTTTTAGCTTGTTTTCGCGATTTTCTATCCCTGAAAGTTCGATTTCAGCTCCTGCTAAATCCATTGCAGAGGGGATTATATCCACGCCTTTAAACTCAGTTTTTTTAATGACCGTTTCTGCCGATTTATCACCTGTAATAAGGTTATATGAAGAAAATGCAGTTTCGCGCTTATTAATTCCAAATCCGCTTGTTGTGTTTCCTTGCGGGTCAATATCTACTATAAGAACCTTTTTGCCGAGCATTCCGATGCCTGCGGTCAGGTTAACTGCGGTGGTTGTTTTACCTACACCGCCTTTTTGATTAACAATAGCAATTATTTTGCCCAAAATAGCGTCCTCCTTAGACTTTATATATGTAATAGGCTTCTACCTAAAAAATCTGTAAATCTATTATAACACAAACAATTCAAAAGATAAACACTAAAATAACATTTTTTTAAAAATGTTTCACGTGAAACACGGACGAAGTCCGTTTATTACGAATAAGTATGTGGATGTTGCGTAGCTTTTACCCCGCGTCTACATAGGTTGTGGTTTTAAGGCGGTTTTTAGATAGTATTTGTACCAATTTATGTTATAATTTTTATCATAGTAAGTATAATAATCGTATTTGGTGTAAAAATACTCAAAAGGGGGATATTATGGATATTTTTATTGATTGTATTAAAGCATTTGTTGTTGGTGGACTTCTATGTGTTATTGGTCAAATTTTAATTGACCGAACCAAACTGACTCCTGCAAGAATTTTGGTGGGATATGTTGTGATGGGTGTTATTCTCACGGCTTTAGGGATATATGACTATCTTGTTGACTTTGCGGGAGCAGGGGCTACAGTACCCCTGACGGGTTTTGGATATTCTCTTGCAAAGGGCGTTGAAACGGCTGTTATAGATTATGGTATTATAGGAGCGTTAAAGGGTGGTCTTACCGCCACTTCAGCGGGAATAGCGGCAGCTATATTCTTTAGTCTTATAGCCGCCCTTATTTGTAAGCCTGATAAAAGAAGCTTGTAAATTTAAAATAGTAAAAAAATTAAAAGCCTTATTCCATAGAAATTTTCATTGTGGAATGAGGCTTTGTTATTGTATATTTAAATTATTTGTGTTTGGATTAAAAGCGTAGCGTTTAATCGGGAACGGTCAAGACCTAATAAACGGACTTAGTCCGTGTTTCACGTGAAACATTGGTGGATTAGTCAAAGGCGAAGCCTTGATGTCCGTTTGTGTTGGGTGGTTGATTAGCGTTTGGCGTAAACCATATAACGCTAAAGGGTTGTAGAATATGGTCAAAATTTGCTAGTTGGTCTTTCAAAAGGGGAGGAAGGCGAATTTCTAAGGAGTCACAGTTTGAATTTTTAAGAATATAAGAAATTGCCGATAAAAGCTTGTTTACACTATCCTTGGTGCAAATTGCCTCCTTCACAAGTAAAAGATTGTCTCTGGTTTCATAAACAAATCCAAAATCTTTTGATTTTATAGCACTGCAACCGTCTGAGGCGGTTATTAGAATTTCTTTGCTGAAATCCACATAGGATGAATTTATTTCGCTTAAAAACTCTTTGCGAAGGTAATACCATTCTTCTATAGTCGCACTTTCTGTTTTTAATAGTTCGGGAGAATATTGATTTATAAAAGTATTGGCATCCATATCTATTTTGCAAATATTAAAGTATGGTAAGAAGCCTGATTTAGCATAAAAGTTAAAAAGCGGAGGATTAGCCGGTTTTAAAAATATACCTAATTTTTTATTTTTAATTGCAGTTTCTTTTGCCCTTTCCAAAAGATTACCCATAATACCCTTGCCACGGTAGCTTGGATGGGTACAAGCGGCATATAGATAATAATAATCTAAAGCTTTTCCATTTTGGATTATATTTGCATCCATTAAAAAAAGCATTGCTATGGGTGAACCGTTTTTATCATTCTCAGATATAAGCTTTGCCTTTGATAATACATTTTTAAAAAGTAACTCGGCATCTTCCTCGGTATCTTCGGTAAAACAGAGCAAATAGAGTTCCTTGTATTTGGCATAGTCGGTCATAAATTAAAGCTCCTTAATAACATACTTTTTCAGTAGAATATCAGGATGATAGGAAAGCTTAGCCTTTCTAAGCCCTTCTAAGCCCATATCATCTTCCCGATTAACATATTCAAAGCTAGATAGCTCATTTGCAATAAATTCCCGATTAATAAGGGAGTATGCGGTGCGAAATTCGGGTAGAGCCTTTTCAACATGAATGTCGAAAACCTTGCTGTTAATAGGGGAGCCAAATGTGAAGGCGACAATCTCTCCCTTTACCCTTATGCATCCTCCGAGAAGGTTTAACTCTTTCATATGTGGCAGGTATTCCTTTAGGGCTGCGTTCTCTACCTCAATGCTTTTGATGTCTTCGGTTATTTGTTTCATTTCCTCAGTCCATCTATCTGCCATTTTGAATACTTCAGGTAGAATTTTGGGGGTTAGAGTTTCATAACTCCATTGGTGAGCCCTTGAAAAAGCGGATATGTGATTTCGCTTAGAGTGAAACTTTTTTCCACTTAATGTTTTAAGCTTTTCTGTTAAATATATATATTCAAAATCATCTCGCGACTCTATTTGTGAAAATTCTTCACAAAATATACTATTGAAAATATCCAATCTAATGCCTTCTGCTCCAAGAAAAACAAGAGGTTGATTAAGGGCTTTGGTATAATCCTTTAATATATTTACTGCCTTTTCCATATCATTAGCGAAGGGTAACAAAAAAATCTCGCTGTTTTCGCCCAGAGAAACAAACATCATATCTTCAAAAAAGGCAATTTTTTGGTGATAATAGTTTTTCCATATAAGCAGAGTCATTGGTGTTATTTCACAGGACATACTTCCCTTTGCAAATGGCTCTAAAAAGGTTATAATTTTAGAATAGTCTGAGATATGGGGTGTTTTAAATTCTAATTTTTGAAGGGTGTTAAGCATAAAAACTCCGTTTTTTATTTATTATTTGCCAAAAATATTATAATATAAATAAAACGGATGTTGCCATCCGTTTTAAAATATGTTGATTTAAGCGTCGGCTGTTTCGGTAGCTTCGGTTTCCTCAGTTGTAGCCTGAGTTTTAAGAAGCTCGCGAATATCTTTTAAAATATCGTCTGTGGTTTCTGCAGGAGCTTCTTCAACAACCTCTTCTTCACCCTTTTTAATGAGCTTTTTGCTCCAACCGCTAACAGCGGCAACAAGCTTAACCATACAGAAGATAACAAGTGCCATAATTAAAAAATTAATAACGCCTGTTATGAATGCACCGTAGTTAATTGAGTTTTCTACAACAGAAACAGCGCCTGTAGTAGCATCTGTAACCTCTTTTGTTCCAATAACCCATTTCATTTGGCTGAAATCAACACCGCCGAAAATACCCAAAATAGGGGAAATAATATCATTGGTAAAGCTGGTTACAAGATCCTTAAAAGAAAGACCTATAATAGAACCGACAGCCATATCCATAACATTGCCTTTGGTGATGAATTCTTTAAATTCGCCGAAAAACTTTTTCATTTTTCAAAACCTCCAAAAAAAGATTATAATTTATATTAACATAAAAATCTGCAAAAAACAACAAAATTATACAAAAAAATTAAAGTTGCTTATCGTTAAGCTCTTTGGCTTCTGTATAAACCTTTTTTTTGTTTTGACCGTTAAGCAAACGGTAATAACCAATAAGCATACGCTCGTCCTCGGAAAGTGAGCTTACTTTTGGAATTTCAGGATTATCTTTATCTCTTAATATTAATATAAAGTCACGCGGATCTTCTTTACCAAACATTAAAAAATGTACCGAAACATCAAAAAGTGTGGCTAATTTTTTAATGTTTTCAACGGTGGGGGTGGTGTTTCTTTCATAATAAGCATAGGTAGAGCGTTTAACCTTTATAATATCGGCAGTTTGCTCTTGGGTTAAACGATGAAGCTTGCGAAGCTCTTTTATAATGTGCGCCATGGTTGTGATTTCTGTGTTTTTTTCTTTCTTTTCGTTTGACATAATAAAAATCTCCTTAATATATTTATTTTTTTACTTGACTGATTAATGAAAACTTGGTATAATTTTATAGTTGAAAGATTTGCTGATGTGGCTCAAAGGCAGAGCGGCTCACTCGTAATGAGCAGGTTGTCGGTTCAATTCCGATCATCAGCTCCATAAATCCTGTTCTCATAAGAGGGCGGGATTTTTGTTTTTTGAGTGTTTTATAAAACCCCTGATTTAAAAAGACCTCTTGTATAATCTGCGCCACTATGACCTTTAGAGTTTAAGAATTCCTTTATAATGTTAGCCGCTTCATTTGGAGCCTCAAGGGTTAGATATAAATATCCATAGTCAACTGCAAGGTAGGAAACAGAATCTGAAATATCGGTAATTTTGCAGTTTAAAATTTCAGAAAATCCGTTTTGACATATTACGGGAAAGCTTTGTTTTTTTCGGTCGGTAATAAGGCAGTACCCATTGTTTTTACCCTTGCATCCTACTCCGTTTTTTACGGGACAATTGCGGGTTAGCATAAGGGGTTGCCGTCCGTAGCACATAGAGAAAAGCTTGATTTTTTTAGTATCACCCAGCATTGCAATTTCATTAATGCTAAGCTCGGGTGAAATTACAGCTTCAAAAATATTTAGATTTTCAGCAGTTTTTAAAGCGTGGGTATTAAATAGATTAAGTCCAAAACCGCCCATTATTTCAAAATTTTGTTCAGAAGCAAGCTTAACTGCCGAAATGGTATGACAAACGGCTTTTGAAATTTTATACTGCTTTAAACCTTTAAGAATATTTGTTATATATTCATCTGAAGTGCTACCTCTTGGCAGTTCGGCATAACTATTTATTAGCGCATCTGTAAGGCGGGGTGAAGGTTGTGAGTTAAAAGCGTTTATTAAAATCTCAGCCGATAGAGAAAAGCCTTTAAGCATAGGTAAAATATCAATACAATTTTCAAATTGCTCCAAACTAGCAAAACGAACAAAAAAGCCGTTAATTTTTCGCTTTTCAAATTTGGTGACTTCTTCAATGGTTGGTTTGTTGAAATTTATTTTATTTTTGCCAAGACGAAGGGCGTTTAGCTCAGAAATTGCCGTTTTTCGTATTTGATTTAGTGACGAAACGGGTATCATAAGACCATCATCAAGGTGTACATTAATTGTATTTGCAAGGTAACAGGTTCCACCCAATTTTGAAAGGGTTGATTGCGCCTTTTCGGGAACGGTAGCTAAGTTAATTGCAGTTTGGGGAACATCACCTGTTACTGTGGCTGTAACACCATCAGCTTCGGCGGTTAAGGACATTGGTTCGCCTGAGCGTACAAAAAGGGTTAGATTAAGCGGGATTTTTTGCCTTTCGTTGCGGTAAAGGGAGTGGGTTTTGGCAAGAGCCTCGTTAGTTAATTGCTTATCCTGTTCACTGCGAATTCCAAACATATTTTTCCCGAATTTTTTGGTGTAGTATCCATCGGTAAAGCCATTGCGGGAAAAAACCTGCTCTAAAAGCATCATAATTTCGGGTTCAACCCTTCCGAAATCCACCATTTGACATATAGTAGTTACTGCCGCAGCAACATACTCGGGATTTTTCATTCTGCCTTCAATTTTAAATGAGGTTACCCCCATTTCATTTAGTTCCTTTAAATATGAAACTAAGCTTAAATCCTTAAGGCTTAAGTCGTAGCCCGTACCCCCTTTTGACGAAAAAGGAAGACGGCAGGTACCTGCGCAAAGACCGCGATTAGCGCTTCGACCACCTAAAAATGCGCTGAAGTAGCATTGACCTGAAAGGCACATACAAAGGGCGCCGTGTACAAACGCTTCTACCTCTAAATCAAGCTCCTTGGCTTTTTGACAAAGCGATAAAAGCTCACCTTTAGTTAGCTCTCTTGCGGGAACAACGCGGGAAAAACCCATATTTTTAAGGATATCCAAAGCGGCGGGGGAATGTACCGACATTTGAGTAGATGCGTGAAGGGAAGCCTTTGGAAAATTTTCGTGTATTAGCCTTGCAAGTCCAATATCTTGAACTATTATGGCATCAATACCGTAATCTAAAACCTCACCTACCAAATTCAAAGCATCGGCAATTTCGCTATCTTTAATAACAGTATTTAAGGTAAGGTAGCATTTCACATTATTAATGTGGGCGTATTCAATAGCATATTTTAATTGCTCGCTGGTTAAATTATCGGCATTGCGACGGGCATTGAACTTGTTAGCCCCAAAATAAACGGCGTCTGCCCCTGTTCTAACGGCGGCAATAAGCATTTCACTGTTGCCAACCGGTGCTAAAACCTCACTTTTCATTTTTTATACCACTTCTTTTGCGCCAAGCTCGGTTAAATATTCCCAAACGGGGTCGGTATCGCCGCAAACAACAAGGACGATGATGTTTCCAAGTTCTGCCAATAAACGGTTTTGCACCTTGTTGTATTCCTTCTCTATGGTGGATTTGAAGGAGTTTGATTGATTTGCAAGATAACCCGAAATACCCGAAATAACCAAAGCGCGTTGTTTTTCGTTGATAACTTCGAAACAGGCAAGCGTGTCGGCAGATTCGGCGTTTGCGCTTATCATTACATTAAAACGCTTAACATCACCATCCGCAAAAACAAAATACGAGGGGAGGGATGTTCCCGAAAGAGATTTCATTTCAGAAAAGGAGGTTAGGTTTAAAATTTCTTCTGAAAGCTCGGTTACATTATAATTATTCTTGGAATTGCAACCGCAGTTTGTTAAAATTAGTAGCGTTGCAATAAAGAATATAAAAATTTTCTTAATAGAGTTTTTTAGCATATTGAAACTCCTTTAAATTGGATTTTGTAGATTATATCGACATTATAACACACAAAATCCGAAAAGTAAAGATATTTTTTTAAAAAAATACAAAAAATTTCGTAAAAGCATATGAAAAATACGAATTTTGTCGAATTTTATAAGAAAGTGACTGTATATGTAAGCTTTTTCTATTCAGAAATGTTTGAATTGTGAAATTTACTATTAATTTATATATGAATTATGTAATTTTGTAGTAATTGTATAAATGTAAAAAATATGTCAAAAATCGACATTTTACAGATAGTAATTAAACTTATCAACTGAGTTATCAACCGTTTTTAAACGAAATCAAGCCTTTTGCGGCAGTTATCAAATGAAAAATGTTGATAACTTAGTGAATAACTATAATAAAAAAATGTGATTTTTTACCCTAAATTTGCAATTTTTACTACTAAAATTATTGCAAAAATACAAAATGTATATAAAAAAGCATTGTACGATTTATAAAAGTCTTGACTTTTATACACTAAAGTATTAAACTAAAATATGTTAAGTTTTTTAATGATTAAATTTATTTAGTTAGGAGTAAAGTTGTTATGGCATTAAAAAATGAATATTTAAAAAGCGTTTATGAAAAGGTTCAGCAACGCGACGCTTCTGAGCCCGAATTTCTTCAGGCTGTGCTTGAAGTTTTAGAGTCATTGGAGCCCGTTGTAGAGCAGGACCCCAGAATTGAGCAGTGGGGCATTATGGAAAGAATAGTAGAGCCCGAAAGAATGATTTCTTTCCGCGTTTCCTGGGTTGATGATAACGGCAAGGTTCATGTAAACCGCGGTTACCGTGTACAGTTTAACTCTGCTATCGGTCCCTACAAGGGCGGTATTCGTTTACATCCTTCTGTTAATTCCTCTGTTATTAAGTTCTTGGGCTTTGAGCAGACCTTTAAAAACAGTCTTACCGGTCTTCCTATGGGCGGCGGTAAGGGTGGTTCTGACTTTGACCCCCGTGGTAAGAGCGATAATGAGATTATGCGCTTCTGCCAGAGCTTTATGACCGAGCTTGCTAAGCATATCGGCCCCGATACCGACGTTCCCGCAGGTGATATTGGTGTTGGCGCTCGTGAGGTTGGCTATCTCTTTGGTCAGTATAAGAGACTTCGCAATGAATTTACCGGCGTATTAACCGGTAAGGGCCTTTCCTTCGGCGGTTCACTTATCCGTCCTGAGGCTACAGGTTTCGGTGCTGTTTACTATGCAGCAGAAATGCTTAAATCCTTTGGTGAGGATATTAAGGGCAAAACCTTTGCAGTATCAGGCTTCGGTAATGTTGCTTGGGGTACCGTTAAAAAGGTTACCGAGCTTGGCGGTAAGGTAGTTGCAATTTCCGGTCCTGACGGTTATGTTTACGATCCCGACGGTATTAACACCGAGGAAAAAATCAACTTTATGCTTGAAATGCGTGCATCCGGCCACGATATGGTTAAGGATTATGCCGATAAATTTGGCGTTGAGTATTTTGCAGGCGAGAAGCCCTGGGGTGTTAAGGTTGATGTTGTTATGCCTTGCGCTACTCAAAATGAGGTTAATATTGAAGACGCTAAGAAGATTGTTGCAAACGGCGTTAAATATTATGTTGAGGTTTCCAATATGCCTACCACTGCAGACGCAGTTGCATATTTTAAAGAAAACAATGTTGTTATTGCTCCTTCCAAAGCAGTTAACGCAGGCGGTGTTGCAGTATCGGGCTTAGAGATGAGCCAGAACTCAATGCGTTACAGCTGGACTGCAGAAGAGGTTGATGCAAAGCTTCAGCAGATTATGAAGAACATCTACAAAACCTCTTACGATGCCGCTAAGAAATACGGTATGGAGGGCGACCTTGTTGCAGGCGCTAACATTGCAGGTTTTGAAAAGGTTAAAGAAGCTATGCTTGCACAAGGCGTTGCTTATTAAGATTAAAGCCCTTTGTTAATGTAGTAAAAAAGTAAATAAAAAGCAAACAAGCAGTCGCAAAATTATGCGGCTGCTTGTTTTGTATATATTTTAAGAAATAAATTATAAAACATCATACAACAGGTTATTTATTAAGTTTTTTTCTATACTCTATAAAACCGGTCCGCGACCGGTGGACGCGGGGTAAAGGGTACGCCACATCCACAGATTTATTCGTAATAAAAGAACGCTTGGCGTTTATGCGTTTTTATTGCAGCTTTCTTATCTTTATTTATATTTTCAGTAAATATTAATCCCTACTCCACCACAAAGGGTATGTTATTTTCTTTTGCATACCATTCGGCATAGCTGCCCTTTGGCGCGTGAATTTTAAGCTCATCACAGCCGTAAAATGCGGCATTACCAATAAAAACAATGCTGTTGGGAATATAAATGCTTTTAAGACCTTTACAATGAGCAAAGGTGGAGGGCGGAATATCTGTAATGCCCTCGGGTATGGAAATGCTTGCAAGGGCGGTGCAGCCCGAAAAAGCACAGTGACCAATATATGTAACGCTTTTTGGTATGGAAATATTTATAATTTCTGAATGGTCCCTAAAGGTGAAGATTGGAATATAGGTAACACCGTTGGGAATAACAACCTCTTTGGCTGTACCTGTATACCTTTTTAAAACACCGTTTTCAATCGTAAAATCACTGTTTGGCATATAATCCCCCCCGTTACTGATATTATTAAAATTATTATAACATAAAACTATATTTTTGCAAGATATAAAACGGTGTGTAGACACCATATACCCAATAATTGCGCAGAGTTTTGGTTTTGTATAGGATACCATCTTGCGAGGTGTTTGGCAATGTGATATTATTTAAATTAGGGAGAATGCCATTATAATATGTATATCATTACAAAACTTCAAAATGTAATATAGTTGTGCAGAAATGTTCCCCCTCCCAAATTAACCACCTAAAATCAAACAAGCGGTATAGCTTTTCGAGCTATACCGCTGTTTTATTTATTTCTCTATACCTAAAAAGCGCAGAAGATTTTTACCGTAAACGTGGTCTTTGTAATCCTCCACATCTTCTTGAATATACTTTTCATAAAGTTCGTTGTCGATTGTTTGCAATTTAAGACTTTTATCTATATGATAACCGCCTGTGTTACTGTCGGTGCCAAACATAAGATTGTATCTCATATCATAGCAGGTAAGCAGTTTCTTAAAAACGTCCTCTCTGTACGGTGCGGGGGTGCCAGGGGTAAGATCGATAAACATTTCGCAACTGCTGTGCCAATATTTAGCGTCTCTGACCTTGCCGTAAAGGGCAATACATTCATCATACCAAGGCCAGGAAACGTGAGCCAGACAAAATCGAAGGTTAGGAATCTCCAAAAGTGCTTCATAAACCATAGGTTTAAGGTTTTCGCTTGATTTCATACCATCCCAGCAAATACCCGAATGAAACATTACAGCCTTTCCCTTTTCGGCGATTTTGCGTAGCACTGCCAATGACTCCTCACAGTCTACCCTATAATGATTGGGTATCATTTTAAAGGCGGCGAAACCTTTTTCATAGGCTACGTCTACCTGCTCTAAAGCATTGGGCTCGATAGGGTTTATCCAAAAAAACGGAAAAAGGGTGTCACAGCCCTCGCAGGCATCAAGGGCATACTGCATTCTTTGTTCATAAGGCATATCCGGATATTTTAAAGGACTTAATGAGTAAATGCAGGCTCCGTCCATCCCCGCCGTTTTTAAATCAGCAAGAAATGCATTTTGGTCAAACCCGTTTTCGGTAAAATATTTAGATTCTGTACGAGTATGAAGATGACAGTCAATTCTCATAATTATAACTCCCTTTATAATTCACTTAAATTGTATCACTACAACCAGCCAATTACCGGAGGTTTGAGTTAGTTTAGAAGGGTCTTGAACATTCCACTTATTACCTATTACCCCTTACTTTTTACTTCAAACCCCCGCCCCCTGATTGTTGCTGTTTTTTATAACTTATTTATCTTTTCAAGCCAGGATTTATACTGCTCAAAATCATATTTAGGGGTGCCTGCAAGGTAGGTGTTAAAGGATTTTTTACCATTTACAGTCCATTCAATAATAAACATTCTCTGTTCAGAATACATAAGCCTTATTTTGCCGAGCATTGTGTTGGAATTGGGGGCGGCGGTAAAATCGCAGGATAAAAATTCCTCGCCCGTATCAATATCGTAGACCCTACAGCTACCCGAAATCTCATTAAGAGTACCGTTACAGCACAAAACATCGTGACCCCAACGGTCCATTTCATCCATTGCAATTATGAATGGCTGTGAGCTGCGCTTAATATAATCATAGGCAAGCTTTTTGTTGTAATAATAGTCCACAACGGCATCCGACATCTGCGGCCAACCGTCAATAAGATTCCACCATATTACGCCGCCCATACGGGACATACGAAGGCGAACTCGCTCAATAAAGAACTTCTTTGCCTCTGCCTGAGAAATTTGTGAAGCCAGAACATACTCGTCCATACGGTCGGGAACCTCGCCAAAAAGCTGAAGCACCTGATCGTGCATAAGCATAACCCTTTTGTTGTTGCCGTCCTGATCGCTGGAATGTATTGTCCATTGGCTGTTATCAAAATAAGGCCATACATAATCGGGCTCAATAAATTTTTCAATAGATTCCCTTGCAGGGCAACCGTGATAACCCGTTTCGCTTACAAAATAAGCCTTGGATTCGGTGTAAAAGCTGCTTTTGTAAAAATCTCTGGGTCCCCACAAATGGTCCTCGGGGAATACATCTGCCGCCTCGTGATTGCCGCCCTTTGCAAAGGCTTCGGGGGAAATGTAGGGGGATGATGGCAGGTAGGGTCGGTCGGGGTCAAGCCGCTCCACCACAAGGGGCAAAACCTCGCGGGTTAAGTGATTTATGTTGGGATCCCAATTCTCTAGAGCGTACATATAGTCAATTTCATTATCGCCTGACCACAAAACAAGGGATGGATGATCTCTTAGCTCCTTAACCACCCATTCAGCCTCTTTTTTGATTTTATCCTTAAACCAATCATCCTGACAGTAAACATGGCAAGCCATAGCAAAATCCTGCCACACCATAATGCCGTGTTCATCACAAAAATCAAAAAATTCGTGATCCTCATAAACATTGCCGCCCCAACAACGGATTATATTGCAGTTTAAATCCTCTGCCAGCTCTAAAGCCTTTTGGTAGCGGGCGTTATCGCGGCTGTGGTAGGCATCCATAGGCACCCAGTTGGTACCAACCGCCATAATTTTTGTTCCGTTTACAACAAAGTTAAAGCGACCGTCGGGACCTGTAACATCGGTTCTGTCTAAAACCACACTTCTGAAGCCGCGGCGAACGGTTTTACTAAGCAGATGCTTACCGTCACTGCCGTAGGCATCCACAGTAATGGTATAAAGGTTAGGCTCGCCGTAGTTTTTTGGCCACCACAGCTTAATGTTTGGTATGTTGAATAAGAATTTTCCCGAACCCGTTTTTCTTGTAACCTGATGGGTAAATTCCTCTTTACCACAGCTACCCTTGATTTTAAAGGTTATGTCATCAAAAACATACTTTGGCGGCAGGTCAGAATCAAAAAGCATACCAATAACGCCCTTGTTGCCATCCATATACTGCAGCTTAAAGTAGAGGTAACGGAAGTCATATTTCTTTTTATACTGAAGCTCAACATCTCTCCAAATTCCGGCACTAACGGCTCTGGGCATAATATCCCAGCCAAAGCAGTGGGGAGCCTTGCGCACATTTATGCCCATTGTGGTAAGCCGCCACACATGCTCTGCCATACTAAGCTCAAAATCAAAGGATGCGTTATAAATAGTGGCAGAGGATATATGCACATGAAGGGCGTTTTTTTGGTTGTACTTAATTTTATCTGCCACATCAAAATCGTGGGAGATAAACATATTGTCGCTCTCACCTATTTTTTCACCGTTTAAAAAGTATTCTGCAACGCAGTCCACTGCGCCAAAATGCAGAATTACCTTTTCATCCTCATTTGGCGCATTGGGGGCATCAAATTCGGTTTCATACCACCAATCATAGGTTTCAAACTTTTCGGCCTCTCTTATATTTTCGCCCATATAAAGGTCTTTTGGCAGTACCCCCGCCGCCGATAAATCAAGCTCCACATTGCCGGGAACGGTTGCCTCCACCATAGGCAGATTGGCATTTTTTAGCTCCTCAACAGTGTTTATTTTTTGTTCATATGCAGGATAATAATAAAGTTTCCATTTTCCATTTAAATTCATTATATTTTCTCCTTAATGCTTAGTGCACAAAAGCTCCACCCCTTTTTTTAAAAAGGAGCAGAGCAGAAATGATCTATTTTTCAAGTTCGGATATTTTTTCAAGCCAGCCTTTGTACTGCTCTAAATCATAGCCGGGATGTCCGTAAAGGTAGGTGTTAAAATACTTTTCGCCGCTTTCCAGACTCCACTCAATAATAAACATACCCTTTGCAGAGTGCATAAGCTCAAAGCTGCCAAGATTTGTGTTGCAGTTTGCTCCTGCCTCAAAATCCCTTTCAAAATAAACATCACCCGAATCAAGGTCATACACCTTAACCCTGCCCTTTACGGCATTAAGGGTGCTGTTTGCCGTAATAACTTTATGGCACCAGTTGGACATTTCATCCAGCATAATCATAAAGCCACGCTGAGAGCGTTTAATAAAATCATAAGCAAGCTTTTTGCTGTAATAATAGTCCACAATAGCATCCGACATCTGTGGCCAACCGTCAATAAGGTTCCACCAGATTATGCCGCCGTTTCGAGCCATTTTAGCACGCATATGCTCAATAAAAAACTTCTTAGCCTCGGCCTGAGAAATCTGCGAAGCCAGAATATAATCCTCCATACGTTCCGGCACTTCACCAAAAAGCTGTGCCACCTGACGGTGCATAAGCATAGTTCTGCCATCCCACACGCCCTCGTGCCTCTGGTCAGAGGAGTGAAGATTCCACTGACGATTATTCTGATACGGCCACACAAAATCCTCATCAATAAACTTTTCAATAGATTCTTTATTAGGGCAACCGTGGTAACCCGTTTCGCTTACAAAATAAGCCTTGGCATTCAGGTAGTAATCGCTTTTGAAATAATCTCTGGGTCCCCAAAGATGGCGTTCAGGATAATTTTGAATAACCTGTGCACTATCACCCATGTTAAACGCCTTGGTAGAAATATAGGGTGAGGATGCAATGTATGGTCTGAAGGGGTCAAGACGCTCTACCACTCTGGGCAGAACCTCACGGGTGAGGCGGTTTATGGCGGGGTCAACCTTGCCCGATATAGCCAGCATAGAGTCAATTTCATTATCGCCCGACCATATAGCCAATGACGGATGATCTCTCAGCTCCTTAACCACCCACTCGGCTTCTGTTTGCAATTTTTTCATAAAACCCTCATTCTGGGGGTACATATGGCAAGCCATAGCAAAATCCTGCCATACAAGCATACCGTGTTCATCGCAGTAATTAAAGAAATCGTGATCCTCATAAACATTACCGCCCCAGCAACGGATTATATTACAGCCTAAATCGTCTGCCATTTGGAGAGCCTTTTCATAGCGGCTGTTATCACGGCTGTGGTAGGCATCCATAGGCACCCAGTTTGTACCTGTTGCCATAATGCGCTTGCCGTTTACCCTGAACTCAAAGCAGCCATCCTTTTCTACAATCTCACTGTGGCAAAGCTCCAGTGTGCGGAAACCGCGGCGAACGGTTTTGCTTATAAGAATTTCTCCGTTCTGACCAATAAGCTCTACCGTAATATCATAAAGATTAGGCTCACCGTAGTGCTTGGGCCACCAAAGCTTAATGTTGGGAATATCAAATCTTACAATACCTGCGCCTGTTTTGCGCATCATAATCTCGTCAGATTTATAATCAAATGTGCTGTCACCACAGCTACCAAAAATGTGAATATGGTGGTCCTTAAAGGCATATTCGGGCTGAATATCACTGTCATACATCATAGAAACATAGCCCTTACTGTCATCAAAGCCGTTAAGCCTGAAATAAAGGTAGCGGAAATCATATTTATTTTTGTACTGAAGCTCAACACCTCGCCAAATACCTGCGCTTACGGCTCTTGGCATAATATCCCAACCGTAGGAGTGGGGCGCCTTGCGTACATTAAGGGCAACGGTTGTGGGATTCCAGGTATATGCCACCATATTTGGCTCAACCTCCTGAGCGGCACCCGCCAGAACTGCCGATGAAATATGTACAACTATGGTGTTTTCCTCGCCATAGTTGATTTTTTCGGTTACATCAAAATCGTGGGAGATAAACATATTATCGCTTGTACCTATTTTTTCGCCGTTTAAGTAATAATCGGCAAAGCAGTCCACCGCGCCAAAGTGCAGAATTACCTTTTGATTTTCGTCGGGAGCGGCAGGGGCGGTAAAGGATTTTTCATACCACCACTCGTAATTTTCATATTTTTCTGCCTTTAAAATATTCATACCCTTGAAAAGGTCCTTGGGCAAAATACCCGCCGCCGATAAATCAAGCTCCACATTGCCGGGAACGGTTGCCTCCACCATAGGCAAATTGGCATTTTTAAGCTCCTCAACAGTGTTTATTTTTTGTTCATATGCAGGGCAATAGTACAAATTCCATTTTCCGTTTAAGGTCATATTTTCATCTCCCAAATAGGATTTTAATGATAAAGATAAATTGGCAATTTACACCGGGTGTCATTCCGTAAAAAATATAAATTGTGGTATTTATGCGGAACAACACGTTGGTTGTTCCCTACGAGTTTGAAAGGCGTTCCGCCTTTCAAACTACAATTTATCTATCACCACAAACCACGCCCGCGGGACAAACAACTACCATATTTATGAATCTATCCTTTCGCGTGCATGGATCAAACGCCACGCGTTTGCTACATTTTATTTATCTTATCCAGCCAACCCTTATACTGCTGCAAATCATAGCCGGGATGTCCGTAAAGGTAGGTGTTGAAATATTTTTCGCCGCTTTCCAGACTCCATTCAATAATAAACATACCCTTTGCAGAGTGCATAAGCTCAAAGCTGCCAAGATTTGTGTTGCAGTTTGCTCCTGCCTCAAAATCCTTTTCAAAATAAACATCACCCGAATCAAGGTCATACACCTTAACCCTGCCCTTTACAGCATTAAGGGTGCTGTTTGCCGTAATAACATTATGGCGCCAGTTGGACATTTCATCCAGCATAATCATAAAGCCACGTTGTGAGCGTTTAATATAATCATAAGCAAGCTTTTTGCTGTAATAATAGTCCACAATAGCATCCGACATCTGTGGCCAACCGTCAATAAGGTTCCACCAGATTACACCGCCGTTGCGAGCCATCTGGGCGCGCATATGCTCAATAAAGAACTTCTTAGCCTCTGCCTGAGAAATTTGTGATGCTAAAATATAATCGTCCATATCGGTTGGCACTTCACCAAAAAGCTGTGCTACCTGACGGTGCATAAGCATCGTTCTGCCATCCCATACACCCTCATGCCTTTGGTCGGAGGAGTGAAGATTCCACTGCCTGTTATTCTGATACGGCCACACAAAATCCTCATCAATAAACTTTTCAATAGACTCCCTGTTTGGGCAACCGTGGTAGCCCGTTTCACTTACGAAATATGCCTTTGCATTAAGGTAAAAATCGCTTTTGAAATAATCTCTGGGTCCCCAAAGATGGTCTTCGGGATAGTTCTGACTGCCCTGTGCGTTATCGCCCATATTGAATGCTTTTGTAGAGATATAGGGGGAGGATGCAATATAGGGTCTATAGGGGTCAAGGCGCTCTACCACTCTGGGCAGAACCTCGCGGGTGAGGCGGTTTATGGCGGGGTCAACGCCGCCCGACATAGCCAGCATAGAGTCAATTTCATTATCGCCCGACCATATAGCCAATGACGGATGATCTCTCAGCTCCTTAACCACCCACTCGGCTTCTGTTTGCAATTTTTTCATAAAGCCATCGTTCTGGGGATACATATGGCAAGCCATAGCAAAATCCTGCCATACAAGCATACCGTGTTCATCGCAGTAATTAAAGAAATCGTGATCCTCATAAACATTACCGCCCCAGCAACGGATTATATTACAGCCTAAATCGTCTGCCATTTGGAGCGCCTTTTCATAGCGGCTATTATCACGGCTGTGGTAGGCATCCATAGGCACCCAGTTTGTACCTGTTGCCATAATGCGCTTGCCGTTTACCCTGAACTCAAAGCAGCCATCCTTTTCTACAATCTCACTGTGGCAAAGCTCCAGTGTGCGGAATCCGCGGCGAACGGTTTTGCTTATAAGAATTTCTCCATTCTGACCAATAAGCTCTACCGTAATATCATAAAGATTAGGCTCACCGTAGTGCTTGGGCCACCAAAGCTTAATGTTGGGAATATCAAATCTTACAATACCTGCGCCTGTTTTACGCATCATAATTTCATCGGTTTTATAATCAAAGGTACTGTCACCACAGTTGCCAAAAATGTGAATATGATGGTCCTTAAAGGCATATTCGGGCTGAATGTCACTGTCATACATCATGGAAACATAGCCCTTACTGTTATCAAAGCCATTAAGTCTGAAATAAAGGTAGCGGAAATCATATTTATTTTTGTACTGAAGCTCTACGGGGCGCCAGATACCTGCGCTTACGGCTCTTGGCATAATATCCCAGCCGTAGGAGTGGGGAGCCTTGCGTACATTAAGGGCAACGGTTGTGGGATGCCAGCTATATGCCGCCATATTTGGCTCAATCTCCTGAGCGGCACCCGCCAGAACTGCCGATGAAATATGTACAACTATGGTGTTTTCCTCGCCATATATAATTTTTTCGGTTACATCAAAATCGTGGGAGATAAACATATTATCGCTTATCCCTATTTTTTCGCCGTTTAAGTAATAATCGGCAAAGCAGTCCACCGCGCCAAAGTGCAGAATTACCTTTTGGTCTTTTTCGGGAGCGGCAGGGGCGGTAAACGATTTTTCATACCACCACTCGTAATTTTCATATTTTTCTGCCTTTAAAATATTCATACCCTTGAAAAGGTCCTTGGGCAAAATACCCGCCGCCGATAAATCAAGCTCCACATTGCCTGGGACTGTGGCATCCAGGGAAGGAATACCGCTGTTTTCAAGCTCTGCCACAGCTGAGATTTTTCTCTCACCCTGAAGAGCATAATAAAGTTTCCATTTACCGTTTAAATTCATAAAAATATACCTCCTGAAGGACAAATTTCTATCTGCCTTTATTGTACCACAATAAGCAGGATATGTGGTAATACTATTTTTAGAAAAAATCGCATTATTTTTTGGTTTTTGTTGAAAAACAAAAAACAATGTGATATTATTATAATGTAAAAACTCTGCAAAGGAATGAGTTTTATGAACAATTCGAATCTTGAAAAGATTTTATCCAAAGACCAGATACGCAAGGAAATAGGTATATCGGTCAGTGAACGTCTTGTGGATTTTGACAGCAACCTACACTGGCACAACTTTATCGAGCTTGAGCTTATACTTTCGGGTAGCGGGGAGCAGATTTTAAACGGTCAGAAGATGGCCCTCACCTCCGGTTGCCTTTCGGTTTTGCGTCTTACCGACTTTCACCAGGTTGTGCCTACCGAAGATCTTCATTTGCTAAATCTTATGGTGGATGACAGCTTTTTAAGTGAAGAACTGCTTGGAAAAATTACGGCAGGCGACACCTTATTTTTTAATCTTGAAGAAAACGAAGCCGATAATTTGGAAAAACTTTTTCGCCTTTGTATGGCGGAAAATCAGGCTTTCTCCCCTGACATTAGATATCTAAAACATCTGGTTATATGCATATTTTTAAAAATACTTAAAATGACCCCAAAAACAAGCGGAAAGCCGCCGGCAGATGAACGTCCTATTCAGGCGGCGTTATTATACATACATATGCACTTCAGGGAGAATCCAAAACTTTCAGAGGTTGCCAAAATAGCGCATTACAATGCAAGTCACTTCAGCAATACCTTCCACAAAGAGTTGGGTACCACATACTGTGATTATCTGAACACCCTTAAAATTTCTTATGCGAAGGAGCTGCTTATATCCACAAGCCTAAAGATTGCTGATATATGCTATGAATGCGGTTTTACCTCACACTCTAATTTTTTAAGACTTTTTAAAGAAAAACTCGGTCTTTCGCCTATGCAATTCAGAAAACGGGCTGTTGTCAAATCTAACCATCAAGTCGTATAATTATTAAGTAATCACCCTAAAGGATGTGTTTTTTATGAAAGCAAAAGAATTGGCGCAAAAGCTCGGGCTTAATATCTCGGTAGAGGGTGCGCCCGAAAACAAAATCTCTACCGTATACTGCTGTGATTTATTAAGCATTGTTATGGGCAAGGCACCCGCAGGCTGTGCCTGGGTAACAGTAATGGGCAATATGAACTCGGTTGCGGTAGCATCCCTTGCTGAAATCGGTGCAATTGTTTTAGCCGACGGTGTAAAGCCGGACGACAATGCCGTTAAAAGAGCCGAAGAAAACGGCATAAATATATTTTTAAGCGATAAACCTGTTTTTGATGCCGCATTGGAAATACACAAAGCTATAAGCTGATGCAGAAGATTTTTTACGATTTTCATCTACACTCCTGCCTCTCGCCCTGCGGGGATAACGATATGACCCCCGCAAACATTGCAGGAATGGCGTTTATTAACGGTCTGAACGCAATTGCTTTAACCGACCACAACACCGTAAAAAACTGTACTGCGGTTAAAAATGCCGCCGAGCAGTACGCTATTACTGTGCTTTACGGAATGGAGCTTACCACCGACGAAGAGGTTCATACGGTATGTCTTTTTGCCGATGAAAAATCGGCAAATGAATGGGGGGAGTATGTATACTCCAAACTACAGAAAATAAAAAACAACCCCACAATTTTCGGTAATCAGTACATAATGAATGAAACCGATAAAATTCTTGGTGAAGAGGAATTTTTGCTTATAAATGCGGCAAATATTTCCTTTGAGGATGTTTTTACCCCCGTTTATGAGCTTGGCGGAATTGCCTACCCTGCCCACGTAGATAAAAATGCAAACTCGCTTATATCCAATCTCGGTTTCGTGCCGCCCGACAGCACCTTTAAACTTGCAGAGGTTCACGATTTATCAAAGCTTGACACACTCACCGCTGCCCACCCTTATTTTGGCGGCTGCAAAATTCTTTCCTCATCGGACGCACATTATCTGCCCGATATAAACGAGGCAAAAAACTTTTTAGAGCTCGAAGACGCCACGCCAAAAGGAATAATAAAGCATCTGCGCGGTGAGCTTTAAGCAATAAATATTCAAACCTTTTTGTATTCCCGATTATATCACAACTTTTGTAATAAAAAAGGAGAATCGATATGTCTAAATCGGTACTTATAACGGGTGGGGCACGTGGAATAGGTGCCGCCACCGCAATATATTTTGCCCGCAAGGGGTATAAGGTTGCAATAACCTATAATAAGTCTATTTACGGCGCAAAGGCTCTTAAGGAAACTATGGAGCTTAACGGTTGCGAATTTTATGCCATCGCTTGTGATGTTAAAAATCCATTACAGGTGGAATCGGCAGTAAAGCAGACGGTAAGTGCCTTTGGTGGGCTGGATGTTATGGTAAATAATGCTGGCATTTCCCTACAAAAGCTTATAACAGACACCACTGATGAGGATTGGCAGAATATTATTTCCACCAATTTAAGCGGAGTTTTTTACGGTTGTCGTGCCGCCGCAAAGGCTATGGTGGCACAAAAATCGGGCAGTATAGTAAATATTTCGTCTATATGGGGTATTTCCGGCGCTTCAATGGAGGTTGCCTATTCTGCCACTAAGGCGGGAATCATAGGTCTTACAAAAGCTCTAGCCAAGGAGCTTGGCCCCAGCGGAATACGGGTAAACTGCGTAGCACCCGGTGTAATCGACACCGAAATGAATGCTAATCTGGATATATCCGCCTTTGCCGCCCTTGCCGATGATACACCGTTGGGCAGAATCGGCACAGCCGATGAGGTTGCAAGTGCAATTTATTATCTGGCAGACGACGCCTCATTTATAACAGGTCAGGTGCTGGGTACAGATGGCGGAATAATATAATAAGGTTTAATCAAAAAACAGTATGTAATATCCCTGTAATAAAGGAGGCTATATATTCATTAAAACATCACTTGCTAAACTAATAAAAAATTCAAAAATTATAAGAGGTATTAAAAATGAAAAGTATTAAATTTTTATCATTAGTTCTTACTTTTGTTTTAGCGCTCGCCGCTTTTTGCGGATGTAGCGAAAGTGAGGGTACAACCGATACTACCAATGCAGACGGTACCGGATCATCAACGGCATCTACCGAATCAAAAACCGAAAACACCACCGCTCCCCATTCGGACGCCCCCTACACCGCATTACCTGAAGCGCTGACAGCACAAAAAATTGGCTCCGCCTCCCCAAACAGCATATCCTCCGGAAAAAAGGCTGTTTATTACAAGGGTGAAAATGGCAAATATGGTATTATGTCATTCGATGGCAGTTTTGATACAGGTGCAAAATATGCATCCTGTGAAACCGAAAGAGGCTTTTTTACAGTATCAAATACCGAAAAATACGACATTAACAATATTGCAACCTTAAATTCCAAGGGTGTTGTAGATTCTAACGGCAAAGAAATCGTTCCTATGAAATATGCAACAATAAAATTCCTTAACGACCGCTACGTTCAGGTTTACGAGGTAACAGAGCAAACAACAAACAAGGATGAAGCCCTGGTTTACTTTTCAAAATCTCAATTCATTTCGTTAACGCCCGGAGCAGACGATCCGTTATTCAAGGGTGTGTGGTACGTTTATGACCTCACTACAGGCAAACCTGTTGCAGGCGCAACAGGTACAAAAGGATATTTGGTTAACGCATTTGGCGACTTTTTAAAATATACTAAAGACGATAACACAAGAGTTAACTCTAACTCGGCCGGCGAAATAATCCAAAGCGGAGCCGATTTGTTCGAAAACGGCTACTATGCACTGCGCAACTTTGACGGAAATGGTGCCGTTTATGATTCTTCTAACAAAAAGATTTTTGACTTTAAATCAGACGATTTTGTACCTTCCTTTGGCTATGGCAAATACTTTGTTGCCCGCAAAGCCAACACTGCAACCAGTACAGTTACTTCTACATATGCAATAATGGATCTCACAGGTAAGGTGATTTCGGCAGAACTTCCCGAAAGTCCCACCATCAAAGGCGATTTGCTTTTAGCAGGCGAAACCGTTTATAATATTGAGGGAAAACCCGTGGTTTCGGGAGCATTTAAATATATATATGTGGATGAATTTACCCAAAAAGCTTGGTTTTTAAGGGACGATGTAAACTACACATTAATTAAAAATGATGGTACCATTCTTTATCAGGGTGCAGAGAGCAGTGACATAAGCATTGATTCATCCAACTTCGTAATACGCAAAAAGAGTGGAGATAAATATCTTTATTACAGCTTTAAGGACAAAGATTTCACCATTGAAGGCTCCGGCTTTGCACCTTGGATTATTAAGGTATCCAACCCCGATTACTCTTATAGCCTTGTAGATTCCATTTCCGGAAATACCATTATCAGCGGTTACAACAGCTTTACATACGCTGTGGTTCCCGGTTCTTTGATGTATGTGTATGCCCAAAAGGCCGACGGCGGTGTTGATATTTATACTGTAAAATAGATTTAAATACTGCGCGATTCATTCATTAAAATTAAAAACTTGGTATCAAAACCACCGGTTCATTCAACCGGTGGTTTATTTATCTGCATAAAAAAGATGCTCTGCCGCAAAAAGCAGAACATCTTGACTTTTTTGCTGTCATATTGCTGTCAATAGCAAAACGAGAACTGTAAAATCCCTTGAAATCAGGGACTTTTAGAGGTGTAGAATTATTCCTACTCGCTCCCGAAAAAGATACCCTAAACAATTTTGTATAGGCGGTTTAGCTCGTGGTACCTCTTACATCTGTATTATCCACAAAGTATTGACTATCAGATTTTTTGTTGCCATAGTGTTGCAACGCTGACAACATCTTTATAATCAATCTGTTTTCAAAATTCAAGGGAATTGCATAATTTCATCGTTATCTGCCACGATATTCTGCCTTCAGAACTTCCGCCATTTCCTCCGGTGACTCTTGACAGCCGCCTGCAAGCCACAATTTAATAATTGCATTTAGACCGTTTCTGAAAAATTCAATATGATACTTGATATTGCTATCAATATGTTCTTGTTCGGCTCGCCTTGTATCATATATCGAAATAAGGTGTTTGTCGTCATAACACAGTTTGAAATATGTTTTATAGAAAATCTGATTTTCCTTGATATGTGTAAACATCTTAAGTGCACCACTGCGCTCATTGAAATAATCGTAATCTGCAAACAGATTGCTGAACTCATTTTCAAGTTTTTCTCTTGTTTTATCGGCAAGATCAAATATATCAATGTAGTTTGCGTAGAAAGTACTACGGTTCAATTCCGCCATTTTAATAAGATCTGAAATGGTAATATCCTTAATTTCACGGGTTTGCAGTAGATCAATAAACGCCCTTTCGATTTTATCTTGTGAGTCCCTGCGCCGTTTGTTGTTTTTTATATTCATAACAATTCTCCATTATTCCAACACTTATAGCAAAATTGGTGGTCATTATTTCTTTTATTCCAACACTTGTTGCTAATTTGTTGATTGTTTTGATTGCTTTAAATCATTATACTATAAATGCAATAAAAACACAAGTGTTGGTTTAATGAAAGGGGATTTCAAAATGAAAAAGAGTAGTTTTGTTGCATTGATATTAGGAACAGTAAGTGGGGTGCTTTTCGCACTCGGTATGTGTATGGCACTTCTTCCGGAATGGAACGCCTTTAATGAAGGCATAGTTTTCGGTGCTATCGGCATCGTGCTTGGCATTGTCACGGCACTTATCTGGTGCAAAATGGAAAACAAGAAACCGCCTAAAATGAGTGGTAAAAATCTGTTCCGTATTATTTACGCCGTCATTGCCGCTTTGGTGCTTGGCGTAGGTATGTGTATGTGCCTTGTATGGCAGCAAATCATTTGGGGCACACTCGTCGGTTTGCTTGGTATCATTATGCTGATTGCTCTCATTCCGATGATTAAAGGTATTAAATGAAAGTACTAAATCTTGTAAGAAGTCCTTATACAAGCCTTGCGTTTAATGTTGCTTATGCGCTCAGCAACAGTATTATAGGTTTTCTTAACCCTTCGTGGTGGTTTATTACAGTAGGTGCGTATTATACTGTACTTGCAATTACAAGATTTTCTGTGTTGCAGGTCAAACGAAAAGCAAGCGGCAATTATGATACCGAGCTTTTTGCACGGCGCATTACGGGAATTTTATTGGTTGTGCTTTCTTTCTGCATAATAGGTGTGAACATAATGTCCGCTGTTAAAGATAGAGGCACCGCCTTTCACATAATTGTAATGATTACCATTGCCACATACACATTTACTAAAATCACCATTTCAATTATCGGTATGGTGAAAGCAAAGCGTTCCGCTTCTCCGGTATTAAAGATACTTCGTAATATATCGCTCGCTGATGCGTGTGTTTCCATTTACACAATGCAGCGATCAATGCTCGTGACTTTTCCGGGAATGGAAACTGCGGAAATCTTATTACTAAACATATTTACGGGAACAGCAGTATGGATTGTTGTATTGCTTCTTGGAATCAATCTGATTGGAGGAAAATATACAGATATGGCTAAATCAAAAATTGTAAAAGCAAACGAAAAAATCGCCGAGGCAGTAACCAGCGGTTACAAAAAAATCGAAAAAGGCGTTGTAGGCGGATACAAAAAAATTGAGCAAGGCGTTGTTGAAGGTTACACCAAACTTGAAGATAAGTTCGTTGATGCTTACCTCACTAAAGACGGCGAAACCGTAGAGGAAGCAAAGGCAAGATTGAAGAAAGAGAATAAATAAGAGAACGGCGGCAGAGAGATACGGCGGCAGGGAGATTAACTTCTCCCCGCCGCCGTGATTCGGTTAGGTGTAAATTATATCGTAATTTGTGATTTCTGCGGCTCTGCTATGGATAATAATTGCACACGAAATAATAATGATAATAAAAATAATAGCAGACAATGAAAACCATTATCTGCTATTGTAGATAAACTGTATTAAGCTGGTATTACTCCCACTCGGTGGCGTATACACCGCAACCTACCCAAAAGTTCTCGTTTTCGACGATAATAGGAACTCTTTGTATGCGAATTATCTCTATTATCTGTATTATCAAAGGTTTTTGCTGTCAAAACCTGCTGTCACTATTTTTCTGACAGCAAAATCTTGAAGTGAATGGTCCTGCAGTTCGGATAACCTATTATAGCATAAAATATTCGATTTTGCAGTGGGATACTCAGCCTAGTTTTTTTATTTGCTTTTCCACGGCTTTTCCATGTGCGGAAATGGCTTTGTCAACAATCTTGCTCATTAATTCTTCATCAATGCTGATCTGATAAGTGAAAAATCCATTTTCTCGCTTGGTTTTGTGTGTTATAAATCGAAATCCATCTGCGAATAATACTGTAGTTTTATATTTCGCTCCGTTTTTAGCGTATTGCACTTTTTCCGAACGAATATCCACAATTTTCGCATTATAATCAAGTGGCAAAGTGGTATCATAATCAGTGTGGTCAAACAAATGATAAATTGCTCTACATGCTAGACAAACACATAAAATCAATACTAGCACCGCTATAAGTTCCATAATAATTACACCGCCTTTCAAACTGTATCATACGTGTTTATATGCAATAACTCGATTAGTGTATGATTTTGCTTTATAATAAGTGTGATTGAACACAGGCGATAATTCTGCTTTAGTACAAATTGGGATATCTTGTGCCGAGGGATACTCAAGTTTGTTCTTTTTTAATTTCTTTATTCCCACTCGATAGTGCCGATTGGCTTGGGAGTGAGGTCTAAAAGCACACGGTTAATGCCTTCTACCTCATGGGTGATGCGGTCGGTGATTTTGTGGAGAACGGCATAGGGAATCTCCTCGATAGTGGCGGTCATAGCATCCTTGGTATTAACGGCGCGGATGATTGCGGGCCAGCCCTCATAGCGGCTTTCGTTTTTAACGCCCACGCTTTTAATATCGGGAACGGCTATGAAATACTGCCATACCTTTTCGGCAAGACCGCATTTATCAAACTCATCGCGGAGGATTGCGTCTGCCTCGCGAAGGGCTTCTAATCTATCCCTTGTGATTGCGCCAAGGCAACGAACACCAAGACCGGGACCGGGGAAGGGCTGACGGTAAACCATTGCGTGGGGAAGTCCTAATGCCTCACCCACAACGCGAACCTCATCCTTGTAAAGGAATTTAAGAGGCTCTACAAGCTCAAACTTCAAATCCTCGGGAAGTCCGCCTACATTGTGGTGAGATTTAACTGCCTGCTTGCCCTCTGCCTGCTTGATGCTTTCTAAAATATCGGGGTAGATTGTACCCTGAGCCAAAAATTCAACACCCTCTAATTTTCTTGCTTCATCAGCAAAAACCTCAATAAACTCTTTGCCGATAATCTTTCTTTTGCTTTCGGGGTCGGCAACGCCTGCTAAAAGGTTTAAAAATCTATCGGTAGCGTCAACATAAACAAGGTTTGCATCCAGCTCGTCTTTAAAAAGCTTTATAACATTTTCTGACTCGTTTTTGCGCATAAGGCCATGATTAACATGAACACAGATAAGCTGTTTGCCGATTGCTTTGATTAAAAGAGCGGCAACTACTGATGAATCTACACCGCCTGAAAGGGCAAGAAGTACCTTTTTGTCGCCAACCTGTGCACGAACTGCCTCAACCTGCTCATCAATAAAGGCTTTTGCAAGCTCAGCATTTGTTATGCGCTCCATTGTTTCGGGTCTTAAATTTGTCTGCATAATCCATTCCTCCGTTTATTTTCTACAAAATTATATATGGGCGAGCAGAGCTCGCCCGTTAAATACTAGTTAGTATAATTATCAAAATAGCCTTGAACAAGCACAACAGGAGTGCCTTTATCTCCCGAACCGGAGGTAAGGTCACAAAGGGAACCTATAAGGTCGGTAAGCTGACGAGGGGTGGTGCCCTGAGCCGCCATATTACCTACAAGGCTGCTGCCGTCCTTAGCGCGAATACTTTCAGAGATAGCCTTTTTAAGCTCCTCGCCCGAAAGGTCTTTAAAATCGTTATCTGCAAGGTATTTAAGCTTTAATTCGTTGGGTGTACCAACAAGACCTGCGGTGAAGGCGGGGGAAACAACGGGGTCGGCAAGCTCCCAGATTTTACCCTTGGGATCCTTAAATGCGCCGTCGCCGTAAACCATAACCTCAACATGCTTGCCGGTTGCCGCCAATATTCTTGCCTGAATATCCTCAACAAGCTCCTGACACTCGCGGGGGAATAGCTTTATGGTGTCCTCGGTGGACTTGTTAGAGCCTAAAAGACCGTATTTTTCATTGCAACCGCTGCCGTTTACAGAAGCGTTTAAAATATCATCCAGACCGCATACAACCTTTGCGCCTGCGGCTTTAAGTAAACGCTTGGTGCGCTGGCGGGTGTGGATATCGCAGGTGAGTACGCAATCGGTGTAATCTAAAATAGCCTTTGCCTGATTTGCAAAGATAATTTCAACCTCACAGCCCATTTCTTTAATGAGGTTGCCATAGTATTCAACATAGTCAACACCTGTAAATTCTAGCTTTTGAACGCCGAAAACTTCACGGTATTTTTCTAATGAAAGCACATCAGAATAGGGGTTAATGCCTGCCTCATCAATAAGGTCGTAGGTGGCAAGAGAGTTGCCTACCTCGTCAGAAGGGTAGCTGAGCATAAGAACGATTTTTTTAGCGCCCTTTGCAATACCTTTAAGGCAGATTGCAAAACGGTTACGTGAAAGAATGGGGAAAATAACGCCTATTGTTCCGCCGCCAAGCTTTGTTTTAACATCCTCTGCAATGGCATCAATGTTGGCGTAGTTACCCTGTGAGCGAGCAACAATAGACTCGGTTAAGGATATAACATCTCTGTCGCGGAGCTCAAAGCCTTCATATTCGGCGGCTTCCAGCACACTTTTGGTAACAAGACCTGCAAGATCGTCACCCTTACGGATAATAGGACAACGAATGCCGCGGGATACAGTACCAACTCTGCGTTCTTTGATTTCCATAATTTAAGACCCCTTTATATTAATTACTTATAAATAACCACTTATATATTTTACCGCAAAATTTATTGTAAATTATAAAAAATTTACTTAAATAATGGAGTAGAAAAATATCTTTCAGCTGTGTCGGGTAGAACGGTTACAACTCTTTTGCCCTTGCCAAGCTTTTTTGCAAGCTTTATGGCGGCGGCAACATTTGTGCCACTGCTGATTCCGCATAAAATGCCTTCCTTTGCAGCAAGGTCCTTAGAGGCTTTAAGCGCTTCATCATCCTTAACTATACAAAGGTCATCATATATCTGTTGGTTTAAAATAGCGGGGATAACACCGTCACCAATGCCCATTTGAATATGTGTGCCGATTGAACCGCCCGATAAAATAGCGGCATTTTCAGGCTCAACCGCCCATATGGTCATATCAGGATTATGCGCCTTTAAAACCTCACCTATGCCTGTTATGGTACCGCCGGTGCCTATGCCGGAGCAAAAACCGTCAATAGGACCTGCAACCTGATTTATTATTTCCATTGCAGTTTGACTGCGCTGAATCTGCGGATTAGCGGGATTTTCAAACTGCTGGGGAACAAAAACATTTTTATCCTCTGCCTTCATTTTAAGGGCCAGTTCAACACATTCCTCAATGCAAAGACCAATATTACCTGCATCGTGTACCAAAATAACCTCGGCGCCATAATGTTCAACAAGCTTGCGGCGCTCCTCACTTACCGAGTCGGGCATAATTATTTTGGTTTTGTAACCTCTTACGGCGCCAACCAAGGCAAGACCAATGCCTTGATTACCGCTGGTAGGCTCTACAATAATCGTTTCGGGACCAATAAGACCCTTTTCCTCGGCATCCTTAATCATATTAAAGGCTGTGCGCGTTTTTATGGAGCCGCCAACATTAAGTCCTTCAAACTTTACCAGAATTTCGGCTGAATTTTCATCAACCATATGGTGAAGGCGGATTATGGGGGTATTACCCATAGCATCTAAAATGGTATCACAAATCATCTGCAAAAACCTTTCTGTAGGTGATTTAGCATTATAAGCAAAATCTTGACAATATATTATATAACAAAATTGCGTTCATTGCAATATTTTTATTTCAAAAAATTTCTCTTTAAAAACACTTTGTATAATTTCACAATATTTTTATTGCGTAAGCTTACTAAAATGTAAAATTTAAGGGTTGGATAATATTTTTACAGCCTTATCAATATGCTGTTGCTCCAAACCGTAGCCTATAAGCGGGTCGGTTTTTACAAAATGGTCTGAAAGCTCGCCCCACCCAAAGGGCATATCATCAATAATGCAAAAACGGGTTGCATCAGGATTGGCATTAAGCCAGGCAAGCACCTCATCTTTGCGAAAGCCTGAAATCGGGGTTTTATCAAAAATTTTAAGCCCGACCGAAGCAAAAATACGGTTTAATTCTTTTCCGGTTTCGGTGTTTTGTGAATCATCCCTTTCCCACAGTTTTCGCCAGGTGCTGGTTAAAACTATTTCGGCGCCTGTAGCATCAACAAGCTGTTTTAAAAGGGGCAGACGGGTAGCGTCTATATTCCCGTCGGTATCTGAGCGGGCTTTGTCATATTTTGCTGAGTTTAAAACTCCGTCAATATCCAGAAATATTATTTTCATAAAGTTATTTTCCTTTTAAAAAATATATATTTATTATATTTTAAAGTATGTAAAAAATCAACCCCGCCCCCAACAAAATCAGGGACGGAGTAAAACAAAAACTATTCAGCTGTTGTGAAAAGGTACATAGTGTGAGCGGGCTCAAGCTTTACCTTTATAATGCCGTTTTCGGCGGTTACGGGGCTGAGCTCAGGCATAATTTCGGTAGGCCTTTCACCGTTGCTTATGTTAAAACTCAGCATTTTAAAAGGCTTATTAGTAATGGCGCCTAAATCTATTACAAGCTCACGATTACCATTCTGATTTGTTTCAGCAATTATGGTGTAATCTCCGTCCTTTTCAAAAACGCACACACGGGCATCTAAGGGGTTACTGCAGTTGGTTTTCAGTACACGGCAATGGGCAGGAACATATTTCATTGCAGGGCCGTATTCAGAACAGATAGGCTCAATATAAAGCTCATTATTTTTGAATTCATCATTACGGTAGAGACAGATGTTTTCATCAAAAGGTCCGCAAAAGGGGTCGGGCAGTACCGAGTTGGTAAGGCACCAATGAAGGGCAACCGAAAGGCCTCCGTTTGCCGCAGAGATAAGTGCGCCTACCGTCGATTTGCGGAAGGTTGGCATATTGCAACCAAATTCGGTAAGACCGATTTTTTTGGTGTTTTTTATGCTTTCAAAATAGAAGGGGATGTTAATATTTAAAATCTCATCATTGGTAGCGGAATAAATGTGCTTGGTGTAGCAGTCAATAACATCGCCTGCCATTTCGTACATATCTTTAAGCCAATCACGGTCTTTTGTTGCTGCAGAACATTCGGGGCCCCAGATCTCAAAGCGATCACGCATACCTGCCTTTTTAAGCTCGCTGTCAATATCAATTAAAGTTTTGGCTAAATACTTTTTCTTTAGTTCTATGTTGTTGTCGGGAGTAACGGCAAAGTTGCCGTTTTCGGGCTCATTTGCAACGGTAAGATATTTAACATTAAGACCTTTTTCGCCGGTTAGGAATTTTAAAGCGGCCACAACCGAGCGTGCAAACTGCTTGGTATCACGAGGTGCGCTTCTGCCCTGATCGGGAATTTCGGGAATGGTGTACCAGCTATGCAGTCTTTTGCCAACAACCCAAGAAAAATCAAGCTCGATTTCGGTGCCAAGTTCACGGAATATTTCCATATATTCCAAAAACTGTTGCATTCTGGGAAGGTTGAAATCGTATTCATCGGGAGCAAGCTGGAACCAGTCATTCTGGAACCACACGCGTATTATTTTGGGGTCAAGCTTGCGTATTGCCTCATATTCCAGCTTCATAAATTCGGGGTCATAGCCGAATGCGTTGGTGGATTCCTCCATAAGTTGGAAGGGCAAAACATTGGTGCCTGCGCCAAGAAAATCTTCGTTTATAACTTCATTTGTAACCTCAACGATATTTTTGTTTGAAAATACACCTATAATATTGTCCTTTTTGCTGCGAATAAACCTTGCGGTATACTCACCACTATGAACAAAAATGGTTTCTTCGCCCGCCTTTTCAGCGGTGTAGCAGGTGTTAAAAGGTGCGAATTTTTCGCCATCAACAGATGTTTCCACAACGGCAGTTTCATCCTCAACAATAAGGGTGTTAAGAGCAACCATTGCGCCAATATCATAGGTAGTAACCCCATCTTTAGTTTCAATGTTGGCATCTTCAAGTGCATCCATACCGTACTTGGTAAGATGAATGCGTTCGGCCTCAGCTTCGGGAGAAAATACCCCTGCAAAGTCAAGACGCACAACGGTATCCAAAGCGCAGCCGTGGGTGAATTTTATACCGAAAAATTTTGCGGTACGAGGCTGTGGAAGGGTAAAAATCTGTGCAGTACCTTTAAGCAAATCCTTGGGGTCAAAGACATTTCTACGGTCGTATTCGGCAATGTAATTTTCGGGTGAATAAAGGGAATCCTTATCATCACCTAAATACACTTCATACCTGCCGTAGCCATAGTTTACCGAGGCGGTAAAGGTAGCCACCAGAAGCTTGTTTATGGTTTTTTCGCTTTCAATGGTGTAGGTAACGGTGAAGGGAAGCTTGCCGTCAAGCTGAACATGGCGACGGTCACACATCATATGACCGCCCACAACCTCCCTTATATTTCCGCTTTTGTTGGTAAAAGGAAGGCCGTTTGCATCAATTATTTCGGGAATGGGCGAAAGCTTTAAAAGATTACTTTTAAGGGGTAGATTTGCAATATCCCCCATAGAAACGCGGTCGTTTACAGTGACATTCATTTTAATTTACCTCGCTTAAGGAAATTGGGATAACACCCTTATATGCCAATAATAACGGATTTTGAGCGGCTTTGCAAGACAAAAAATGTCGCTGATAAATAAAAAATGTTTATAATTGCAAGTTTAGGATAATTAATCAGACTTAAAAACCCTTTATTTGTGCCGAATTACCTTTCAAAAGGATAAAAAAATAATGTTTAAAAACCACAGATAATAATGTTTTTGTAGCAATAAAAGGGGTACTTCAAAATTCCAAAGACTTTTTAGTGAAGAGTGAAGAGGTAAGAAGTAAAAATTCCAAGAACATAAAGTCCTTGGAATTTTTGGTGCGGGTGACAGGAATCGAACCTGCACGTCGGGGACACTAGATCCTAAGTCTAGCGCGTCTGCCAGTTCCGCCACACCCGCATATTTAAAATAAGTAATAGGTAAGGGTATTTTCAAGGGTAGGTACTGCTTTCGGCAGCCGCGCCACGCGCGTTACCCTCAGAAATATAGTCGCCCTGCTCGCTTGGAGCGCATCGCATTGCTCCTTATTTCTTCACCTCAGCGAAGCACCTTCATCATCCACCGGATGCGGCACTTCGCTTCGCCCAGTTCCGCCACACCCGCATATTTGAAGTAATAAGTAATAGGTAAGAGATAATAAGTAAGAGGTTGAATTACCTATAAAGTTATTTTTAAACCGATAATTATTTTACCTTAAATGCTCTGTTTTGTCAAGAGCTGTTTTTTGTTTATAAATATATTTATAAATTATTTGTTAAAATAACCTAAAACCAAAACTGACCTCCCCCTAAAGAGAAGTCAGTTTTGTTAACAAATTTTGGCTCTATAATAAATGTTGGGGTAACCAAGTAGAGCCTACGAAGAAAAAATGAAATAAAAGAAAAAAAGTAGAGCATATTTGGAAAAAATCCGTTAAAATGGAATTGACTAGAAACCATGAACGGAG
>SVPL01000070.1 GCA_015065925.1 Oscillospiraceae bacterium
ATCGGTGACGAGGTAAAAGCAAAGGTTTTAACCATAGGTGATGACGGTAAGATTTCTCTCAGCATCAAAAGAGCTTTAGAACCCGAAAAAGGCGAGGTTAAGGAGCGTCGTGAAAAGAGAGAAAGAAAGCCCATGGTATCCGCTAAACCCGATAACTCTTTTGTTTGGACACCTAAAAAAGCAGAACCTGCCAGTTTTGAAGAAATGATGAATCGTTTTAAACAAACCAGCGATGAAAAGTTTTCGGATTTAAAGAGGAAGAATCCCGAGGCTAAGCGTTCAAAGCGTTCTGCAGTTAAATAAACTAAATTTGGCGAAGCGGCAATAGCTGTTTCGCTTTTTTATATTTGCAACATATCCTTGCTAAAAGGTCAGTATTGTGGTATTATAACTTAAAAGATAAGATAAAGGCGGAATGAAATGATAAAGGAAATTTCGGTCAAAAAAATAACTGCGGCAATTGAAGAACTTTGCATAAAAGCTAACAAAAAGTTACCTTGCGATATAACTGATAAAATTTGCACCGCCGGTTTAACAGAAACAAATCCGTTGGCTAAAAGTGTGCTTGAGGATTTAAAGAGAAATTTAAATATTGCAGATAAAATGAATTTACCCGTTTGTCAGGATACGGGTATGGCGGTTGTCTTTTTAGAAATCGGGCAGGACGTCCATTTTGTAGACGGTTCCTTGAATGATGCGGTAAACGAGGGTGTGCGTCGCGGCTACGAAAATGGTTTGCTGCGAAAATCCGTAGTTTCAGATCCTTTAAGGCGTGTAAACACCAACGACAATACTCCCGCTGTTATTCACACCGAAATTGTCACGGGCGACCGAGTGAAGATTACGGTAGCACCCAAAGGTTTTGGCAGTGAGAATATGAGCGGCGTTAAAATGCTTACTCCCTTTGATGGGAGACAGGGTGTTATAAATGCAGTTTTGGAAATCGTGAAAAAGGCTTCAAACAATCCTTGTCCTCCAATGGTTATTGGCGTTGGTATCGGTGGTGATTTTGAGCAATGCGCTTTGCTTTCAAAAAAAGCACTTTGCAGAAGCACCGATGAAAGAAACAGTGACGAATACTATGCTTTAATGGAAAAAGAATTGCTCGAAGAAATAAATAAATTGGATATCGGCCCTCAAGGCTTTGGCGGAGTAACAACCGCCCTTGCGGTTAATATTGAAACTGCTCCTACACATATTGCGGGCTTGCCCGTTGCAGTAAATATCGGATGTCACGTAACAAGGCATCAATCTTGCGAGGTTATATAATGGATAAAATTAATTTAGTTGCTCCTTGCCTTTTTGGAGTAGAAAGTGTTGCGGCAGATGAATTTCGTCGCATGGGTTTTGAAGACGTCGTTACCGAAAATGGCAGAGTATTGCTTTCCGGAGATTTTAATATGCTTGCCCGTGCTAATATTTGCTCCCGATTTGCCGAGCGTATTATGATAAACGTGGGCGAGTTTAATGCGGTTACTTTTACCGAATTGTTTGATGGTGTAAAGGCACTCCCGTGGGAGGATTTCATCGGTAGAGATGATGCATTCCCCGTTAATGGTTGGAGCATAAATTCTCAACTTTTCAGTATTCCCGATTGCCAGTCTATTATAAAAAAGGCTATTGTTGAAAGGCTGAAATTAAAATATAAAATCAATATTTTCCCCGAAACAGGTTCGGAATATAAAATTCGATTTTCCATTATGAAAAATTCTGTTACAATGATGATTGATACCAGTGGGGAAGGGCTTCACAAAAGAGGATATCGCAGAAATTCCAATGATGCGCCTTTAAAAGAAACTCTGGCGGCTTCTATGTGTGATTTGGCAAGAATTTATCCCGATACTAAACTTTTTGATCCCTTCTGCGGCAGCGGCACCATTCTTATTGAATCGGCACTGATGGCAGCGAATATTGCCCCCGGGCTTCGCCGATATTTTGCGGCAGAAAGATTTGACTTTATTCCTGATAAGGTTTGGCGCGAGGAAAGAACCCGTGCACAAGATTTAATAAGGCATAATATTGATTTTTCGGCGCAGGGATACGATATCGATAAAAATGCGGTGGAATTAACCCTTCAAAATGCAAAAAAAGCAGGAGTTGAAAAATACGTTAAGGCTGCGGTTGCCGATGTTCGCAATTTTACCCCACCAAATGAGCGTTGCCTTACCATAACCAATCCACCTTACGGCGAAAGATTGCTCGACGTTAAGGGAGCGGAAGAACTTTATACCGTAATGGGTGAGCGTTTTATTAAGGGTGATGGTCAGAAGTATTACGTGATAAGCCCCCATGATGAATTTGAGCAATTTTTCGGTCGCACTGCCGATAAACGCCGTAAACTTTACAATGGTATGATTAAATGTCAATTGTTTATGTATTTTAAAAATTAAGTGAAGTATGAAAAAATCCGAACGCTTTTTGTAGCGTTCGGATTTTTAATAAAACCTAATAATTTTAATTCGGTTTATTTCATTTTTAGAGTAACAGTGTTTGATTTGACTGTTTTGCCGTATTTATCGGTAACAACGCAGTATACCAATCTGTTTTTGGATTTGGAATTCATTGTGGTCGAATAGTATGACTTTGTCACAGAAGATTTGGTGTACTTAGAAGCACCTGCATTTTTAACGTACCAGGTATATTTAAGACCATCACCACTTGCCTTAACCGTTACCTTAGCGGTAGCATTTTTCTTAACTGTTACAGTTTTGGGCTGGGTCACTATGGATACCGATTCTCTGAGCAAGAAGGTTGTACTCTGTACTGTCTTGCCGTATTTATCCTTTACTACACAGTAAATGCGACGTCCCTTCACCTTGTCTGCCATTGTAACGGAGTAGGTAGCAGAGGTAACAGAAGATTTTGAGTACTTGGAAGCACCGGAATTCTTCGTGTACCAGGTGTAGGTAAGACCATCACCCAAAGCGGTAAGCTTAACTGTGGCTTTACTTCCTTTCTTAGCATAAACCGTAGCGGAAGGTTGTTTAGTAATAGTTGCCTGGCGGCGGATTAATACTGTATTTGACTGTACCTTATTGCCATACATATCGGTAATAACGCAATATAAACGACGTCCGTGAGATTTACTGTTCACAGTGGTGGAGTAGGTAGATTTTGTTACAGAAGATTTTGTGTATTTAGTAGCACCGCTATTTTTAATATACCACTCATATTTAAGATCGTCACCTGTGGCTTTAACAGTAACCTTAGCGGTAGCACCTTCCTTGGCATAGGTGGTTTTGGGCTGGGTAGTAATAGTAACCTTTTTGCTAGAAAGCTTTGGCAGTTTGAAATAATATTCACAATTTATTCCTTGCTTTTCCACCTTGATTGCGGGAGAACCGAAAAGGATAAACTTACTTAAATCTTCATAGTCGCCTTCATAATTAGGATGCTCACCAAATATACAAGCCAGATAATACTGTGTATTTTCCTTAAAGGTACCGCTCTTTAAAATGCTCATATCTTCATTAAGAATTACAAAAGCATCACCGCAAGGAACAGGTACAGGAGTCAACAAATCTCCGTTGATAGCAACGCTGAGTGTGGAATCGGTAATATTTTTTCCCGGCAAATATCCCGAAAGTGATAACTCTATTTTTTTGAGGGCAGGCTTTTGTGTGGGAGCATCAAAATTACGGTAATAGTTAAAAGTAAGCTGCTTTTTAGAACTTCCAACGAAAAATTCAGTATCTATTAATTCTCCCTCAGGGCAAAGGAGCATAATGAAGAAATCGTCAGAGAAGACATAACCGTCGGGCAGATAAAATTCTACATTTAACTGATACGCCTTACCGTTTTGGAAATAGGCATTTTCGTCGATTTTTGTGTAAAGAGCTGACAGCGAATCATAAGGGCTACAACCCCAATAGCAATCATTCATTTCTATCTCGCCAATAAGCTCTTCATCGCCGTTTATTGCCTGCACTGTGGGAAGCTTTACCTTTTCACCAACTTTAGGCACATTTGGAAGTCTCAAAGCAATCATATAGATTTCTGTTTTCGGTTTTTCGAGCTTGGGCAACTGAAAGGTAGCTTGTATAATACCTTCACTGGGACGCAGTAAACCGATTGCCTTCTGTCCGTTAAGGCGAATATCATCGATTTCAAGGTCTGAGCCGTTGTAATCGCCTACTATACGAATATTATAGGTGAGATAATAGTAGGTATTTTCATTGATTGTAGATTTGGATATTGGCACAAGTTGGTTGCCATTAGAAATTTTAACAACAAAGAGACCGTTTTCACCATAGCTGCCGGTGGTCTCAATGGGGTCTTGTGAAGAAAAGGTAAGGTCGGTGGTGTAGTTACCAACCGCGTAGTTATCCATAACGATGTCAATAGAATCGAGCTTTTCATCACCCACGGTGGTGAAGGTGTACTCAATCTGAATAAATCCGGTTAAATGGAAACTATGAGAAGGGTAAACAATATAGGCATCATTTCCGTTGATGGTAACAGGAATCGTAGAAAGGTCAGGGAAAACATAACCTGAATTACGGTAAAGCTCTATTTTAAAAGTGTAGTTATTACCCTTTTCGAAGGTTTGGGGAGTGGTATCGTCAGTAGGATTCATAATGGTATCATTGCAGTACCAAGTGATTCCGTTCTTGGCGTAACCGTTCCACTCTTCTTCATAAATATCATATCCATCACCCTTAAGAGTAACCGAGTATGACGGTGCTTCACCCGCTACAGGTGCTTCTACTTCCACTTCGATTTTGGAAATATTGGTTTCTGCCGAAGCTGTAAGGGCGGCAAAGGGAATCATTCCCAACATCAATAACAGCGTCAGCATAATGCTTAAGAGTCGTTTGGTGAATTTCATTGTTGTTCCTCCTTTTTATGTGTGCAGTACATTTATATATCATACACTATGTTTATTATAAATCACCCCTGTTTTTGATGTCATCACCCCCAAGGGGTGAAAGTTTTAAAAAGAAGGGTGAAGAACGGGTGAAATTTATTTAAAACAAAAAAGTCTGCGAAAATTATCACAGACTTTTCATATATTTATTACAATAAATTATTTAGTTCTTCTCGGTTTGCTACACCAAGTTTTTTATAAAGACTTCGGGTATAGGTCTTAACCGTATTTTCCGATAAATTCAGTTGTTCGGCTATATCTCGGCGCTTTTTATTTTCAAGAATAGCTTTAAGCACCTCTTCTTCTCTTGGGTGGAGAACAACTCCCTCGGGCAGATGCCGTAGCACCAAAGCAATCTTATTTTGCTCCATCAAATGAGAAACGTGAACGTAATCCTGCATCATCCAGTAAAGTCCTAACAAAATAATCTCACTGAACAGATAAGAAACCGAAAGGAATTCAAAATCCCAACGGATGAATTTTTCCACCAGCCAAAAAGCAATATTGCCAAGAACAATGGCAACCATTAATACCGCATATTTATAGGATTCTATTTTTCGCACACGTACTCCGCGGATGATAGCAGCAATCATTGCAATAAAATATCCTGCCAAATACAGCGCATAGACATTATGAAGCGGACCGTAAACCTTGTTTAAGCCTTCTTCCACCGTAAAGGTAGTAGCGGCATAACTATAATACCACGGACTGCAAACCACAGCAAACATTACAAATGCCAATAATGTAAGCGAAATGGGCAACCATTTTCGGTAGGTGTAACCGCATAACCGTAAAATCACCATAAACATACACAAAGAGAGGAATACCGACCCTAAATAAGCCGTGTGGTTTGCAATAAGAGCAAAAGTTTTATTTTGGGCTAAGGAAAGAAGGAAATAACCGATATTTATCACCGGAACACAGCAGAACAGAAACAGTATCCACGGATCCTTTTTTTGCAGCAAAATTATATATAACACCAGCATAGCTACCGCTAATAAGGTGAAAACACCATATACTACTGCCATATTATCCTCCCCTCTCAAATTTTATTTATTATATCATATCATATCTAAAAATATAAATCAAGTGGTACTCAGTAAGGGGAGAACATTAAATCATAAAAGCCGTCCTAAAAGGGCGGCTTTTATGATTTGGTTTATTTCATTTTTAGAGTAACAGTGTTTGATTTGACTGTTTTGCCGTATTTATCGGTAACAACGCAGTATACCAATCTGTTTTTGGATTTGGAATTCATTGTGGTCGAATAGTATGACTTTGTCACAGAAGATTTGGTGTACTTAGAAGCACCTGCATTTTTAACGTACCAGGTATATTTAAGACCATCACCACTTGCCTTAACCGTTACCTTAGCGGTAGCATTTTTCTTAACTGTTACAGTTTTGGGCTGGGTCACTATGGATACCGATTCTCTGAGCAAGAAGGTTGTACTCTGTACTGTCTTGCCGTATTTATCCTTTACTACACAGTAAATGCGACGTCCCTTCACCTTGTCTGCCATTGTAACGGAGTAGGTAGCAGAGGTAACAGAAGATTTTGAGTACTTGGAAGCACCGGAATTCTTCGTGTACCAGGTGTAGGTAAGACCATCACCCAAAGCGGTAAGCTTAACTGTGGCTTTACTTCCTTTCTTAGCATAAACCGTAGCGGAAGGTTGTTTAGTAATAGTTGCCTGGCGGCGGATTAATACTGTATTTGACTGTACCTTATTGCCATACATATCGGTAATAACGCAATATAAACGACGTCCGTGAGATTTACTGTTCACAGTGGTGGAGTAGGTAGATTTTGTTACAGAAGATTTTGTGTATTTAGTAGCACCGCTATTTTTAATATACCACTCATATTTAAGACCGTCACCTGTGGCTTTTACTGTAACTTTAGCGGTAGCACCTTCCTTGGCATAGGTGGTTTTGGGTTGAGTTTCAATTTTTGCGGTGGCAGGCTTAGTAATTTTTACCCAACGGTAGTTATCCGCCTTAGCGTGGTCAAAGTTTTCCAATGTGCCGCCTGATTGGGTTGAGGCTTTTGCTACCAAATTATCGCCTAAAGTAAAGATACCGTCATTTGCAATAAGTGCAGCATTATAGGCAGAGGTTGCTTCAACATTACTGTCGTTAATTGATATGTCGGCTCCGTAGACACTAATACCCTGATCTTCACCTTCTGCCTTGAGAGTACTGTTGTCGATGAATAGATCGCATTCTGAATAAATACCGTAATCACCTTTTAAATCAACTGTACTGCCTATAATACTTAGTTGTTCGCTACCCCGACATTCAATACCGCAGTCTGTTGCTTCAGAGACGGTTAAGGTACTGGAAACAATATGCAGATTACCGTTACAGTAAATACCGTCACCATCAGTCTTAGTAATTTTCACTTCGCTGGATGTGATGAATGTATTACCATTGCCACACCAGATACTTTCTCTGCAGGACTCTAGCGTTATATCACTATGCACAATGGACAAATCTTTTTTGGAATAAAGACCGGTAGAGTTTGGCTTTGCATCTATAGTACTGTTATAAATAAGCGTGGTTTCACTAGAGTGTATTCCGGAATATTCTTTGCTGTCGAAAGTAATGGTGCTATCAAAGATGGATATGTCTGCGGAATTCCCTTTTTCGGGATCCACATAGGTATAAATAGGTGAGTATTTACCTGTTATATTAGCGGTAACAGCATTTAAAGAAAGATCTCCTACAACACATATACCGTAGTTTTCGCTGGAAATAATATTTAAATTACCGTTGTTTACCGTAAGGTTACCTGAAATGTGACAAGCCGCCTGTGTAGAATTGATAATGATAGTACTATTTTCTACTACGAATTTGCCGTAAACATTAATTCCTGTTTCGCCTCCAATAATAGAGATGCGAGCGTCTTTTATAGAAATACCGTCCGGACTATAAATTGCTTCATTTGGAGCAGATAACTGCAAAACTGAATTGCCATCACCAACAATGGAATTATTGTCAGTATTGTCATCTGCTTTAAAATAGATGGCTTGGGTGTATCTGGAATTACCGGCAGCATAGATGGCACAGTTTCCTTCTACGACAATTTTCAAAGGTTTATCACTTATGATAGCGGCGCTGTAATAACTGTACACACCGGGTAAGACTACGCCAAGTCCTTGGTAGGTGTAATTATGCAAAGTAAGTACACCATTATTGTAATAAGCATATCGGTCTGAAGGTTTAGTTTTGGTGGTGCTTTGACTTCCTTTTGGCAGATAATCGCCATTGTTCATACCAACACCGCCTACATACACTTCACCCGATGCTATCGGAGTAAAGGGTACTGTTACATAAGCATGGTCGGTGTAGTATACTGTGGAAATTTCACCGGATTTTTCGTTAATATAGCCTTTAAGTCCTGTATAGCTGGCGGGGAAGGTATAACCATCTTCCACGGTAAACTCAATGTCACAGTAGTAGGTTACACCTGCTTGAAATTTTGTATTACTGGGATAGATGGCACCGTTTTCTTTAGTCCAATTCATATCGGTGATTTTGACCCCCTTGGTTGGGGTATAACAGTCATTTGAAGTACTGATGGTATCGCCTACAACCGGCGTGGACACAGTGGCATAGACTGTGGAAACCGTGGTAGAGGCAGCAGATACTGTCATACCTATGGGTAACACAGTGCAAATCATCAGCAGAGCTAAAACCAAACTTAATATTTTGGTGCAACGTTTCATAAAATTTCCTCCTTTTAATATATAAATATTAAAATTTTACATTATAATTATAACTCACCCCTATTTTCGTTGTCATCACCCCATAGGGGTGAAAGTTTAAAAAAGAGGGGTGAAGGGTGGGTGAACTTTGAAGGAAACTCAAAAAATATTTATGCAATCGTTTTACAAGGAAATTGAAAATGCCGGAATAGGTGAGCGTTTTATTAAGGGTGACGGTCAGAAGTATTACGTGATAAGCCCCCATGATGAATTTGAGCGATTTTTCGGTAGGACCGCCGATAAACGCCGTAAACTTTACAATGGTATGATTAAATGTCAATTGTTTATGTATTTTAAAAATTAAGTAAAATAAAAAAATCCGAACGCTTTTTGTAGCGTTCGGATTTTTAATATCTATTTTGTTGTGGGTTTCACATTTATTGCAGGTTTAATATCGCCGTCAATTGTGCCGTATTCGACTTCAAAAGCTTTGATGTTTTCTCTAATCAATACAAGTACGTGACTGTTAATGCTTCTGCCTTCGTAATCGGCGATATAACTTAATTTTCGTAACATTTCTTCTTCAATACGGATAGAAACACTTTTAATAGCCATAAAAACACTCCAAAATAAATATATTATTTATTTATTTTAGCGAGCAAATATGATATAATGCAAAAATGAACATATAATATATCTAAAAGGCGAGCTTTATGGACAAAAAATGTTGTTTTGCAGGGCATAATGAAATTTTTGAAATTGATTTACAAGATAAATTAAATAATATTTTAATAAAATTGATAAAAGAAGAAAATGTTAAAGAGTTTTATGTGGGCAATTACGGAGAATTTGACAAATTAGTTTACAGAACACTCTACAAAATAAAAAATAATGAATTTAATGATATAATAATACATATTACAGTGCCATATATAACCAATGAATTAAAGCATAAAATTGATCGTTTCAAAATAGCATATAAGGATATAATTATACCCGAATTTAAGGAAAGTATACCTATGAAATTAAAAATTTTAAAAACCAATCAGTACATGGTAGATCATGGTGACTATTTAGTTTGTTATGTTAAACATTCGTGGGGTGGAGCGGCAACAACGTTGGAATACGCTCAAAAAAGAAACAAAATAAGGATTCTGAAAATATAAAATCCGAACCATTTTGGTTCGGATTTTATATGTGAATTATTTTTTGACCTGTGCAAAGTTGCCATAGGTATCGTTTACCGTCTCCGAGAAGGAAAAGGTGTCGTCATATTTCTTCAAAATCTTTTGGAATTCCATAATCTGGTGTTTGTTAATAACGCAAATCAGCACGGTCTTTTCATTGTTTGAATAAGAACCGAACGCAGAAATTTTTGTTGCACTGTGGCGAAGTTTGGCTAAAATATCTTGGGTTATCTCGTCGGGGTGGGATGTTATAACAGTAAACTTTGCGGCGGTATGCGTACCCTTTATTATATAGTTGCCCATAAAGCTCGAAATAAAGCAATAAAGCACGCAAAGACAAACCGGCTTGTAATCATATATAAGATTTTGGTTGTTATCGGGCTTTGCATAAACAAAAAATGAAATAACCGCTACAAAGGTGTTAAGAATAAAGGTTATCCAGAAAAAGTTAAGGGATGGCTTGACTTTACTAATGTATTTTGACACTATATCAGTGCCGCCGGTAGAAGCAGTATTTCTAAAGCAAACACCATAAACGAAACCGCTTAATACACCGCTTAAAAGTACGGGGAAAATAGTGTCGTGTCCCTTTGCATTATATTGAAAAGCGGAAAGTCCTATTTTTTGGAGGTATAAGAAGCAGAAGGAATAAACCAGGCAGAAACAAAGTGAACGCTTTGCAAATCTTTTATCTATTAGAAAATATGCCCAAATACACAAGGGAATATTTATGAGCAAAGACATATAACCGATACTGAATCCCGTTTTATATTGTATCATAGTGGCTATACCGTTAAGCCCTGCAGGGGCAAAACCGTTTTTAACAACAAATAATTGATAGGTGAATGCCAATAGAATTGCCGCTAAGGAAACGAAAAGATAAGAAATTAAATTATGTAAGATTTGTTTTTTGTTGGCGCTCATCGTAAACTACCCCTACTTTAAATATGTAAATCTTGCTATAATGAGTATAGCACTGTCTTTTGCGAAAAGCAAGTATAGTTAATAATATAACAAATTTTAAAAAACCGAGCAATTTTGCTCGGTTTCTAAAGGTAAAACAAATCTTTTTATAAGCTTTCAATAAAAGAAAGTAAAAGCTTCTTTTGTTTTGGGGAAAGTTTTGAAAAAGCTGATGCTGTCTCGTCTGTAGCAGGAGATTCTTCGAAAAATTCTTTTAGTGAAATTCCCATAGCATCACATAACAACTGTAAATGTCCGATAGTAATATCGGCTTGACCTAATTCTACGCGTCTTAAATGGGTTTGTGATATGCCTGCTCTTTCTGCCAGACTGTTTTGAGTATATCCGCATTGCTCTCTCAAATAACGTAATCGTTTATTAACATCCATATATTGACTCCTAAATTAGTCTTATAAAAATATGTTATCATAAAATCGTGTGATTATTTAGTTTTTTAGTGTTGACTAATTAGTTGTATAGTGCTATAATTGCATCATATAGTGTTTTGGTTGAATTTTATGTTGAGAATTTTAAAAAACAGCAAAGTAAAATCTGAAACGATTTTGCTATTAAAGCTATCACATTGGTTATTTAGTATATATTATAAACGAAAAATATCCGTTTCTGATAATATTAATTAATTATTTTTACGA
>SVPL01000071.1 GCA_015065925.1 Oscillospiraceae bacterium
ACCTTATTTTTGTTGATTTTCAGGCTATGTATAACAAATATCTTGGCTACCGCCATTCGGCTTCCATTGCTTGGGACAGAGTGCATCCCAACAGAATGGGCGCAGTTATGATGGCAAAAGAAATTTTAAGCCACTGCGATTTTGATTATAATCACGAGTTTTAATTTTACATATAATATTTACATATAATAATAAAAAGGAGTTTTTTAAAATGATTAACGGTAATGATATTTCTTTACACAATGCAGATTTTAACGATTTTATTAAAACACTTGACCACTGCAAGGGTGATGTGTTTTTAGAAACTGCCGACGGTGATGTGCTTAATTTAAAATCCAAGCTTTGCCAGATTATTGGTATTGCAAACATTTTAAAGGGCGCAGAGATTTCCGAAGCTAAAATTCGTTGTTCCAATCCCGAAGATGAAACCTTGCTTTTCAGATTTAATCTTTACAAAGAGGTTCCCGAGGATAAGCCCGAGAATAAATAAATTATAATACTATGTAAAAAACTCTCGAAAATGCTAATGCATAATCGAGAGTTTTTATTATACTATTTTTTTGTACTTTGCCAATTTTTTGCTCTTTGCATACCTTTATAAATACCGGGTGATGAGCCTTCAATTACAGTCGCACCACATATTTTTTCATAAAAAGCGCTGGGACCTACCGCTCCAATTATAGCATAACCATAACCTTCCTCACGCATGGCGTTAAGGCAAGCCATTAAAAGTGCGCTTCCAATACCTGTGCCACGTGATTCCTTGTCAACACCTGTTGGACCAAAAAATCCCTTAGCAGTTGCATCATAACAGGCAAATCCTAACATTTTTCCGGTTGCATCATCAACCGCTATAAATACTCCCTTTGGGGATTTAAAGAAGGCACACTCTGTCTCACCCGCCCATAACAGATTGAAATTTTCTTCAACCCATTCAATAACAGCGTATTTTTCAGGACCAATGGGGCGGCGGATTGTTATTCCGTTATCGGTTACTCTTTTCACAAACCCGTCAATTGGCGGAAGATCATATAATTTCACAAGATAATCACTCATTTTTATACCTCCACAATATATTGTTACCAACATTTTACATCCAAAAAAATGTTATGTCAAGGGCAAAAACCAACTTTAAAGTTACTTTGTAATCTCAAAATAATATTTTCGGTTAGACGTTGGAAAATCTTGTAGAATTCCATGTTCAGGATCATAAAAAACACCTTTAAAATAAAGGGACCAATGCCAACAGCGTGGGGTTTCTAAACTTAAAATACAAATTGAGGGCAGTTCTGAAGCAAAATTTACCTCTACTTTTTGACGGTTGTATTTTATATTTAGAATATCTAACGCCAAAAACATTTGCTTTAGGGTAGTTTCCCTTTCGGTGCAAACAATTTCAATAATTTCATCCACAGATTTATCTGAAAGCATAGCAAGCACCGCTTGTCCGCACTGTAAATCGGTAGGCTCCTTAATATATTTTGGATTTTTGGTTAATGGCATTTGAGGGACACCTCTTTTCTTATTTCACATTATAACAGAAATAAAAATAATATTCAATATTTTATAAAATTATCGAAATTTTGAACTATTTGCTAATTTTATGTACGAATAGATATTGTTTTACACTAAAATATATATTATAATGTAAATATATAAATTTTTAGGCGGTGTATTTATGTCAAGAATATTTGTTGACCGTACCAAAAGGAAAAGCGCCTGTTTAGACGGAATGTGGTTTTTTAAAACCGATGCTGACAATGCAGGTAAAGAACAAGGCTTTTTTATGGGATTTACCGATGGAATGCAAATTGCAGTCCCCTCGGTTTGGAATACCGAATTTGGCCTTATAGAATATAACGGCGCCGTTTGGTACAGCAAGGATTTCTATTTTGAGGGCGGGAATTTGCGCCTTAATTTTGAGGCAGTAATGACCTATGCCGAGGTTTGGTTAGATGGCAAACTATTAGGTGACCACTATGGTGGATTTTCGGCTTTTGACTTTTATGTAAATAATGTAGAAACAGGTTTTCATAATCTGACTTTGAGGGTAGATAACTCTTTTGATAAAAACTCCATCCCCCAAAAAAAGGTTGACTGGTATCACTACGGCGGAATTATAAGAAGCGTTTACGCCGAAAAGGTAGCCGAGACGGTTGTTACAAATCTTCGCTTTGACTATAATCTTAATGACGCTTTAACCCTTGCCAACGCTAAAATCACAGCAGAATTATTTAATTCTGAAAGCTATGAAATAACCTCACCTGTTACATTTTTCTTTGACTCAAAAGAAATTTTCAAAACCGATATAACTCTTTCGGCGGGTGAAACAAAAAAAGTTGTCTCCCCTGAATTCAGTGTAGAAAACATCCGTCTTTGGGATATTGGAAAGCCTGAGCTTTACAGCATATTGGTTGCCACAAACACCGACGATTTATATGACCGTGTTGGTTTTAGAAAAATTGAAGTAAAAGATCAAAAAATCCTATTAAACGGAAATCAAATTGAAATCCGCGGTGTAAACCGTCACGAAGAATATCCCGATTTTGGCTTTGCTTTTCCAAAGTCATTAATGAACAGAGATATTGATATTATCCTAAATTTAGGGTGCAACGCAATTCGAGGCTCACACTACCCAAACTCAAAATATTTTGTGGATTTGCTTGATTCTAAGGGGATTTTATTCTGGAGCGAAATTCCAATGTGGGGTGTGGGCTTTACCGCCGAAACTCTAGGGCTTCCCACTGTTATTGAGCGTGGTCTTACAATGCACAAAGAAATGTTAAAGCAATATTTTAATCATCCTTCTATTATAATTTGGGGTATGCATAACGAAATTCCTACTGAAGCTGAGAACGCTTACAATATTTCTAAATTATTTTACAATTTTCTTAAAGAAAACGGTGGAAATCGCATAGTCACATACGCTACATATAAGCCAATGGAGGATATCTGCCTTGAATTTTGCGACATTATCTGCCTTAATCAATACTACGGTTGGTATTATGGCAATAATGACAGCTGGCAAGAGGCTTTAAATGAGTTCCGTGAACGACGCAACGCTCTTGGATATGGTCATAAGCCAATTATTATGAGTGAGTTTGGCTGTGCCGCAATTTACGGTGATCACACCTTCACAAATATTCGTTGGACAGAGGAATATCAAGCCGAAATGCTTTCCAAAGCCATTACCACCTTCCATAACGACTCTATGGTTTGCGGTTTTTATGTTTGGCAGTATGCCGATATGCGCACCTGTTGGGAGGCGGGAATGACCAGAGCCAGAGGCTTTAACAACAAAGGTCTTGTAAACGAGCATAGAAAGCCCAAGGCTTCATATTTTGCAGTTAAAAAGCTGTATGATGAATTTAAAGGAGAGCAATAATATGAAAGATTTAAAGGAATATAACAAACCCCAAAGAACCGTTAAGGTATTACAATTTGGTGAAGGCGGTTTTTTACGCGGATTTGTGGATTGGATGCTTCAAAAACTCAACAATCAAAATCTTTGGAACGGTTCTGTGGTAGTTGCACAACCCATCGAAAACGGACTTTGCAATATTTTAGAGGAACAAAACGGACTTTACACCCACATTATTCGCGGAACCGAGGGTGTTGAAACAAGTCTTATTGATGTGATTGACAGCACGGTTGAACCCTACAAGGATTTTGAGGCATATCTAAATCTTGCCGAAAATTCAGAGCTTAGATTTATTGTTTCCAACACAACCGAGGCAGGTATTGCCTTTGATGTAAATGATAAAATCACCGATGCTCCACCCAAAACCTTCCCCGCAAAGCTAACCCTTTTCCTTAAAAAACGCTTTGAGCTTGGGCTTAATGGCTTTGTATTTTTGCCCTGTGAGCTTATTGACCGTAACGGCGACAATCTTAAAAAGACGGTTTTACAGTATGCCGACCTTTGGCAATTAGGTGATAATTTTAAAAATTGGATAGAAACCGAAAATGTTTTCTGCAACACCCTTGTTGACCGCATAAATACAGGTTATCCTAAGGATGAAAAAATTGATTTAGAATACGAAGACAAGCTTATAAACACCTCTGAATTTTTCCATCTTTGGGTTATTGAAACCGACTATGATTTAGAAGCTGAGCTTCCCCTTTCGAAAGCGGGGCTTAATGTTATTGTTACAAAGGACGCTTTAGAACGCTACCGCACCCGAAAGGTTAGAATTTTAAACGGCGCCCACACATCTATGGTTTGCTACGCCCTTCTTTCAGGTCTCGAAACGGTTAAGGACTGTATGGACGATGAAACAATGCACACATTTTTAAAGGCTTGCCTTTTTGAGGAAATAATCCCCACCCTTGATTTACCAAAGAATGAGCTGTTGGATTATGCCGACAATGTGCTAACCCGTTTTGCAAACCCCTACATAAAGCACTATCTTTCATCCATTGTTCTAAACTCGGTAAGTAAATTCAAGGTTCGCGTGCTCCCCTCTGTTTTAGAATACAAAAAACGCTTCGGAAATTATCCTAAAAACCTTGTTTTCGGATTTTCAAAACTTATTGAGTTTTACAAAGAAGGTGCTCCTAACGACGATGCTGATGTAACCGAATTTATAAAAAATAAATCCCTTGAAGAAATTTTAGCAAACACCGAATTTTGGGGCACAAATCTTTTAGATATGTGTGAGGAAATTGAAAATGCAAATCCATATTTCAGATAATGTTGAGGTTAGAAACGACGGACAAAAATACGCCCTAGTCCCAATAAAAAAAGGCGAAAATGTTATAAAATACGGCTTTCCCATTGGCCATGCAAAGCGTGATATAGCTATTGGCGAAAAGGTTTCGCCTGAAAATCTTAAATCCAATCTCTCAGGGCTTACAGACTGGGTTTACACCCCCTACTCTGAGCCCAAAACAACCAAAAAAAGCGGAACCTTTATGGGCTACAAAAGGGTAAACGGTGATGTAGGAATCAGAAACGACATTTGGGTTATTCCCACCGTTGGTTGCGCAAATTCCGCTGCAAAAAAGCTTGCAGAATTAACAGGTGCAAAGGCATACACCCATCCCTACGGTTGCTCTCAGCTTGGGGGGGACCTTGAAACCACACAAAAGGTGCTTTCGGGACTTATAAAGCATCCTAACGCGGGTGGTGTTTTGGTGCTTGGCTTGGGCTGTGAAAACAACGAAATTCACCTTATGAAAAACGCTTTAGGCGATTTTGATGAAAACAGAATTAGATTTTTAATACTTCAGGACTGTGAGGACGAAATTGCCGAGGGCATAAAAATTATAGACCAACTTAAAGCCGTGGCAAATGCAGATATTCGCACCGAAATTCCCATTTCTGCCCTTAAAATAGGTGTAAAATGCGGTGGCAGTGATGGATATAGCGGAATTACCGCTAATCCCTTGGTTGGTCTTGTTGCAGATGAATTTTATAGATACAATGCCAAAATTTTAATGACCGAAATGCCCGAGGCATTTGGAGCCGAGCAGATTTTACTTGCCAGAAGCGATAGCGAAGAAACCTTTTATTCTGCGTCAAATATGCTTAAAGGGTTCAGGCAATATTTTATCGACCACGGTGAAGGCATTGCCGATAACCCCTCTCCCGGCAACATTGCAGGCGGTATTTCCACCTTAGAGGAAAAATCCTTGGGCTGTGTTCAAAAGGCGGGTAAGGTAACCCTTCGCGGCGCACTTAATTTTGGTGAAGTACCAAACGGCGAAGGCGGTTTGTACCTTGTAAACGGACCGGGTAATGACCAAGTAGCCGTAACAAATCTTGCGGCATCGGGTGCACACATAATTTTGTTCACAACCGGCAGAGGCACCCCCCTTTGCGGTCCTGTGCCAACCCTTAAAATAGCCACCAACACACCTCTTTTTAACAAAAAACCTCATTGGATGGATTTTAACGCAGGTGAGATTATAAACGGTGCCGACAAAGACACTCTTACCACCGCACTATTTGATTTAATAATAAAAACTGCCGAGGGTAAAGAGTCTTTAGGAGAAAAAAACGGCTATGATGATATAGCCATTTTCAAGGACGGAGTGACTTTATAATGGAAAATATTATAAGTGATTATTATAAAGGTGATGATATTAAAATAATCACCCCCAATGATGGCGCCCACTATTTCTTCGCGTATTATGATATGCGTGCAACGGCAAACAAAAGCTCCCCGCACCTTGCACACAGGGTTCAGTTTATGGATAGACTTCCCACCGCCGAGGATATAGCAGAAATTGGCTATTTAAAGGATGGCAAGTTTTATAAAATTGCCGAAACCACCGCTTGGAATTTTCAGCAGGGCGCAATGCTTCAGTACCACCCATTTTTAGAAAATACCGTTTATTACAATGTTTGTGAAAATGGCGAGTTCAAAACGGTTACACACAATTTTGTAACAGGTGAAAAGAAATACACCGATATGGCTACCGCTTGTGTATCCCCCGACGGAAAATACGGTCTTTCGGTGAATTACGGCAGAATTTACGCTTTCCGCCCAGGCTACGGATATGCTGCATTTATTGATGAAAATGCAAATGTTAATCATCCTGAAAATGACGGTATATACCTTACCGATATGGAAAGCGGTAAATCAAAATTTTTAATTAGTTATAAGGATTTAGCGCCAATTTCAAATTTTGATGAAAGCCAAAAAATCTTGGTTAATCATATAACCTTTAATAGATCTTCTGACAAATTTGTAGCTTTGGTTAGGAACTTCCCCGCCCGCGGTGTAACATGGAGCACATCAATGGTGATTGGTGATTTACAGGGCAACTGTTATACCGTAATTAAAAACAGTTATGTTTCACACTATCATTGGATTAGTGGTGATGAAATTATCGTCCATTGTACACCCAACAATTCCACCCGAATGAGTATGTTCCGTATAGATGTAAACACAAAAAAATTTATAGAATATGATATGCCATATTTTAACGAGGAGCATCATCCCGATATTCACTGCAATATATCCCCCAACGGCAATTACATTATTGGTGACGGATACCCAATTGACGGCTACCGACATCTTGTTGCATACAGCCTTAAAACGGGTAAATCCCGCACACTTTTAAAGGCAAGAAGCGCAGAAGATATTGCTAAAGGTGATTTCAGATGCGACCTTCACGCAAGATTTATTTGGGACGGCAATGCAATCAGCTTTGATACCACCTGTAATAATAAACGCGAGATTGCCATTATCCCTGTTGATATCCTTGATTTTTAATCAACAACTAAAACGCCCGAGTTATCACGACTGATAACTCGGGTATTTTGTTTAATTTATTTTGAATTTAAAATCAATTTGCGTTATTTCCAAAACTCGCCCATATCAACATTAGTGTCATCACCTATAAAGGTTCCGCTTTCAACATAAATAGCGAAGGACTGCGCAGGAATTGTATCTTTAAAGGTATTACCGCCATTGACAGAAATTGTCTTGTCGCTGGGAAGTGATTTAGCCTCAGCAGTGGGAACAATTTCACTAGGATCATAGGTGTAACGATTAAATGAAGATGCATTATCAAGCTCAACATCAACATTAACAATGGTTGCAGTTGTGTTTACTACTAAAATAACGGTTTTTCCTTCATCATTTTTAATGGCGCTTACATAAACACCGCCGTTATCATCTGCATCATCTAAAACCTGAGTTTCAAAAACATCGGCATCATCGTTATTCATATATTTACCAATAAGGTTAATTCCGTAATAGGTTGTACGGGGTACATAGCTGGAAATATTGTAGTATTTTGTACAAGGACAATCTGTGCCGTTAGGACAGGTTTTGCCGTCTACATGCACAAGTGAAGGACAGGTTCCAACTGCGTGAACACCGCCTGAGAACTCGGCTGAATTATCAACAATACCCGTACCGTGAGTTCTGTCACTATCCCACAAGGTATCAAACATCTGCCAGGTTAAGAAACGGTTAACACCGTTATTTATACCTGCTGTGAGTCCCGCGGCAAACTGAGTCATCTGCATACCCACATCATTCCACCATTTTGCATCAGGAGAATGTGCAAAATACTCATCACACCAGAATTCCATATCTCTTACGCCTGTATTAGTTAAAACATCATCATAATAGGTGAAATTTTCTTCTGCCAAAGAATGTGATGCTTCGGGATCAAAAACAGTATTTGCATATCCTGCCTCAGTATTGGGACGAGTATATTGATGCATTGCGTTGATATCAACCAAATCCTCATAATCAGTACCGGCTATATGCTCATAGAGGTACTCAACCAAGGAAAGACGATTTTGATATGCGTAAATCGACTGTGCGGGACCGATGAGTTTTAGACTATTTCTAAGACCTGCATTTTCTAAAGCATTATTAAGTCCCATGGTCATTATAATCCACTCATCATACGAATAGGTTTCATCACCGCTTTTTACATCACCCGACTCGGTAAAGGGAAGAACATACTCAACGTTGTTAAGTCCCTGTGCTTTAAGTGCGTTAATACCCTGTGTAATCCACTCACCGTAACGGGCGGCGGCAACGGAATAATGTGCAAACTCATCATCAGTTAAATCAAGACCTATTGCACGTGCATCTGCTTCAATTTTTGCGGCATTTGCATCTTCGCCGTATTTAGCGGTAGCTTTTGCGCTTGCATCATCGGTATATCCGTGCAAATAGTTAACCTCGGGAATGGAGGAATGTCCGTCACCGTCAGTGTCTTGTGAGTCAACAATTCCTGTACTATACTGCTTATTATAGAAGCAAATGAAATCATACAAATGCCAGCCTGCTTGAATGGTAATAGATATATCTCTATCCTGTAACATTTTGCCCCATTTGTAGAAGGCGGTCATTTTTGTAGAATTCCAATCCCAACCGTTAGAAGTCCAAGCCCAATTGGAATCAAAACGGGTACGAACATTATCTACCTTAGTATCAACAAGTCTGTCCATTTCGGTTGCTGCCTGAGCCTCAGTGTAGGTTCTGCCGTGACTGTCGGGGAAGAAGGTTACACCATGATAAACTGTTGAACGGATACCTTGGAAATTAGAATAAACGGGATTAGAAGCATTTGAAACCTTAACAATTTTATCGGTATACTTGCTTATGATATTTTCGTAAAGATAATTACGAACTTCAGTACTTTCGGTATATTCACCCTCAGAATTCTTGGCAGAATATGCTGCTTTGGAAACGGGATAAATAGCTATATCATTCTGGTCACCATAGAAAATGCCGGTATTACCATTTGCATCTACATATTTAAAATATGCTCTTACTGTGTATTTGGTATTATAATATTCTTCGCGAATATTAGTTAAAACACCTGTAAAATCTAATGTGAGTTCATCTTCTGCATACACTAAATCTATTTGGTCTGCAAATGAATAGGCAACACCCTTTTTCACGCCATAGGTATTCTCACCATAGTCATACATACCATCTAACTGAAGGTCTGAGCCATTAGCGTAATCTGCTTTAATGGCTGCCGTACCATATTCTATAACGCGGAAACCGTAGTACATATCGGAGGTAAGTAATCTTTTATCTATTTGAGTTTTGTATCTCAAGCCCTGCTTACCTTCGGTGCGGATTGCTGTACCAACGGTAGAAGAAGCGTATTGGGCAATAAGAGCTACATTATCCGTATTTGAGATGTTTTCAGTTACACTTAAATTATCAATGGTATATGAACCAACGCCGTTAATCCATACATTAAGGTAAACAGGGGTGGTTTTGTCTGCCTTAAAGCTTAATGCTATATCAATATCATTTTTGGGATCAATCTTTGATAACGCACTTTGCTGAATACATGTATTAGAATGAATACCATCATTATAATATTCGGTTATATCCAAAGAATTGCTACCTTGGGTTAATATGGCTTTGAAGTTAGTATCACCCTTAAAATTCTGAACATAATAACCTGTTTCGACAGTTGTTCCCTTAGCTGTTGTAAGGGAGAAGTTAATATAATTGCCTACATCTGTTAAATCAGCGAAATTAAAGGTGAGCTTTACTGTATACTCAGCTCCCTTTTTGGCAAAGAAGGGAACATTTTGTATTCTCTTAAAACCAGATGTTGCATCTACTTTTACTTTTCCGCTGTCGTGGGATATGCTTAAACCATCACCTAATTTTGACCAGTTTGCAACAGTGTTTACGGAATAGTCTTCATCAAAATATTTCGAAGGAGCCTCCAAGGGATCTTCAACCAAGGCAACATCATCAATATACATTGGAGGTCTTACATTGTTTACAGGCTCGTTTCTGTAATAAATCAAAAACTTTACAGAGGTGTTTTCACCTGTAAAGAAGGTGTGTTTTACTTCTTTCCACTCCCCTGCGCTGCAAGAACCTGTTGTAGCATCAAAAACCGCCATATCCAAATAGGGATTGGCTGCATTAGGGGAATAACCGTTAAGCAACTCTTGCTCAGTTATATCACCGCTTACAATATAGCTGCGTGATAAGTAGTCCTTACCTTCTGTAGTTGAAACAATATTAAAATAATAGGTTAAGGTATACTGCGTATTGGGTTTTAAATTATTAATCTGTTTATATGTGCAATGATGAGGTGAATTTAAAACAATAGAGTTATTTCCGCTTTTTGCGGCGGCATTTGTAACCTTTACGCTATTCGCCCAGTTACCTGTTTCGGTACCGCTAATATATTCCCAAGTAATACCGTTCCACTTTTCATCCTCAGCAATATCACTTGCCGAAAGATTGGTGCCACTTGCATACGCTTCAAATCCGCCGTTTTTAATAAGATTAAAATTATAAAAAACAGGAATATAGTCAGAGGCATTGGTGCCACTTGGCAAGGTATATGTAGTTTCATAAGATACCTCGGTACCATCCTTCAAATACCATCCTCTAAACCCTACATTTTCATTAGGGCTAGCAGTTAAAACGGTGTTGCCGTTTACATCGGTAGATTGCGCATAACTACCAAGTGTAGGATCATACACGGGTGTTTCGGCGCTTGCATTTGCTACAAGGTCAAAAACCCCTGTAACGGGAGCCAAAGTAAACACAAGAGCCACCGCGGCAATTACCGCAACAAGCTTTGTTAAAATACTCTTGCTGAATAAATTACCTTTCATAAGCTTAAATCTCCTTCGTATAAAATAAAGTAGCAATATATAGATACAATATTACTTATTTTAATTATAATGTTTTTTTATTTACTTTTCATACATTTTCTTGTTAAAAACATTCAGTATTTTTCGTATTTACAGATATTACTTCAAAAAAACAGGCTCTTTGTCAATAGTTGGGGTAAAGAGTTAAAATGAAAAAGATTTACGCAAGCAGTCGCATTATGCGGCTGCTTGTTTGTTATGAAGTTGTTGATGGGAAAATATATGTAAAATACGGTTTCTA
>SVPL01000072.1 GCA_015065925.1 Oscillospiraceae bacterium
TAGAAACCGTATTTTACATATATTTTCCCATCAACAACTTCATAACAAACAAGCAGCCGCATAATGCGACTGCTTGCGTAAATCTTTTTCATTTTAACTCTTTACCCCAACTATTGACAAAGAGCCATTTAAATTAAAGGGTGTCAAGCCTTTTGGCGGCTTCTGCCATCTCTTTAACCTTTTCAAAAACCGTTTCGGGGGTGCTATCCTTAGTGTGGGAATCGGCTTCTAAGGTTAAAAATCCCTTGTAATCAATCTCTCTTAGCGCTTTCATAACGGCAGCAAAATCAATATCCATAGTAAAGGGCAGAGCGTGGCTATCGTGGAGCAAATCGTTATCGTGAATATGCAAAGCCTGTAAATGGGAGCCCAATGTATAAATCATTTTAGGCGCTGAGGTATCAAGCCCCTTCATTTCGGCGTGACCTATATCAAGGCAGGCAACAAAAAACGGGTCATTAACCGCCTTTATATGGGCAAGGAAGTTTTGCTCATCGCTACAAGCGGCGGGGGCGGGAGTTTCCTTTTCCTTATCCCAATTCCACATATTTTCGGTAGCAATTTTTACACCGTGGTCTTTGGCAAAGGGTAAGAGCTCAAAATACATTTCGGCATTTTCTTCGGGAGATTTGAAATTATTGGGATGAATAATACAAATGCTTCCACCCGCTTCGGCGGTACATTCAATGGCGCGCTTTTGTAAATTTAAAATTTCGGGACAGGATACAGGAAACGGAGCGTGGGATTGATTGCAGAAAATTCCGTTATCCTCTGCTATTTTTCTTAATTTTCGTGCAAAAGCAAGGTAATTGCCCGACTGCAAGGGATGGTCGCTTTTCACCATTTCTTGGGTAGTCCAATTAAATCTGCCCATTTCAAACATAGAAAAATCAAAGGCATCAAAACCTGCCTTGGCAACCATTTCTACTGCTCTTTCTTCGCCCACAAATTTTGCAATTGATGCAATTTCTGTTGAAATTTTCATAAAAATTCGCTCTCCTTTTACAAAATAGCCTTGATTTATTATAGCATATTCTAAAAACCGTTTCAAGGATTTTGCTCATATTATGTGGATTAAAAAGTTAAAGGGTTATTTTGAATTTTTAGTTTGCTCTATAAATTGTAGTTTGAAGATGAGATTTGGGGTTGAGGTTGTAGGGACAGGCGTCCTCGACTGTCCAAAAAATCCACCACAAATTATATTTTAAAAACGCAACCTTTAAGGCCGTCCCTAGACAGGGAAGGGGGCCCACGAAGTGGGGGAAGGGTTGAATGAAAAATGCTCCAAAAGGCTTAAACCAAGGGCTTTTTGCTGTAATTTTTTCTCCCCTTCCACCGCTGGCGCGGTCCTCCTTCCCCGTCCGGGGACGGCCAAAAAAACCGCAAATTTGTACAAACCCTCTCGGGCAATCGAGGACGCTTGCCCCTACAATTAATGGGATAATTTGTGCGATAAACCCCAATTTATGTGGTTCAGCAGTGCCCATAAACGAGAAATCGCATATTTAATATTTATATGTTATAAAACCATCTATCCAAAAAGTTTTGTCTAACAATTTTGGCTTTAAGAAAACGAAACACTTTTTAATTCTAAATCCATTAACAGTATCTTTAAAACCTTCTTTGACTTTTAAGATTTCTATTGCGTTTTTTGCATTGGATATTGAACTGTAAACACCAATCTCCTTAATCTCCTTACGGTCTTGTAGTTTGTATTTATGTGTAACTTTATAACATATCATTTATTGTTCGCCTCTTTATTTTATTATAGCGATTTATGAAAAAATTACAATAGGTATACAAAAATCCCTCTTTCGATTGCTCGACAGAGGGATAAATTTGCTTTATAAACAAACTGTTTAAATAACAATTATCTTCTGTGGGCAGGCGTCTACGCATTTTCCGCAGGCGGTACATTTATCGGCATCAATGGTTGCCAGGAAGTTTTCCACAGTAACGGCGCCAAATTCACAGGCTCTCACACAAGCCGAGCAACCAATACAAGCCACCTTGCAGTTCTTTCTTGCCACGCCGCCCTTTTGCTTGTTATTACAAGGGATAACGGCGGATTTCTTTTTGGTAACAACCGAAATTACCTGTTTGGGACAGGTTTTGGCACAAAGTCCACAACCTCCGCAAATATCTTCGTCTACTACGGCAACACCGTCTTTAATGGATATTGCGCCAAATTCACAAGCGTTTACGCAGTCACCAAGTCCAAGACAGGCAAAATCACAGGATTTCATACCTCCGCCAAGTGCGGCGGCAGCCTTACAGGACTGCATACCTGTATAGTTATACTTTGTTTGGGCATTTTCGGTGCATCCGTTGCAGTTAACCCTTGCAACCTTTTGGGTGAGTTCGATTTCTACGCCCAAAATTTCAGAAAGCTTTAAGGCTGTATCTTTTCCACCGGGGGCGCAAAGATTTGGCTCGGCAGAGCCGTTTTCCACCGCCTCAGCATAGGAATCACAACCCGCATATCCGCAAGCCCCGCAGTTTGCACCCGGCAAAGCATCGCGAATTTCGGCAAGACGCTCATTTTCCTCGCCACTATTACAAAAATGGGATATTACGGCAAGCAAAATACCGCCTATTAAGCCTATTCCGCCAATAATGGCAATTGCAATTAAAATTCCATTCATAGTAGTACCCCCTTTATGCTACGCCCGCAAAGCCCAGGAAGGACAGTGCTACAATGGCGGCGGCTATAAGAGTTATGGGTAACCCTTGTAAGAATTTTGGAACATTGGATTTTTCAAGTCGTGCACGAACACCCGCAAAAAGAATCATAGAAAGTAAAAATCCTGCGCCTGCGCCAAGGGCATTTGCCATACAAACTAAAAATGTACTGCCTGCGGCATATCCGTTTGCGGCGGCACCTGTAGAGGCGGCAAAATCTATGATTTTTTGGTTGGTAAAATGCAAAAGGGTAATACCAAGCACCGCACAGTTGGTGGTTATAAGGGGAAGATAAATACCAAGTGCTTTATAAAGGGGCGGCAAAAATCTTTTCATTACAACCTCAAGCATTTGAACAAGTGCGGCAATAACCAAAATAAAGGCTATTGTTTGCAGATATTCAAGCCCGTAGGGAATAAGCAAAAATACATAAATTGGGTAGGTAACGGCTGTTGCTAAAAGCATTACCAGAATAACCGCCATACCCATTGCAAAGGCGGTGTTGAGCTTTTTGGAAACACCGAGGAAGGGGCAAATTCCAAGAAATTTTGCAAGAACCATATTATCGGTTAAAATTCCTGCAAGTAAAACTGTAATAACCATTGACCATAATGATTGCTCAGGCATTTACATCTTCCTCCTTTCCATTAACTTCATCGGTAGAAGGAACGGTGTCAGAGGGTTCATTTTTTGCTTTTGAAGACTCATTTTTTGCATCTTCAAGTTCTTCTTTTGAAGGCTTTTCTTCTTTAGCCTCTTTGATTTCTTCATCAGAAGGCTTTTCTTTTTTAGCCGCTTCAACTTCGGTTAGGTCGGGCTTTTCGCATTTTTCGGTATCGCCCGCAAAGGGACAGCTTCCGTTTTGGGCACAACCGTCACAGCCTATACTCTCTACGATTGGTTTACCCTTTTTGTTGGCAAGTGCATTTGAAACGGCAACCAAAATACCGAATACAAAGAAGCCTCCCGGCGGCAAAATCATAATAAGCATCGGGTCTATAAAGTTTGCTGTAATGGGGAGAGAGAAAATTGTACCCGCGCCAATAAGCTCTCGTATAATACCCATAATGGTAAGGGTTGCCGTAAAGCCTATTCCCATTCCAAGACCATCTAAAACAGAGGGTAAAACAGGATTTTTGGCGGCAAACATCTCGGCACGCGCCAAAATAATACAGTTAACAACAATTAAAGGAAGGAATATTCCGAGTGCCGCATCAATAGCGGGTAAAAATGCCTTAACCAGCATTTGAACTATTGTAACAAAGCCCGCAATAATGGTGATGTAGGCGGGAATTCTAACCTTTGATGGGATAATGTTGCGAAGCAAGGAGACAACGGCACCCGAGCATACAAGAACAAAGGTTGCCGAAAGCCCCATACCAATTCCGTTTAAGGCAGAGGTAGTAACGGCAAGGGTGGGACAGGTGCCGAGAACAAGTCTTAAAACAGGATTTTCGGCTATAATGCCTTTGGTTAAAATACCTAAAGAACCATTCTTTTTCATTATTCGCCATCCTTCCCTTCTATTTTTTTATAAAGCTCCAGTGCTAAATTTACAGATGTTGTAACCGCTTTGGAGGTTATGGTAGCTCCCGTAACGGCTTGAACTTCGTTTTCCTTTGCGCCCGATTTAACAACCGAAAGCTCTGTAGATTTACCCTTGAATTGGTCGGTGAAGGAGGTTCTTATCGCGTTTTGACCAAGCCCCGGAGTTTCATTTGATACATCGGTAATTTCCACAGCGGTGATTTTGCCGGTTATATCAACTCCTACTACACATTTAACGGCTCCACCATAGCCATTTGCTCCGAGAATGAAGGCATAGCCTACGGTGTTTTCGCCGTTTTGAGCTTTGAAATAAGTGTATTTATTAAGTTCAAATTTATTGTAGCTTTCAGCCTTAATAACCTTTTCCACAGCGGCTTTTTCATTGGCTGCCGTAAGCTCGGCAATTTTATCTGCCGTAAGAAGGTTTGTTCCGCCAAGAAGTCCTGCCATAACGGCGGCTATGACGGTTAAAACAATAATGGGTTTTATAAATTGCCATACATTATTTTTCATTTGTCTTTGCCTCCGTTCCAAAGGGTTTTGGGGTAGTAAAACGGGTTATGTGAGGGGTTAGAATGTTCATAAGAAGTATTGCAAAGGAAACGCCCTCAGGCAGATTACCAAAATGACGGATAACAACGGTTATAAGACCGCATCCAACACCGAAAATGACCTTGCCCCATCTTGTAGGGGGAGAGGTAACATAATCGGTTGCCATAAAGATTGCGCCTATCATTAAACCGCCCGAGAGGAGCGTGCGAATGGGATCGTCACCAAGAATCCACGAAAGTCCTGCCGCTGATGCAAAAAAGGCAAGGGGTATTTCGGGAGTGATAACCTTGCGAAGAACAAGGTATATACCGCCTGCAAGGAGTAAAAGGGCAGAGGTTTCACCTATACAGCCCGCGTAATTTCCAAAGAAAAGTCGGGTTATATCGGTGGGTAAAACGGTGGTTGCAGTTTCTTTTAAAGCCGCAAGAGGGGTTGCCGAAGAAACTGCGCCTGTAACGGGTTCTACAAAGGTGGTCATAGCTGTTGGGAAGGAAACCATAAGGGTAATTCGTGCGGTGATTGCGGGATTTGCAAAGTTGTGACCTAAACCGCCAAACATTTGCTTTACAATAATTATTGCAATGGCGCTACCCAAAGCCGCCATCCAAAGAGGAAGGGTGGGCGGCAGATTAAGTCCCAGCAAAAGACCTGTAACAATTGCGCTTAAATCACGCAAGGAGGTTTCTTTTTTAATAGCGGTACACCATATGTATTCCGAAACTACCGCCGAAGCAACCGTTACGGCAACAACCAAAAGAGCATTAAAACCAAAGAAAAGTATTCCGCAAATGGTGGCGGGTAAAAGGGCGAAAATCACATCCAGCATAATGCCCGAGGTATTATCGGAATTAGCGATATGGGGGGAGGATGTTATATTCATTTTTTGCATATTATTTTCCCGCCTTTCTCACTTCATTTTTTGCCAGTCGCATTACGGCTGTAAGGGGCTTGCCTGCGGGACAGGCGAAGGCACAGCTTCCGCACTCCATACAGTACATAACATTAAGGGCATTAAGCTCATCAATCTTGGGATTTTTAACTGCAAAATCAACTGCCGCAGGGGTTAGCCCCATAGGACAGGCGCGCATACATCTACCGCAACGAATACAGTCGGTGATTGGTTTGCTTTTAGCCTGTTTTCCGTTAAAAGCCAAAATTGCGTTATTCTGTTTTAATATAGGTAAAGAGGTGTCGTAAACGGCAATACCCATCATAGGACCGCCCATAAGCACCTTTTCGGGATTTTCTGCTTTAACCTGCTCCAATACATAGGAGATTGGCGTACCAATGGGAACAATAAGATTTTTAGGCTCTTTTACTGCGTTTCCATCTACAGTAATTCGCTTGGTTACAAGGGGCATACCTGTTTGAATGTAGCGATAAAGGAAGGAAATACTTGTTATGTTCATTACAATGCAACCAATATCGCTTGGTAGCTTTCCAAGGGGCAATTTTCTTTTGGTTGCCGAGTAAATAAGTACCTTTTCCGCACCTTGAGGATAACGGGATTTTAGCTTCATAAGTTTAACCTTATCGTCAACATCCTGTTCGTTAGAGGCAATTTCATAAAGGGTTTTTATGGCTTTGGGCTTGTTATCCTCTACACCAATAATTACCCTTTCAATACCAAGGAGCTTTTTAACAAGATAAATACCGCCTAAAATATCCTTGGGATTTTCCATACATTCTCTGTAATCGGCAGTAATAAAGGGTTCGCACTCGGCACCGTTAATAATAAGGGTGTCAAGCGGCTTATCGGGGGATGGCTTTAGCTTTACATGGGCAGGAAATCCCGCGCCACCAAGACCAACCAAGCCCGAGGCTCTGGCGGCAGTAAGTAAATCCTCTACCGTTTCTACCTTTGGCGGCTTAATTTCAGGGTCGGGGGTCATCTCACCGTCAGAGGTAATAACAACTGCCTTAACCTCGTTGCCCGCAGGCATACGAATGGTGGTTATTTCGCTTACTTCACCCGAAACGGAAGAATGGATTGGTGCGCTAACAAAGGCGTCGGTGTCACCAATAACGGTACCAACATAAACCCTGTCACCAACCTTCACAGTAGGCTCACAGGGTGCGCCTATGTGCTGTGACATAGAGATTACAACCTTTTCGGGTGGAGTTAATATAACCGACTCCATTTCGGCGGTGTGTTTATTGTGGGGCAAACGCGCTCCACCTTTTACTCTACCCGCAGGCTTTAAAATGCTTTCTCCTTTTTTCAAAAATATACCTCCAATATGGCAGAAGCTTCTGCCCTTTTAATTTCGGTTTGGGACTTAATTAATCCTCTACTGCGTCAACCGCCGCAAAGGCTCCCTTAATGTCTTCAAGAATATCGTTAACATCCTCTAAACCTACCGAGAAGCGTATAAGTCCGGGATTAATACCTGCGGCAACAAGCTGTTCATCGGTAAGCTGACGGTGGGTTGCACTTGCGGGATGAAGTACACAGGTGCGAATATCGGCAACATGAACCTCATTTCGGGCAAGCTTTAAACCGTCCATAAAGGCGATTGCTTTTTTTCTGCCGCCCTTAATGGTAAGGGAAATAACACCTGCGGTGCCGTCTTTAAGATATTTTTGAGCCAAATCATAATATTTATCGGATTTTAAGCCGGGGTAGGAAACTGTTTCAAAATATCCCGACTCCTCAAAGAACTTTGCAACCGTCATAGCATTTTCGCTGTACTGCTTCATTCTTATAGGAAGGGTTTCAATTCCAATATTTAAAAGGAAGGATGAATGGGCGGCGGGGTAGCAACCAAAGTCACGCATTAATTGCATTCTCGCCTTTGCAATGAATGCTGCTTTGCCAAAATCTCTGGTATAAACTACACCGTGGTAGGATTCGTCTGGGGTGCAGAAATCGGGGTATTTACCGTTTTCCCAGTTGAAATTACCGCTGTCTACAATAACACCGCCAACCTGAAGTGCGTGACCGTCCATATATTTGGTGGTGGAATGAATTACAACATCGGCACCAAAGGAAATGGGCTTGCAAAGTATGGGTGTGGGGAAGGTGTTATCAATAATAAGTGGCATACCATTGCGATGAGCAAGATTTGCAATACGCTCAATATCCATAACGGCAAGCTTGGGATTAGCAAGAGTCTCACCAAATACACAGCGGGTGTTTGGCTTAATAAGAGCCTCAATTTCCTCGTCCGAGGAATCAGGGTCAAAGAAAATACACTCAATACCAAATCTCTTTAGGGTAACGGCAAAAAGATTTACAGTACCGCCGTAAATAACGGTAGAGCATAAAAAGCTCTCCCCTGCCGAGCAAAGGTTTAAAATGGAAAGAAGGGAAGCCGCCTGACCTGAGGATGTACACATTGCGGCAACACCGCCCTCAAGCTCGGCTATTTTCTTTTCTACTGCGTCGGTGGTGGGGTTTGAAAAACGAGAATACATATGTGCGGTAGGCATATCAAAAAGGTCGCCTACCTCCTTAGTTGTATTAAAAGCATAGGTTGTGCTTTGCACAATGGGCATTACACCTGGGCCTCCGTTTTCGGGGGTGTAGCCCGAATGTAAGCATTTTGTTGCGTCTTTCATAATAAAAATCCTCCTTGGAATATTAAAAACAATCATACAGTGTATATAAAAATACACAGTTCATTATACCCTAAAATAAGCCCATTGTCAATTTAAACCTGTCTATAAAGAGTGTTAAAATATTGTCAATTAAAAGAATTGGCAGACAAAACCTTTGTGATTTTCGAAAAAATTTTTTCTTAAAGACTAAAATTGCTCTAAAATCAAGCAAAATATTTATTATTGTATTAAAAATAAAAAAATATTGCTTTAAAATATTGTAAACCATTCTGCTTTGGTGTATAATACCTTAAAAAAGGGGGGCGGTTTATGTATTATGAGCATCAGTATTTTTTAGATGATGACCTTAAAATCATTCATCATATAGATAGATTTAAAAAGGGCAGCGGTTTTTTGGCGCATATTCAGTACAATTTAGAAATACTTCTTATGCGAAAAGGCTCGGCTGAAATTTCTATTGATGACCAAACAATAATTGTAAAGGAAAACGAGCTTTGTATTATTCCTCCCAATCGAATACACAAAGGGTTTACGCATAGCGAATGTTGTGAATATCACTGTCTTATTATAGACCATAGCCTTTATGACAATTGGTTTAAGGCAGCAGAGCAAAAATTCCCTCTTAAATGTACCGACCAAGCCATTGTTAATGCCTGCAAATCAGTTTTTAATCTGCTGGAGCAAAAACCTCGTTACTACAAGCAGGAAATTAACGCCCATATTATACTTATGTTTGCCAATCTTTTTAGGTTGGGTAATGAGCAAAGCGTTACAGACGGCTCAGCCTCGGACAATCACAGAATAGATATGACCAGAGCTGCAATTATATATATGTATAAAAACTTTACATCAGATATTTCGATTGATGATATTGCAAACGCGGCGGGCTTTAGCAAATATTATTTTTGCAGGTGCTTTAAGGAGATAACAGGGCAAACCCCACTTAACTATCTTAATTACATTCGACTTAAAAGCGCAAAGGCACTTTTAAAATCGGGAAGCAGTAATATCACCGAAACCGCCCTGAAATGCGGATTTAATAATGCATCATATTTTTGTAAGCTTTATAAAAAATATTTCGGAAAATCCCCAAAGCAGGATATGTAATGCAATCCCCTTGAATTTATGCTTGATATGTGGTATACTAACATATATTTTAAAAAGAAGGTGTTACTGTGAAGATTAAATACGCAGAACCTATTTTTGTATTTTTAATTATAATAGTTATGCTTTTTAATGCTGTAGGCTTGGCTGTGGACGCCTTTAGTTATGATATGGAGGAGCTTCCCGTTGGCAAATGTCTTTATAGTGAATTATTCCCTAGCGACAGTAAAAACTTAAGCCTTTATTTGGTTGAGCTTGATGGAGTAAATACCGCCGTTCGCGGTGAAGTCTCTTATTTTGATGAAAACAACCAAAAGGTAACACGCAATGTGTATTGGCAGGTGGGTGAAAAAACCGCCATTGCAGGTTGGAAGGACGAAAACACCGTTACCATAAATAATAAAGATATAAAAATAAACGGTGAGCCGTATGATAGCAGGACTCAAATTGAACTGCCCGAATATTCGGCAAAAAACCGTACAATAAATAATTGATTTTTTTGAAAGGATAATACTTATGAATATTCAAACAGCTTTGCCTGTAGCAGGCGATACCGTTGCAACTATGAAAACAAATATGGGTGATATTAAAATTAAGCTCTTCCCAAAATTCGCCCCTAAAGCGGTGGAAAATTTTACCACTCACGCAAAAAACGGATATTATAACGGTCTTATATTTCATCGCGTAATTCCTGATTTTATGATTCAAGGCGGCGACCCTATGGGCTCAGGAATGGGCGGAAAAAGTATTTGGGGCACTCCTTTTGAGGATGAGTTTGTACCCGAGCTTCATAACCTTCGCGGTGCTCTTTCAATGGCTAATTCGGGACCTTCCACTAACGGAAGTCAGTTTTTCATTGTTCAGGCAAAGGAGGCTCCGGCACAGATGATCGCTCAAATGGAGCAGATGACGGCTAAGCAGGGTTTCCCACCTGAGGCAACCCAAAGCTATAAGGAATTGGGCGGCACACCCTGGCTTGATTTCCGTCACACAGTTTTCGGTCAGGTTTTTGAGGGTATGGAGGTTGTAGATGCCATTGCCGCCGTAGAGACAGGTCTAAACGATAAACCTGTAGAACCTGTAGTTATAAACGAAATTATTATTGAAGAAATGTAATTTTCACCATTTAGTAAAGCCCGGCCAAAGTATAAATGCTTTGGCTAGCCAGAACATTTAAACTTGAACTAGGTTTTGAAACACATATTTTTCGCTCTGCTTCGTAAAAATACTCGTAAATCCGAGAGGATTTACTGCGTTTTTGCCTTGCATAACAAAAAATAATGTTATTTACAAAACTCTTTGACCTTAAATGTGCAATTTTTATAGTAGATTTTGGTGAAGAGAAGTTCATAAGGCTACCGCCTATGAAGTTCAATGAGCCAAAAGATGCTTAAAAATAGCCATTTAAGGCTGGTTCGAGTTTGAATGCTCTGGCTAACCAATTGTCAAAAACCCTGCAAAACAAGCAAAAGATAAAACAAAATAGGCAAAAGGGACGGAAAAACTTAACATTTTTTGTGCAAAGGGTAAAAAGAGGAAAAAAGTTCAAAAAAAATAAAAAAAGGTGTTGACAAATGGGTTGGGATTTGGTATTATAATTGGGCGCCCTTGAGAAAGGGTAGCAAAAAACGAACCTTGAAAATTAAACAACGATAGAAAAAAAGGACCCGACAATTCAAGTTTTAAACTTG
>SVPL01000073.1 GCA_015065925.1 Oscillospiraceae bacterium
TTATAGCGTGCGTAAGGGGTAAGAAGCTCATCATCGGTAGGAGTTTCGCCTGCGATTTTATAGCTTACAGCCGCAATAAGCTTCTCGTGACCGTGTGGAAGTGACTGTGTAACACTTTCGCCCGGAGCAATAACGTGCCAAACCATAACAAGACCGCGAGCCTCAAAGTCGATGTTTGCATCTAATGTTTTAGTTCCTGCGCCACCACTGGGATATCTGTCTTCATCATAAATCCACAAACGCATGCCTAATTCTTTGCAGATTTGAACCTTGTCTTTCATAAGTTTAAATTCCATGGGATCGTTTAAATAATTCTCACCCCATGCAATGTTGGTTACAATACCACCGTATCCCTTAGCCTTTAACTCCTCAATGCGAGCGCGTATTTTAGCGCATTTAACTTCGTATGTATCTTCAGGCTCAAAGTTAAATCTGTGTGTCATTTTTGAAACCTTAAAACTCTCTTTTTTCATTGCAATCAACCCTTATTTTTTCATAAATATTTACAATTTCACATTTCACATGTACGGATACACCTATTGAAAGTGTAACATAATCAATCAAATTTTGCAATGTTTTTTGAATAATATGCAAAAATATGCCGAAAAAATATAAAAATTTCCTTTAATATTAATTCAATTACATCAAACTCAACTATGAATTATTCGTTCGAATTTCCGAATTATTTATTAAGCGCTTCGTTAACTGCAACTGCTGGGGCAACAGTCATTTAAACCATTGGGTTATTACTACTTACTATGAATATCCCTTTTACTTTTGCATATCGTTCTCCAATAGCATCAGCACCACTTGCACAACCAGAAACGATAATAATATCGTTTTCTTTTCGGATATTAGACAGACAAAAATCAATATAGAGTTTTGCCACGTCATAATTATTATAATCTCTACAACCAGCAATTACAACTCGTTTAATCATTTGTATTCCTCATTCCAAAACATATAGACTAATACATTATATAATGTATTAGTCTATATGTAAAGGGTGAAAATAAGATATTATCTAATTAAAAAATCAGATAATGAGGAAGTATCTTATGATTAAATTAAAAGTATTAGATTTATTAGAGAAAAAAGGATATACAAAATATTGGTTATACAAGCAATTGGGTATGAGTTATCAAAATTTCAGTAAAATGGTAAATAATGAAACGAAATCTATTCGCTATGAAAACATTGAAACAATTTGTTTGCTTCTTGAATGTACGCCAAATGATCTTTTTGAAATTACAGTTGAATAAAAATTTAATTGCGAAAAAATGCATATTATTAAAATAATAATAGACACATCACGATGGAAAACTCCAAAATGATGTGTCTAACTTTTTAAATGTTAAATTTTAACAATAGGTCTTTTATGTGTTGTTCGAAAGCATCAAAAAGGCTTATAAATCCTTACTTATTAAGTGCTTCGTTAACTGCAACTGCACAAGCAACGGTCATACCAACCATGGGGTTGTTACCTGCACCGATAAGACCCATCATCTCTACATGGGCAGGAACAGAAGAAGAACCTGCGAACTGAGCATCAGAGTGCATACGGCCCATAGTATCGGTCATACCGTAGGAAGCGGGGCCTGCAGCCATATTATCGGGATGGAGAGTACGACCTGTACCGCCACCTGAAGCAACGGAGAAGTATTTTTTACCCTGCTCGATGCATTCCTTTTTGTAGGTACCTGCAACGGGATGCTGGAAGCGGGTGGGGTTGGTGGAGTTACCTGTGATGGAAACATCAACGCCCTCTTTGTGCATAATTGCAACGCCCTCACGAACATCGTCAGCACCGTAGCAGCGAACCTTTGCGCGCTCACCCTTGGAATAAGCGGTCTCGTTAACAACCTTTAATTCACCTGTGAAATAGTCAAACTGAGTCTGAACGTAGGTGAAGCCGTTAATACGGGAGATAATCTGAGCGGCATCCTTACCTAAACCGTTAAGGATAACGCGAAGGGGCTCTTTACGAGCCTTGTTTGCACTGTTTGCAAGACCGATTGCACCTTCAGCAGCGGCGAAGGATTCGTGACCTGCAAGGAATGCGAAGCACTTTGTCTCCTCACGGAGAAGCATAGAGCCGAGGTTTCCGTGACCTAAACCAACCTTACGGTCGTCAGCAACGGAACCGGGGATACAGAAAGACTGTAAACCAAGACCGATTTTCTCAGCAGCTTCAGCTGCAGACTTAACCTGGTCTTTAATAGCAATAGCACAACCTACAACATATGCCCAAGCGGCATTTTCAAAGCAGATAGGCTGAATACCCTTAACAATGTTATAAGCATCAACGCCTGCTTTGTCGCAGATTTCTTTAGCCTCTTCAACGGAAGCGATGCCGTGCTTTGCGAGTTCTTCATTGATTTGTTTAATTCTTCTATCAAAACTTTCAAATAAAGGCATTATCGTTTCCTCCTAATTATTCTTCACGGGGGTCAATGAGCTTTGCAGCGTCATCAACGCGACCATACTGACCGCTAGCCTTAGCCAAAGCCTCGTTAGCGTCCATACCCTTTTTAATCATATCCATCATTTTGCCGAGATGAACGAATTTATAACCGATGATGGTGCCTTCTTCATCAACAGCAACCTTGGTGATGTAACCTTCAGCAAGCTCTAAGTAACGGGGACCCTTTGCTTTAGTAGCATAGGTAGTACCGGTTTGTGAACGAAGACCTTTACCGAGATCCTCAAGACCTGCACCAACAGGAAGACCATCTTCAGAGAAAGCAGTCTGAGTACGACCGTAAACAATCTGTAAGAAAAGCTCACGCATTGCGGTGTTAATGGCATCGCAAACAAGGTCGGTGTTAAGTGCTTCAAGAAGGGTTTTACCAATAAGAATTTCGGAAGCCATAGCGGCAGAGTGAGTCATACCCGAGCAACCGATGGTTTCAACCAATGCTTCTTCAATTACGCCTTCTTTAACATTAAGTGTAAGCTTACAGGTACCTTGCTGAGGAGCGCACCAGCCAATACCATGGGTAAGACCGGAAATATCCTTAACTTCTTTTACCTGTACCCATTTGCCTTCTTCGGGAATGGGGGCGGGACCGTGATAAGCGCCCTTAGCGAGAGGACACATTTGTTCCACTTCATGAGAATAATTCATAAGGGAAACTCCTTTCAATAAAATTATTTCATTACTTTAAGGCTTAAAGCTTTAAACTCACAATAAGCCATTATATTTATTATAAGGTCAAACGGTCGAAAATGCAAGAAAAAAACTAATATTTGTTTAAATTTTAACAAAATGACAATGCACCCCCATTATAGGGGGTGCAAAATGTGAAATTTGGCAGTATTATTCTTAGGGGATGAAGTAAAAATCATCATTCGGCTGTGAGCTTCCTATAGAAGATGCTTTTATCTTTTTAAGGAGGCTATAGTATGCCGTAAGCTTTTCCTTCATTTTTTCGCCCGAGATATATTCTGCTTTGCAGGATGCTAAAAAATCCTCGTTATAAAAATCGTCGGTTAAAAGGTTGTGCTTTTTTGCAAGGGAAACTGTGTTTGTGGTGTTAGAGGAGCTTTTTATTGAATTTTCAATATCTTCAAGCATTTTTTTTACTGCTTTTGGATTATCGTCAATAAAATCGTCAGTAGCAACAACACAGTAGCTGATAACCGAAGGATTTTTAAGTTTTTTTGCAAGTTCATCAGTTAAATTGTAGGAAACAACGCTTTCTAAATCACTTTTTAGCGCTGTTGCGTCGGCAGAGCTTAATAAAGCGAATGTTGCTTCATTGTTATTAAGCATTTTTTTTAGTTGACTTTTATCCGAAGCGTATTCAAACGAAATATCCTCAAAGGGATCAATATCATAAAGACTTACCGCGTATTTTAACAAGCTTTCCATAAGTGTACTACGCTCGGTAAGGTAGATAGTTTGATTTTTTAGCTCGGATAGGTCGCTAATAGTCCGTGTAGCAACAAGCTCAAAGCCGCCTACAGATATTCCCGCTAAAATCTTAACCTCGGGATTTTTTCTGCGGTAAATAATAGTCGCAGTTTCAACAGGAATAACAGCAACATCACACTCGCCGTCATACATTAAGGTTCGCACTCTGTTTGGAAGGTTAACAACTGTTGAAATATAGTTGTTTGAGCCTTCGCTCTGCTCAAAAATATGAGCAAGGGCGGTTGCCGCCGAGTTTTCAACACTAACAATTCTTACATCAGTAGGCTTTTGGTTACAACCTGAAAGAAAGGTAATTGTTAAAACGAAGCATAATATTATGGATAAATAGCGTTTCATAAACACCCTCCTGTACTAACCAAGATTTTCAACAAATATAAATTCAAACTTTTCTTCACCCGAAATCGCTTTTATTTTATTTTTACGATATTCAAACACTGTGTTTTCAATATATTTAATTTCATCCTCGGTTAAGGGCTGATTGCTAAAACGGTATTTAAGGAAGATGTTCATCATACGAATATGATGCTCGGCATTTATTGTTGTACTTTCATTCGCAACCCGGTGAGCGAATTTAAGGTAGGGGAGCTGCTCGGTATTAACCAGATTTTCAAATTTCAACAAACTGATATAGTAGTTGTAAATTGCTAATACCTTTCGGTCACGATTGGTTGAGTTTATATTCCTTCTAATTAAACCTAACCTAATTGCACGACGAATCACAAGAACAATAAACGCGAAAATAAGAATTATAACGAATATTGCGGCGGTTAAGCCTATAAACATAAATAAATATTTAATAATATTCATTATGATTTGTAAAGCAGAGGAGGTTGTTTCTTCTTCCTTGAGTTCAAGCTCAGGGGGTTCCTCCTCCATTTCTTGCTCAATAACTATATCCGAATTTTCGTTTTGTTGATATTCCTGTTCTTCATTTTCATTGCTCTCGGGTGAATCAAGGTTTTCTTCATCAACGCTTACATCATCCACAAGACTTCCCTCAAAGAAGCCGGGGGTAGCCTCAATGGGAATCCAACCATAGTTGCTTTCATAGATTTCTATCCAAGCGTGGGCGTTTGAATCTGTAACATCGGTTGAAAGATATCCATTTTCTACCTTTGTGGAATTTTTGAAATCATCAGGAGTTATTACATAACCTTCAACATATCGGGCTGGAACATTTGCCATACGGAGCATTACAGCCATTGCTGTTGCATAGTGGGCGGAATAACCCTGCTTGTTTTCAAGTAAAAGCCAAGAAACAAAATCTTCACCTTCGGGTAGCTTTTGAGTTGTAAGGGAATATTTGATATTTGCCTTTAGGTATTCTCTTATACGGTCGGCAATAGCGATGTTGGATTGTGCTACACCTTTACCTTTATATCCGTAGCCGGTACCGTTTACAAGTCCGTCTACAATGCTATTTACCTCGGGTAAACCATTTGGAACTTTTGTATATGTATACTTAACATATTTTGAGTATTCCTTCCAAATAGATGAAAATTCCTTTTCTACATAGAGGTCGCCTGTGTTAAGCACAAATAAGTTTCCTGAGTTAGCAAATGCGGTATAGGAATATTCCGATTTATTCTTAGGTTCAATAGCTGTATCGCCGCTAAGATTAAAATCATTTGAAAGCAAGGGAACATAGGTGGTGTATGCGTAATCCTTTTTGCGTCTTAGGTTGCTTATGGAAATGGTAGCGGCAGATTGCTTAACAAATGTGTTTCTGTCTGCAATGTTTTCAAGAGCTTTACCCTGCATATTTTGAGGATAATAACCGCTGGATTCAAAGGATTCTGCCAACCATTCGTAATTGGGGTCCATTGTAGGAAGTCCCCAAGAGTCGCCTAAGTATTCACCGCCTATGTATCCGCGGAGGTAGCTTTGGTCGGCAAAAGGAGATACAACTGTAAGATAATGGCGATTTTTAATATTTCGGTCGCCTAATTGATAAAGTCTGCCTTCCCGCAAGCTTCCGTCGTTATCGTATCCTAAAATATAATCAATAAAGTCAGAAACATAGGTTTTAAAGTTACTTCTGAGTTTTTTCATATCTTCAGGACGGCTATATCCTGCCTTATCAACAATGAAGTTGCCTAAAGAGAAGGTGACAAAGGTTATTACCGCAACTATTATGCCAATTGAAGAAATAAGGGTTTGTTTGCGCTCGGCTGCGGTGGTTTTTGATTTCTTTTTATCTTTTTTTCTTTTGCGGATTTTTCTTATAAAGCTAGAGCTGTGCATCGCAAAAATGCCCATCCAACCCGAAAGCATAGCCGCAAACCAAAAATGATTAGGAACTGCACCGAATGCGGCACCGATTTCAAATAACGGGAAGGATATAAGAAAAACGGGGAAGAAATTTATTTTTCTAACTGTGAAAAATGTTACTACCGTAATTACTAAAATTGCAACAAGTGCAAGAAGAAAGGTAGTGTCCAGCTTCATAGCCTCGGTGAAGGTATAAGAGAGCTCGGGTACAGTCCACAGCATACTTTTGGAAATGCCAACAAAAACAAAATCTCTTATATATTCAAAGCCCGAGATGGTTAGATTAAGGAATATAAGCGGTGTGGCAATTAATACACCAAATATGCCAAGAAGGGTATACTTAACAATTTTTTTAGGTAGCTGAAAAACAATGTTAATTGCAAGTCCCCAAACTAAGGCAATAACCCAGAATAAAACATCGTGGTATTTAATCTGAAACATAGTGGTGAATGTGAACATAGCGCCAAGGCTTATTGCCATGGTTAAAACAAAGTTCATAAGGGTTCCCATTATTGCGGTAAACGCCTTACTGCCACTGGTTTTACTACCGCTATATTTAAATTCAACACCTGAACCGCTGCCGGTCTGAACGGGGGTATTATTGTTTTTTACTTTATTTTTCATTTGCCTTCACCCCCTAAAGCGCTATTCCGGCTAAGGAGTCGGAAACATTACTCGGTTTTACGGTAACAAATTGCATTAAACCTGCAGTACCTTCTGCATTTTTAAGCTCACTGCCGATTTTGAAAACAGAGTAGAAGGTAGCATATGACATTTCGCCCAAATCACTGAGAGAAGCCGCGTTTTGAAGGGCTGTCACATATGCTACGTGGGAGCAAATTGGCTGGTCTTTTTTCCAAAATTCAAGGGAGCCGCCTTCTGAGTCAACCGAGCAGGCAAGCATAAGCCCCATTGCTGCGAACATATCGTCGGTATCTTTAATTTCTTCATCAAAAAAGCGTTGTCCTTTGGGGTCAAGCCAGCATATATGATGAATAATTTCTGCTTCACAAAGAAAGTTTGAAATATTAAAGGTGGTTTCGATTACAGCATCAATATTATTAAGGAAGTTTTCATCGTTTTCAGATGCCAACTCGGGAATAATTGAAATACTGTTATTAATTGGCAGACTGTAGTCCTTAACCATAAGGTTTTCGGTTTTACTGCTTAACTTCCAATGAATACGATTTAGCTTGTCGCCACCTACATAATCTCGAATGGCAAAAACCTCTGAAGGGTCATCACCCTTTTTGGATTTTGAAAAAACATCCGAATCTACACCTAAAAGTGTGTTGGGACGAATATCCATAGAAACGGGAGTGAGTTCAGGTAAAAATGTTATTTCATAGCTTTGCTTTATTTTGTATTTAAAGCGGAACAAACGAAAATAATCGTACATATAAATGTTGTTTACCGTAACCTTTACAACACCAACATGGTCGGATTTTATATCAAAACTTGATGTTTGTTTTGTAAGGGCGTGAAGGGGGAAGGAAATCTCGGTTTTTTCGGTTTCCGATGAAAACGCTCCGCTGTATGTAATGGTTGCACGTAGGGAGGGTAAAGCAACAAAGGAAAGATTTTTTAAATTAATCAACATTGAAACGGATTGCCCCTTGGTGGCAAGAGTAGGGGGTGGCTCTACCGTTATTCTTGTAAGAAGTCTTGCGAGTAATAAAAGTAAGAATAAAAATAGAGGTAGGGCAAGGGTTACAATGAACAAAATCAATGACAGCGAGTCAACATACATAACCACAAAAACACCTGTGATTACAACAACTGCTGCATATATTATTCTTATTATCGCCATTATAAAACCTCACATAAATTTAAAATCGGGAAGACTATATTTCATTATTCTTCGATTTTTGGAAGAGGAACGGTTTTAAGAATGTTATCAACAACGGCTTCAACTGTAGTGCCGTTTACTCTTGCTTTGGGGCTTAAGATTACGCGATGAGATGCTGCATCTAAGAAAACTGCGGCAATATCGTCGGGAATAACATAATTTCTGCCCTTAATAAAGGCATATGCTCTGGCCAAACGGGCAGTAGCAATAGAGCCGCGGGGACTCATACCAAGCTCCAGCATTTCGTGATTTCTGGTGGCTTCAGCAAGCTCTGCAATATAGTGATAGACAGCATCGCTTACAAATACCTGCTCGGCAATTTGTTGCATTTCTACAATATCAGATGCAGAAGCAACCTCTTTAACATCCTCTAAGGGATTGCGGTTCTGTTTACCCTTTAAAATTTCATATTCTGCATCAACATCGGGATAACCCATAGAAACCTTTACCATAAAGCGGTCAAGCTGTGATTCGGGAAGCATTTGTGTACCGATGGAGCCAATAGGATTTTGGGTAGCAATAACTATGTAGGGCTTGGGTAATTCGCGGGTAATACCATCAACAGTTACCTTGCCTTCCTCCATAACCTCCAAAAGCGCAGACTGAGTTTTACTGGAGGTACGGTTAATTTCGTCAGCAAGGAAAAGGTTACAAATAGCGGCACCCGGTTTGTAGGTGAAGCTATCGTTATCCTTATTATATACCGAGAAACCTGTAACATCAGTAGGAAGTACATCAGGGGTAAACTGTAAACGCTGATGATTAAGATTCATAGCTCTTGAAAAGGCAAGAGCCATTGTGGTTTTACCAACACCGGGAATGTCATCAAGTAAAACGTGACCTCTAGCCAAGAAGGATATAAGAAGTCTGTCGATAATATCATTTTTACCAATAATAACCTTTTTTACTTCTTCCGAAATAGCAATAGCCTTTTCATGAAGTTCATTGAATTTTGCTTGTTCACTCATATTTTTATCTCCTCTTTTAAAAAATACAAATTTAATATACGCATAATAACGCATTATAACATTTTAATTTTATCATAAACTTAGTATTTTGACTAGATATATTTCAAACAAAATTCCCATTAAAAATTTATGTATATCTACTAATCAAACCTTATATTTTTTGTTTTATAACTTGACAAAATAGTTTTTTTAATGCAAAATATATTTGGTGATATAAATGCGTGAATTTAGTTTTGAACAGTTAATATTGCACGACCAACACATTGGAGCACATTTTTTAACGGTGGAAAGGGGACAAAGCACCCACCGACACAATTTTGTTGAGCTAATTTATATAAAGGACGGAGAAGGTGTTCAGGAGATAAACGGCGTTCCTTATGAGGTAAAGCGCGGTGACTTTTTGTTTGTTAATTATGAGCAAACACACGGTATTTTTCCAAGAGGCGCCATGACCTATTATGAGGTTATGTTTGATTTGGAATTTATTAGTCGTGAGCTTATTAACAAAAATAACGCATTTGATATTCTAACCCTTTCGGCATTTGAAAATTTCGGAGCCGATTTAGATAAAAACGCTGCGCCTATAGTTAGTTTTTCGGGGGATGAGATGTACGCTGTAGAGCATATTTTAAAGGATTTGGTGAGTGAGCTTTCCTTTAAAAATCCTCTTTACAAAAATGTTATCCACGGATATGTTGAAACTCTTTTTTCAAAGCTTATGCGCAAGCTTGCCTACCATCTTCCCGAGGGGCTCAGCGACCAAAAGCAGGATGTTCTTTTTAAGATTATGGATTATATAAACAAAAATTTTTCAGAGGATATTTCTCTTGAAACCTTGGCAGAGCGAAGCTTTTATAACCCTTCATATTTTAGCAGAATTTTTAAGGAACGCTTTGGAATGGGCTTTAAAACCTATATAGTTAAACTTCGCACAGATAAGGCGGCAGAGCTTTTAAAAACTACAAATATGCCTGTTAAGGACATTATGACAAATTGCGGATTTAATGATAAAAACGCCTTTTACAGAGCCCTTGAAAGGTGGTATAATTCAACCCCTTCCAAGCTTCGTGAACAACATGTTATAGAAGAATAATTTTTTGCAAAATGCAATAATTCGGAATTTTAGGCTACATATTTATAGAAGACATTATGGAGGAGAATAAAATGCGAACCGAAAAATTTAAAAAACAATCTATCTTGGCGGTATGTGGCGTTTTTTTAGCGGCGTTTTTAATTGATGCACCCATTAAATATATGCTTCTTGTTTTAAATGCAAGTTATATTGCAAGTCTTTGCATTTTCGCCTTTGGAGTTGCTTTATTTATTAGCTTACTTGTTATAACGCGCAAATATATGGAATTTAAAAATTTTTTAAAAATTTGCCCCATAATGCTTATCTTTGCCCTTGCGGATATATTTATTGTGGAATTATCTGCCCTTTCAATAGCAGGGTATATTTATCAGCTTATAAGACCTTGGGTTGCCACCGCTATAATACTTATTTTGTTTTTCTGGGTTTCAAAATGCCGTATTGTAAGGGATAAAACGCTTTTTATAGCAGTCTTTATTTCGTATGGAGTAGGGGTTGTTATTAATACCTTGGATTATTTATTAACGCTTAAAGCTATGTCCGGTTTTAATTCCAACAATTTTTTTGAGTATGTTGAATTACTTTCACCATCCTTTGATACCTTATTCCTTATATCTGCAGCGGCGCTTTACACACAGTTATTATTTGTATTTTTGATTTTAATAAAATCCCTTAATCTGTATGGTGAAGAGCCGCAAAAGAAAAATGAGGAAGATGATTTGGACGAAACCGAAAAACTTATTGCCACTCCGGGAGAAAACTGGAAGTGTATGGGGTGTGGACAGCTTGTACCAATAGAAAATGACCGTTGCACTTGTGGATATAAAAAAACTTAATTAACCCTGCCCTGTGTTTGGAAGTCGTTTTCCAAATACAGGGCAGGTATTTATTTTAACTATTGACTTGATTTTTGTTTGGTTGTATAATTTGAGGTAACATAAAACAATGGAGGTGCAAAATGCAAAATCCTTGTTATATACTTGAATCCCACTTCAGGGGAGTGCCTG
>SVPL01000007.1 GCA_015065925.1 Oscillospiraceae bacterium
CAAACTTATCCGCGCAGATAATCTCCCTTGTCGTGGTCAATGACTTGGGCTAACGCCGGAAAACCCTTTATTTACGGGCTTTTCCTGTGTTGTTTCTATTATAACACACTCACATTCCCTGCACTATTCCGCCTGTTTTTTGCAACAGCTCATCATCTGTAATCTTAACCACCATATTTTTGGTTACACTATTATTATGGGCGATTTTTTCAATTTTGCATTTATAAAGCTTAGGTGTTGTGCCGTCTATTGTAGTTAAAATTTCTGCATCCCCTACCGAAATTTCCTGTTTAAAGGCTATTTGGGTTAAACTATTTTTTTCAAACTCCAAATCGCAATTTCCGTAAACGCCCGTATCGTTATTTATTTTAAGATTTGAAAAACATTCTTCCTTAAAGCGTCCAACAAGCTCACCGGGAGCGCCCGCGCTACCTTTATCAACATCCAAAATTTCTGCCTTTACCAGTTCACCCGAATTAATGGTCAACAGCTTGCCTGTATCTACATCACAAATGCCGTGACCTAGTCCGCAAACCGTTTTAAGGGCGGGACTGTAAAAGGTTAATGTGCCTATTCCCGCGCTACTGTCACGAACCCAAATTCCCGTTTTATATTTTCCGCTTTGGTAGCATAAAGCGGGTGTAACCTTAACTGTTTTTTCTTTTTCATCGCTTATAATTTTTAAGGTAAGCTCTTTACCCTTTGATGCCTCGATAATACCTGCAACATCTTCGTTGGAATAAACCTTTGTACCGTTTATGGAAATAATTAAATCCCCTTCTTTTAAACCTGCGTCCGCACCGGGGGAAACCTTACCGTTTTCGGTAGTGACCGAATCTAATCCAACAATCATAACTCCGTCGGTATAAATTTTAATTCCAAAGGGATTACCCAAAACATAAACATCTGTTTTTGAAACCACATTTACCGATGCCTGTTTTATTGGGAAAATCCCAAAGGCTTTTAATTTTACCGAATAATTTTCGTTTTTATTATTTGAAATTTTGCTTTCAATTTGACTTTCACCTGAATAAACCGCCTTTATTGGTATTTTGGAATCAAGGGTTAAATTTTCACCGCTTATAACATTAAATTCTTTAGGTAAAACGGTATTCATATAAGAAATACCGCCGATTACCATAATGCTAAATACGGTTAAAATTGTCATAAAAGCCTTAAAAACACATCCTTTATTTTTGCTTTTCCACATTTATTTCTCCTTTTGCTTGCCATAATAATATATGTACTAAAAAAGCAAATAGCAAAAGTGAAAAATACCATTTAATAAAATTTTAAGCATTTTAAATTTAGTATTAGCTTTTGAGAATTTTTTATACAATTTTTTAAATTTCAAACCATTATTCACCATAAAAGAGTCCGTTAATAACACCCTTTTTTCTGCGTTGTTTTGGCAAATAACCTTCAACCGAAATTAAAATAGAATCGTTGCCTATAACCTCTATTTTATCCCAGGGAATAATTATATCCTCTCCTCTGCCTAAAAAGCTTATCCCCTTATTTTTACCGCTTATAACAACAGAAGTTAAGGCTCCTGTTTCGGTATCAAACTCAATATCGCTGACAAAACCTACCACAGACGCATCCTTAATTGATACCACCTGTTTATCTCTAAGCTCTGCAATTCGTGCTATCATAAAAAATCACCTCGCACAATTATATGCAAGGTGATAAAAATTTATTTGCTGATTCTATTTTGCGCTTTTGTTTTTATTATATTAATTATCCAACAAATAAAACAACAAATTATGCCTATTTGTATTGCCGTAGCAATGCTAAATAAATTAATATTAATCGGCTCCCCGAAAAATATAGTATGAGAAAAAAGTGCGACCAAGGTTGAAAAAACAAATGCCGTAACATACATAAAAACAGGGCTAAATTTAAAAATAAGTTTGCTAATATAAGTTATTGCAGAAACCAAAACAGCAGGAATAAATGAAATAAACAAAGTGTTTAAAAGTGCCTTTGGGAACACCGAATTATTTAAAAATAACCTTAAATAGTTTGCATAACCTGAAAAACTCGGGCTATTTGAGTTTGAAAACTCATTACAAAAAAGCAAATACAAAATCACAAAAATCCAAACCAAAACAGTAGGAACAATAAACCAAAGCAATTGTTTTAAAACCTTCACATTAAACACCTTCTAATAACCATATTAACAGTTAAATTATACCATAAAGCAAAATTTTTGTCAAACAAAATAAGCCTCCCTATAAGAGAGGCTTAAATTAAAAGATATATTAATTTTCTTCGGTAGAGCCGATTGCAAGATTATCCTCGCTTTGCTCCATGAGCTTAGCAAACTCTTCACCGCTGATTTTCTCTTTGTTATAAAGCTCTTTAGCAATAAGATGGAGCTTAGAAATATCATTCTCTAAAATTTCTACTGCCTTTGCGTACTGAGTAGAAATAATTGAATTAATTTCGGCATCAATCTCGGCGGCAATTTTCTCTGAATAGTTGGGAGTGGATGAGAAATCTCTGCCAAGGAATACTTCATTGTTATCGGTACCATAGGTAACGGGGCCGAGTTTTTCACTCATACCATACTTAGTAACCATTTTTCTGGCAATATCGGTAGCACGCTGCATATCGTTAGATGCACCAGTGCAAATATCCGACTGAGTAATCTGTTCTGCGGCACGACCACCAAGCATAGAACAAATTTCTTCCAAAAGATAACGCTTGGAAATGTGGCCCTTTTCCTCGGTAGGAATATACATTGTATAACCCGCCGCCATACCTCTTGGAATGATTGAGATTTGATGAACGGGGTCCTGAGTTTCAAGATGATATGAAACAATTGCGTGACCTGCTTCGTGGTAGGAAGTGATAAGCTTATCTCTATCCTTAATAACGTGAGATTTTTTCTCGGTACCCATTACAACCTTAATGGTGGCTTCTTCAACATTCTCCTGAGTAATAGCCTTAAGATTTTGACGGGCGGCAAGCAAAGCAGCCTCATTAAGAAGGTTTTCAAGGTCTGCGCCCGTAAAGCCTGCAGTAGACTGAGCGATGGTTTTAAGGCTAACATCGGGGCCTAACGGCTTTCCTCTTGCGTGAACCTTAAGAATTTCCTCACGTCCCTTAACATCGGGATAATTTACTGTAATTTGACGGTCGAAACGACCGGGACGAAGCAAGGCTCTATCCAAAATATCGGGGCGGTTGGTTGCGGCGATAACAATAACACCTTCGTTAGCACCAAAGCCATCCATTTCAACAAGCAACTGGTTAAGGGTTTGCTCACGCTCATCGTGACCGCCGCCAAGACCTGCGCCACGCTGACGACCAACAGCATCTATTTCATCAATAAACACAATAGAGGGCGCTGATTTTTTTGCTTGGTCAAAAAGGTCGCGAACACGGGATGCGCCAACACCTACGAACATTTCAACAAAATCGGAACCCGAAATTGAGAAGAACGGAACATTTGCCTCACCTGCTACAGCACGAGCAAGAAGGGTTTTACCCGTTCCGGGAGGGCCAACAAGCAATACGCCCTTTGGAATTCTGGCGCCAAGCTCGTTGAATTTAGCAGGTTCTTTAAGGAAGTCAACAAGCTCCTGCATTTCCTCTTTTTCTTCATCGGCACCCGCAACATCAACAAATGTTGTTTTGCGCTTATCATCGGCGCGTTTAAACTTAGCCTTACCGAAGGAAAGAGATTTATCGGCACCCATTGAAGCGTTCATCTTACGCATTACAATAATCATAAGAACAACGCCTGCGCCAATAACCAAAATTGTAGGCAATAAGTTGCTTAACCAAGCAGTTTCATTACCACGCTTATAGTCATATTTAATAAGCTTGGTTTCATCCTTAGCATTTTTGGCATTATGCTCTAAAACAAAATCGTTAACATCATTCCAAAAAATGCTGGGATCGGCAATGGTGTATTTATAGGTTTTGCTGTCGGCACGCTTTGTATATTTAAGCTCACCGCTATAAAGATTAAGCTCATACTCCGAAATTTCGTTGTTTCTAACCATTTCAACAATTTCATAATACTTTGTTTTAACGGCAGGCTCAGTCATTTTTATTATAAAAAGTGAACCGACACATAAAACAATAGGAATTGTGATGTAAATTAGAATATTTTTGAGTTTACTGTTCAATTGCTAAATTCCTCCTGAATTACATATATATTTCGGGCTTTATAACCCCTACATACGATAAATTGCGATATTTTTCCGCATAATCCAAGCCGTAGCCTACAATAAATGCATCGGGGATAACAGCGCCAACATAATCTGCGGTAATATCGGCGGTGCGACGCTCGGGCTTATCGAAAAATGTGCAAATTTTAAGAGATTTTGGACTTCTCATTTCAAGCATTGCTTTTAACTGAGAAAGGGTATTTCCGCTATCCAAAATATCTTCAATTATTAAAACATCATAATCCTTAATGTCAATTGATAAATCCTTTAAAACTCTTACAACACCACTTGAACGGGTTGAGCTTCCGTAAGAGGATAACGCCATAAATTCAATATTGCAGGGTATTGTGAGTTCACGCATAAGATCTGCCATAAAAACAACTGACCCTTTAAGTATGCCCACTAAAAGCAAATTTTTATCTTTATAATCATTAGAAATTTCCGCACCTAATCTGGTTACAATTTCTTTAATTTGCTCTTTTGAAAATAATACTTTTTCAATATCTTCATGCATTGACATAATTTACTGTCCCCCATTTACTGTTTTTAAAACCTTAAAAACAAGAACTTTTTTTGTTTGTTCATCAATTTTAACCTTTTGGTCGGCTCCTACTTTATAGCACCAGACAATGCCTCTGTCATCCGCTACAACGGGAGACTTATCACGCAGATTTACACTTATATCAGCTTCGGCTTGTAAACGGCGAACGGGTTTTGAAAGCCCCCGACCTACAGGACTCATTCTATCCTCCGCCATTCTTGTTCTGATTACCAACTTGCCAACTATTTTATCATAATCAATTGCGTTTTTTAATAACAATTTGTTAATTTTAAGGTCATTTACAAATTTTTCTTTGGAAATAACCTCAGTTTCAACAGAAAAATCGCAAGCTTCATCCTTTAAAACATAAAAATACCCTTTACTTACCTTTGCATAAAAGCCACCAAACAGCTCAACCGAATTTACTTTTTTGTTCAATAAGTCAAGCATTAAATTAATATGCAAATTATCGGGATACCTTTTGGTAATTCCATAAACAAAATCAGTTAAAACCCGTGCTGTTAAAGCACTATGAGCCGTTATAAGCGGTTGCACCTTCAAGGAATTTGGTTCTTTGAAAGACTGAGTTAAAAGCTCATTAGCCTGCTGCTCTAAAAAATCGTTATCATTTTTTAAAAGATTTAAATTTCTAACAGAAACCGAAACCAGCTCGGGCGAAATTTCTTTTAAAAGAGGAATAACATTATTTCTGATTTTATTGCGTGTATATTCATTTGAAAGATTTGTACTATCGGTCACATATTGTAGATTGTTTTGTTTAATGTAATCTAAAATATCCTTTTTTGAGCACTCGTTAAGAAGCCTGATAAATTTACCGCGAACATCGGGTATACCTGTTAACCCCTTAAGACCTGTGCCGCGACAAAAATTTATTAAAAAGGTTTCTAAGGAATCGTCAGCATTATGTGCCGTAGCGATGTACTGAACATCAAGCCCATCAAAAACTTCATATCTAAGTCTTCGTGCGGCAAGCTCAATGCTTTCGCCCTTGTTTGCCTCGGTTAAAACCGAAACTTCGGCAACCTTTAGCGGTATATTTAGTTCTTGGCAAAGGTCAACACAAAAATCGGCATCACGCTTTGCCTCCTCACCGCGTATATTATGATTAATATGAACCGCCGAAAGCTCAAACCCAAAGGATTTTTTTAGAGTGCTTAATATATGTAATAAGCAAACCGAATCTGCGCCGCCTGAAAGAGCAACACAAATGCTTTCAGGCTTATTACAAAGCCTGAAAATGGCATTTTCTACATTATTTTTAATGTTCTTCATATCCTGTAGCCTGTGAAGTAAAACGAGTAAACTGACCGTCCCAATAAAGAGGAATTGTTTTACATTCGCCGTGACGGTTTTTAGCAACAATACACTCTGCCTTGTTGGGATCTGCAACATTCTCAGGGTCGGTGTTTTCAGCATCGTAATACTTTTCTCTGTAAAGGAATAAAACTATATCTGCATCCTGCTCAATAGAACCTGAATCACGAAGGTCAGAAAGCTGAGGCTTATGAGATTTGACATTTTTACCCTCGGTTCCACGGCTAAGCTGAGCGCAGGCAATAACAGGAACTCTTAACTCTTTTGCCATAATTTTAAGATTACGGGTAATATCTGAAACCTCTTGCACACGGCTTTCTTTTACGGTTGCCGAATGCATAAGACCTAAATAGTCGATTATAACAAGGTCAACATCACCCAAGCGTCTGAGCTTCGCCTTCATCTCAGGTACTGTGATAGAAGGTGTTTCGTCTAAATACATTTGAGTTTTTGAAAGCTGTTCTGCAGCCATTGCAAGTCTTGTCCATTCGTCATTTGTCATTAATGATGAATCCCTTAGATGACTGCTTTCAATCGCCGCCTCATTAGAAAGCAAACGCTGAGCCAACTGGTCACGGGACATTTCAAGAGAGAAAAAGCAAACTCTTTTACCGCCGTTAACCGCAACATTTCGCGCAATATTAAGGGCGAATGAGGTTTTACCCATACCAGGACGGGCGCCTAAAATAATAAGGTCAGATTTATTAAGTCCCGTAAGGGTTTTATCAAGCTCAGAAATACCGCAAGGAATACCAACATAGTCATTATGGGTTTCGGGATCGGCAACCTTCATAAGTCTGTCGTAGGTTTCGTTAACTATAACATCCTTAATTAAAACAAGGTCTCCGCTATTTCTACCCTGTCTGATTTCGTAAATTCTTTGCTCTGCTTTATCAAGCAAATCTCCTGAATTTTCGGTATTTTCATTAATATCCTTAATAATATTTTGCGCCGCCTTCATAAGGGCGCGGGTAATGTGCTTATCCTTAACAATTGCTATGTAATTTTCTAAATTAGCCGTTGTAGGAACACATTGTACCAACTGTGTGAGATATGATTTGCCGCCTGCGTCATCATATACCCCGTCACTTTTAAGGCGTTCCAAAAGGGTAATAAAATCTATTGGAACATTGGTTTCATACATTCTGGTCAGGGTTGAATAAATCTTTTGATGATTTTCTATGTAGAAGTAATCGGGCTTAATCATAGTTTGAACAAGATTCAAACAAGAAGGATCTATGATAATAGAGCCAATTACCGATTGTTCGGCTTCCACCGAAAAAGGCATATTCCCCTCGCCAAAAATATCAATGCCGTTATTTGATTCCATAATAAATTATTCCTTTACAATAACCTGCATTTTTGCAACTATGCCGTTATAAAGCTTAATTTCAGCGGTATATTCGCCAAATTGCTTAATATCTGCAACCTGCATTTTTCTGCGGTCTACGGTAATACCAAACTGTTTTCCGATTTCCGCTGCGATTTCTTTAGATGTAACTGCGCCGAATAATTTACCCGAAGCTCCTGCTTTGGCAATAATTTCTACATTTTTACCGTTTAATTTAGCTGCAATTTCTTCTGCCGCCTTCTTTTCCTCGGCAATGTGATGTGCCTTGGCTTCTTCACGGTTTTTAAGTTCATTCATAGCAGTAGCATTGGCTTCAACCGCAAGCTTTTTAGGGAACAAAAAGTTTCTTGCATAACCGTCTGAAACATTGCAAAGTTCACCTTTTTTTCCGTGACCTTTAACATCTGCTAATAATACAACCTTCATTTTAATTTTCCTCCTCGTTTTTATCAATAGCATTTAAAAGTAGCTGTTTTGCTGTATTAAAATCCTTTTCATCTAATTGACATGCCGCCATAGTTCTATGACCGCCGCCACCTAATTTTTCCATAATAAGTTGAACATTTACTTCGCCATATGATCTGGCTGAAATATTCACCTTACCATCAATATGGCTCATTACAAAAGAAGCCTTAACTCCCGATATATTCAAAAGCTCATCAGCAGCTTGTGAAGATATAATGCGCGATTGATGGACTTGTAGCTCATCATTTTGGTTAATGGCAATAGCGTAATTTTTATACTGCTCTGCCGTTGCAATAATAGAATTTTTATCCTTATGATGCTCTATGGTGTCTGCAAACAGTTTTTTAACCGCAATAGGATCAGCACCCTTTCGGCGCAAAAAGGCAGATGCCTCAAAGGTGCGAACACCCGTATTCATACAGTAGCCTCTGGTATCTAGCATAATACCTGCAAGCATTGCCTCAGCCTGAGTTTTGCCAACTGCCGCTTCGCTTATATACTGTAAAAGCTCACAAACCATTTCTGAAGCCGACGAAGCAGATGTTTCGTGATAAAAAATAACCGAGTTTGCAATATGGTCAACCGATTTTCGGTGATGGTCTATAACAACTACATTGCTGATGTTATTAAGTGCGTCGGCGTATTCAAGCATTTGACACCTATGAGTATCCAAAACAATAAGCAAGGTATTTTTGGTTATTAAATGTTCAATGGTGCGATAATCGGTGATCATTAAATCCCCGCCCAAGGCAGTTATTCTTTCAAACAAAGGGCCAACCAAAGCTGTTTTTTTATCCATTGCTATTACAGCGGGGGTATCGGTATGCTTGCGGATTGCCGAGCAAAGAGCGTATGCCGCGCCATAGCAATCCAAATCGGCAAATTTGTGTCCCATTAAAATGACCTGATCGCTGTTGTTAATAAGCTCTAATAAAGCAGATGCAACTATTCTTGTTCTTACCCTTGTACGCTTTTCATTAGAGTTTGAAATACCGCCAAAGAACTGAAAAGAATTATCCTTTTTCTTAATTGCAACCTGATCTCCGCCTCTGCCGAGTGCCATATCAAGGGCTTGAGCAGCCTGTTCTTCACATTCTCTAAAGGTGTTTCCGCGACCTATGCCGATTGAAATGGTTGCCCTTCCCTTCTCTCCAAAATCAATTGAGCGAACTCTGTTTAATATTTCAAATTTATTTGATGTAAAGGAAATTAAATCCCTTTCTTCAAAAATAAACAAATATCTTTCGCCCGACAATTTTCGACTTATACCGTTAGATGTTGAAAACCAATCTTCTAAAATATTTTGGATTTTAGAGCTTACATTATTACGCTCGCTGTCACGCATATTATGGGTTAAATCATCCAAATTATCTATAACAATAAATGCCGCAACAGGTCTGCTAAGCTTATATTCAGAAGCGGTTTTTCTAAGATTTGTTAAATCAATAAAACAAAGTATTCGTTGGGTTGTGGAATTTAATGTATATTCGGTTTCATATACATCAAAAATTTTATTTGCATACGAAACATTGGCATAGTGTGATTTTTTTAGTTCCTCCATACCCTTTGTTCCAACAACATCTATCAAGGTTTCGCCTATAAGAAGATCAGCCTCATTATTTATCGTTTCAAAAAAGCAATCATTAAACCAAATAATCTCATCATTTTGCGAAACAATTAATACGGGAAGATTAAAGTCCGAAAGAGTGTTTGAAGCGGTATTATCATTTTCATCATTAATAGAACCGATTAAATCGTGTAGCTTTTGCTTTACTGTGAAAATTTTTACAAAAGTGATTATTGCAAGCACCGCAAACAAAGCCAAAGAGATATAAAAAAATGTTTGTGATAAAAAGAATAGCAAGACGGTCTGCACCGCAGAAAACGCAAGTAAAACTATATATAAAAAATTAAAATTCCAAAGCTTTTTAAACACAGAGCAGACCTCCTTTAACTAATTATACTTCCATTATAATGGGCAATACCATAGGACTTCTTCTTGTTCTTTCGTGAAGGAATTTAGAAACATTATCACGAACACGGGATTTAATTGAGCTCCAATCGTGAACACCGTTTAAATAGCAAAATTCAATTGCTTTACAGGCGGCTTCGGTAATCTCCTCCATAAGTTCTTCAGATTCTTTAACATATACAAATCCGCGAGAAACAACCTCGGGTCCTGCAATTACCTCACGGGTTGCTGAATCCATAGTCATAACCACAACAATAACACCATCCTCGGCAAGATGCTTTCTGTCACGAAGGACAATATTACCAACATCACCCACACCAAGTCCGTCAACCAAAATACGACCTGCAGGAACGGTTTCGGTTATTGCCATTTTATTTTCGCTAAGCTCAATTGTACTTCCTATACCTGTTATCATAATATTTTCAGTAGGAATTCCCATAGTAAGTGCTAAGCCTGCGTGTTTATACAAATGCTTTTGCTCACCATGTACGGGAATGAAATATTTGGGCTTAACAAGATTTAACATTAATTTAAGCTCTTCCTGACAAGCGTGACCTGAAACATGAACATCATACATTTTTTCGTAAACCACAGTTGCGCCCTGCTTCATAAGCTCATTAACAACCTTGCCAACAAGCTTTTCATTTCCGGGTATGGGGGTTGCCGAAATAATTATAAGGTCACCCGAAACAATACCAACCTGACGGTGATCGCCAAAAGCCATTCTATGAAGCGCAGATAAGGGCTCACCTTGGCTACCTGTTGTAACAACAACAATCTGTTCGGGAAGGTATCTGTTTATCATATCAATATCAATCAAAATACCTTCGGGAACATTTAAATATCCAAGCTCGGAAGCAACAGATACAACATTAATCATACTTCTGCCCGAAACCGCAACCTTTCTGCCGCAACGGTAGGCTTCGTCGATTATTTGTTGAATTCTGTGGATATTTGATGAAAATGTTGCAACAATAATTCTTCCCTTTTCCGCCTTTTTAAAAAGGGTTGAAAAGGATTCGCCAACTATTTTTTCCGAAGATGTATAACCCGGTCTTTCGGCGTTTGTGGAATCGGAAAGCAGAGCCAAAACACCCTTATTACCAAGCTCGGCAAATCTGCCTAAATCAATTATATTTGAGTCAATCGGTGTTGTATCAATCTTAAAATCGCCCGTTTGAATAATTACACCTGCAGGTGTTTTTATAGCAACGGCAACCGCATCGGGAATTGAATGGTTAACATGAATAAATTCAATTGAGAATTTGCCTAAACTGATGGTATCTCCCGCTTTAACAACATTTAAATCAGCGGTATTCATAAGCTTATGCTCTTTTAACTTACCCTCAATTAAGCCTAAGGTAAGGCGTGTACCGTAAATGGGCAAATTAAAGTTTTTAAGCAAATACGGAATAGCGCCTATATGGTCCTCGTGACCGTGAGTTACAACCAAGCCTTTAATTTTATCCTTATTATTTATAACATAGGTGAAATCAGGGATAACTATATCAATACCGGGAGTTTCCTCATCGGGAAAGGTCATACCGCAATCCACCAAAAACATATCTCCATCATATTCATAAAGGGTAATATTTTTTCCTATTTCACCCAAACCGCCCAAAGGAATTATTTTTATTGGTTTTATCTTCTTTTGGCTTTTGCCCGTATTTTTTTCAGGCAAAGTTTTATCGGATTTTTTTACTTTATTATAACTTTTTTTATTGTTTGTTGCTGAATTGCTTTTCTTTGTTGGTTTAGAAGTATTTTTAGACATTTTGGAATTGTTTTTATTTTTAGAAGCAATGCTTTTATCCATATTCTTCTTATTATTCTTTATGGGTTTGCTTTTTTCTTCATTACTGTTCTTCTTTTGAGTTTTTGGCATTAAATAACCTCCGTTTTCAAAAAATAATATATGTAGCCGTATTTAAATATCATAAAATATAATGAGTTTTGTTTTAAAAAAATCAAAAAATACATAAATATATCCAATATTAATTTTACCCGCAAACAGCCCTATTGTCAAGTAAAAGATTTGTTCATATTAAAGTATTATACAATATTGAAAATTTTAATCAAATTTTAAACTTAAACCGAGTTTTGAAACACAAATTTCTCGCTCTGCTTCGCCCCAATACTCGTAAACCTTATGTAATACGCACACAAAATATGCGTATATAAAAATATGCTATTCGCTTCTGAGAGCATCTATTGGCTTTAGGTTTGAAGCCTTTAAGGCGGGATATACCCCAAAAACAACCCCGCATAAAACAGATACTGAAAAAGTGATTAAAACGGTTTTAAAATCAACTGCAACCGACATATTAAAAAACATTTTAGCCACAAAAGTAGCTATTACTGTTAAAATCACCCCAACAAATCCACCTATGGCAGAAATCATTGCCGATTCAAAAATAAATTCAAAAACAATATTGGATTTTTTAGCGCCAATGGATTTTTTTATGCCTATTTCCTTTGTTTTTTCATTAACGGTTACAAGCATTATTGTCATAATACCTATTCCCGAAACTATCAGAGAAATTCCGCCTATTAATTTTAATACAACTGTTATAATGTTTAAAAGATTATTAAGTGTATCCCGTTGCTTATTAAGGTCTTCCACCTTAAGGGATGATGAATATATTTTTTTATTTCCAACAACCGATTTTATTTTTTCAATACATATATCGTTAGAAAATTCTTCCGAAAAATTCACTGCAATCTGGCTAATTTTAGAATTTCCCGTAATTTTTTGCAAAGTGGTGAAGGGTACATAAATAATATTGGGTAACAAATCTCCCACCGATGTTTGCAAAACACTGCTACCAGGTTTTACAATTCCAACAACCTTAAAGGTTGTAACCTCTCCGCACAAAAATACATCAATGGTTTTACCAATGGGATTTCTGTTATCAAAAAGCTCTTTTGCGGTTTGTTCATCTATTTGACAAACCGCATTTTTTAAGGCGATATCCGAATATTTAATTTTTTCACCACTAACAGTTTCAACCGAAATAACACTTTTAGCATTTTCATCAATACCACAAATTAAGGCGGCAGAATTATCGGCATTTTTTAAGTATCCGGTTTGGGTTATTACAGGAGTTGCACTTTCAACATAGTTTTGACCTTTAATATTCTTTAAATCTTCATTTGAAAATAAATCTTCATTTTCGGTTGCCGATTTTGAAATACTTACTCCGCAAATTCCTAAGGAATCAAGCTCGCCGTTTATTAAATTAACACCGTTATCACTTATAATACTGATAATAAGCACCGAAAAAACCCCAATGGCAATGCTCAGAGAAATTAATGCCGTTCTTGCCTTTTGTTGTTTTAGCCCGAAAACACAAAACTTAATTATCCCCAACATTTTTAATCCTCACAAAATCGCCCGAAAGTTTTTGAGGCTCCTCGCATATTGTTTTAAAATTACATTCACCTAAAACAACTGCGCCCTTTTCATCCTCAAAAGCAATATCAACATATTCCTTAACCGCCCAATTATCATCAATACGGTAGACATAATACCTTCCGTTTTTTTCCTGAGCTACACCCTCAAATGGCAAAATATTTGCGTTTTTAAGCTCGGTATAAATAATTTCTGCCGTAACGCTATAGCCTGATTTTAAGCCCTCATAATCCTCTTCAAAGTCTATTACAGCATCAATAACCGTAATGTTAACTCCTCCATATACCACCTTATAAGCATAGTTTGAAAGTTCCTTAACCTTACCACGCAGTGTTTTTTTGCCCAAAGCCTTGCAAGAAACCTCGGTCATTTGACCAACCTTTACCCTATTAATATCTTCCTCGCTTATTTGAACCCTTGCAATAAAGCCATCATATGCTTCCTCAATAACACCCTTGCACGAAACACTTTCTATTGCTTCGCCATTAACCACCGAAAGAGTATAACATTCCTCTGCAAGCTGATTTGAAATATTTGGTATTTGAGAGATACAAACAACCAAAATAAGACAAAAAGAAAATAATAAAAAATATTTTTTCATACAAAAACAACCTCCTAATCAAAACTATTGTTTGAAGAGAGATTGTTTTTATTATAATTATTTTGTTTTTACTAAGGATTTTTTAGTTCTTTCATTCTCACCCGATTTTCTTTGAGAAGAGCTTCTGGACTTTGATTCAAAAACTCTCTTTTTAACCTCTACCCTATCATATAATTTTTTAAGGGCAATGGCGGCTTTGAATTTATATTTACAGTTATCACAAAAAAATGAAGCGTGAAACCAAGGCATTTTAAGATGCCACGAGGTATTGCGATTTGCTTTGTTTTTACACTTTGGACAGTTAACGATAAGCTGCTCTTTATCGATTGCAGGATCGGACATATCCTGAATATACCGCGCCTTATACATCATTCTTTTATAAAAATTCTCATTACTTGTATCAATAATAAAGGCTTCAAAACGCTCTTTTACATAGCATTTTCTAAGAATAGCGGCGGCAATGTAGCTATCATCCAAGGCGTGGTGTAGTGTTTCGCTTTCAAAATCAATCCCAAATAAAATTGCAGCATTGGCAAGAGAAATCTGATTTTTTTGATTTTTACCAATAAGACTTAGCTCATGCTGAAAATACTTTTGCAAATCCACATATTTACCGATTTCTGCTGCTTTGTAATCACCGATAAAATTAACGCAGTTATGATATAAGGTATGTAAATCAGAATTACTCCAGGTAAGAGTAACGGTGTCCTCACCTGCCCATTTTTTATACTTTTCAAGGGCTTCGGAAAAGGAAATACCCTCCTGCATTTGCTCATTGGTCATTCCTGTTAACTCTTTAAATCTGGTGCTTAACCTATTGGTAATTGCAGAACGAACTATTTGTGAAAAACGGTCAATCTCATTAAAATTCTCATCTAACTTCACAGCGCCAATTTCAACAATCTCATTAACAAACCCGTTAACTTTTTTGCAATAAGCGTCGTTCCATTCTAAATCCATTAAAATATAATTCATAAATCTAACCTTTATTTTTAGATTCTGCCTTCATTCTAAGCTCTTTACTTAAAATTCGTTTTCTAAGTCTTATGGATTCGGGAGTTACTTCAACAAGCTCATCATTTTTAATAAATTCCAAGGACTGTTCAAGACTAAGAACACTATGAGGAACCAGCTTTAAAGCATCATCAGAACCTGCGGCACGCATATTTGTAGCCTGTTTTCTTTTGCAAACATTACAAACAATATCTTCATTCTTAGGATTTTCGCCAACAATCATACCTTCGTATACGGGCTCACCGGGACCAATAAACAATCTGCCGCGGCTTTGGGTATTAAAAAGACCGTAGCCTGTTGTTTCACCTGTTTCGTGAACAATAATGGAACCTGTATTACGACTTTCAATGTCACCCTTGTAGGGCTCATAGCCGTAGAAAATGTGGTTCATAATGCCGTTTCCGTTAGTATCGGTTAAAAACTGAGAGCGATAACCTAAAAGTCCGCGTGCGGGGATTAAAAACTCAAGATGAGATGCACCACCTTCACGGGTACCCATATTTCTGATTTCTGCCTTACGAGTACCAAGTCGCTCCATAACCGCGCCAACATACTCCTCAGGTACCTCAATCATTAATAGCTCAATAGGCTCTAAAAGATTTCCGTCCTCATCCTTTTTATAAATAACATTTGGAGGAGAAACTTGAAACTCATAACCTTCTCTACGCATTGTTTCTATTAAAATGGAAAGGTGCAATTCGCCTCTGCCCGAAACCTTGAAGGTATCGGCAGAGTCGGTTTCTTCAACTCTAAGGCTTACATTTGTTTGAACCTCTTTAAAGAGTCGGTCTCTAAGATTTCGGGATGTAACAAACTTGCCCTCCTTACCTGCAAAGGGTGAATTATTAACCATAAAATTCATTGCAAGCGTAGGCTCATCAATCTTAACAAAGGGCAAGGGGTCAATATGGTCGGTAGCACAGGCTGTTTCACCAATATTAATATCATTAATGCCTGCAACCGATATAATCTCACCTGCCGCAGCACTTTCAACCTCAAAGCGTTTAAGTCCTTCATAAACAAAAAGCTTGGATATTTTTACATTTTGATTTTTTCCGTCACGATGACAGAGTGTTACGGTTTGACCTAGCTTAACCTCACCGCGTTCAACACGACCGACACCAATTCTACCTAAATAATCATCATAGTCTATGTTAGAGAAAAGAATTTGTAACGGACCTTTTATATCACCCTTAGGTGGGTCAATTTCTTTTACTATAATATCGAAAAGGGGCTTTAAATTATCGGTTGGATGCTCAGGGGAAAGACTGGCATAACCATCTCTACCCGAAGCAAAAACAACGGGGAATTCTATTTGGTCATCATCTGCGCCAAGCTCAATAAATAAATCCAACACCTCATCAACAACCTCTAAAGGTCTAGCCATTGGTCTATCTATTTTATTTACAACAACAATAACCTTTTTGCCGAGTCCTAAAGCCTTTTTAAGTACAAAACGGGTTTGAGGCATACAGCCCTCAAAGGCATCTACCAAAAGCAAAACGCCGTCTACCATCATAAGTATGCGTTCAACCTCGCCGCCAAAATCAGCGTGTCCGGGGGTATCTACAATATTAATTTTATAGTCACCGTATCTAACGCTGGTGGTTTTAGAAAGGATAGTAATACCGCGTTCGCGCTCTAAATCGTTAGAGTCCATAACACGGTCCTGAACCTGTTCGTTGGTTCTGAAGGTACCGCTTTGTTTTAAAAGCTCATCAACTAATGTGGTTTTTCCGTGGTCAACGTGAGCAATTATAGCAACATTTCTTAACATATCTTGTACTGCCATTATTAATTCTCATTCCTTTTTATTAACAGACTTTTTAATCGCGTTTGCTAATCCAAAGCGATTCTTGCTCATCACGAATAGGTCTAAGCATAAGATCCTTTATAACATCCTTAACATCTGCATTTTCATACAAAACATTATAGCATTTTGAAATTATAGGCATTTCTGCCCCAACCTTACTAGCAAGCTTATAGGCAAGTGCGGTTGCATAATAGCCCTCTACCGTACCTACCTCATCCAAGGCTTCCTTAACACCTACTCCCTGCCCTATAAGTTCGCCAAAGCGATGATTACGACTATGCTTAGAGGTACAAGTAACAATTAAATCACCAATACCCGAAAGCCCTGCAAAGGTACGCTCCTTAGCACCTAAAGCCACACCTAAACGGGCAATTTCGGTGAGTCCGCGGGTTATAAGGGCAGCGCGGGTATTATCACCAAGACCTAACCCATCGCAAACACCTGCCGCAACGGCTATTATATTTTTAAGGGCGCCCCCAAGCTCAACGCCAACCATATCTTCATTGGTATAAAGCCTGAAAAACTCATTAGAAAAGGCTTCTATAACAGTCTTTGCTGCTTCACTGTTTTTACTGCAAGCGACTAATGATGTAGGAACCTTTCTGGCAACCTCCTCAGCGTGAGAAGGTCCCGACATAACAACAACGGGAGCAGAAATTTCATCCGAAATAACCTCAGAAAGTCTTTTTAAGCTCTCTGCCTCAAAGCCCTTTGCAACATTAACAACAATTCCTGTATTTTTTATGCCTTTGAGTCTTACTGCCGTTTCCCTAACGGCAATAGACGGTGTTGCAATAATTGTTATATCGCTATTTTCAACAAGAGAAAGATTTGTTGTAATAGCAATATTCTCGGGTATTTTTACGCCCTTTAAAAGTTTTTTGCTCTCTCTTGAGAATAAAAGCTCATTAACCTCCCCTTCAAAGGGTGACCATAAAAGCACCTGATGACCATTACGGTTAGCGGATATAGCCAATGCAATACCCCAACCACCAGAACCTAAAACAGAAATTTTCATAAACTATTTTTCCTTTTTATTTTTGCCAAAGATTGGTTTTTCTTCACCCTTTAGCAAGCGTTTAATATTTTCAATGTGTTTTAGATAAATTATAAGAGCCATAACAAGGGTTAGTAAAACAGAAACCCAAACCTTTTCACCCGTATTACGCTGGAAAAGAGCAATACAAACCGGCATTGATGCAGTAGCAATAAGTGAACTAATTGAAATTATTCTGCTTATAAGCAAAACTATTACAAATATTCCCAAGGCAACCGAAATGCATCTCCAATCGACTATAGCAAAAATACCTACCGAAACTGCAACCGCTTTGCCGCCTTTTAATTGGAAAAACGCAGGAAAAACGTGACCTAACATACAGAAAACACCACAGAATAATGCACCGTATATAGGTAAATAGAAATCTGCGCGGTCGGGATAATTCTTAACTAAATAATCGAAAATAACATATCTGCCTATAAAACAGGCAACTGCACCCTTTGCGGCATCACAAAGGAAGGTTAAAATTCCGGGTAGAGGTCCCGCAACACGCAAAACATTAGTCATACCTGCATTACCGCTACCAAAATCACGAACATCCTTTTTGGTAAATAAATTTGTAAAAATTACGGCAAAATTAATACTGCCCAAAACATAAGCCTGCAATGCGGCAATAACAACCAGCATTATATCCATTAGTATCCCTCACAAAAATAATTTATTCACCCTTAGTATCACCGCGCTCGCGTATAACAAAACGAACAGGGGTGCCTTCGAGACCAAAGGTGGAGCGAATTTGATTTTCCAAATAGCGTTGATAAGAAAAATGAAACAACTCTTTACGATTGCAAAAACACACAAATGTTGGAGGTCTTGTGGAAGCCTGAGTCATATAATAAATTTTAAGACGCTTACCCTTATCACTTGGGGGCTGAACCCTTGCGGTTGCATCTGCCAAAATATCATTGAGCATACCCGTGGAAATTCTCATTGAATTTTGTTGATGAACAAACTTAACAAGCTCAAAAAGTCTTTCAATTCTCTGACCTGTTTTAGCCGAAATAAAGATTATTGGCGCAAAGGACATAAAGGAAAAATCCTTCATAAGGCGTTTGCGATATGAGTCCATTGTGGTGCCATCCTTTTCAACCAAATCCCATTTATTAACAGCAATTATACACGCTTTTCCCTGCTCTAAGGCAAGACCTGCAACCTTTGAATCCTGCTCGGTAAAGCCCTCAGCAGCATCAAGCATAATAACGCAAACATCCGAACGGTCAATAGCCATTTTGGCTCTTAAAACGCTGTATTTTTCGATTTTATCAATAACCTTACTTTGTCTGCGAAGTCCCGCAGTATCAATAAGATTGTACTTTTGGTCACCGACTACAACCTTGGTATCAATTGCATCACGGGTGGTACCTGCAATGTTGGATACAATGAGTCTATCCTCACCCAACACCTTATTAACCAAAGAGGATTTTCCCGCGTTTGGCTTACCTATAATAGCAACATTAATTGTATCCTGTTCTTCTTCGGTTTCTTCTCCATCGGGAAGATATTCAAAAACAGCATCAAGCAAATCACCCGTACCGTGACCGTGTGCCGCCGAAACGGCAATAGGGTCACCCAGTCCCAAATTGTAAAACTCATAAAATTCGGGTGGAGTTCCGCCAACAGTATCACATTTATTAACGCAAAGAACAATGGGCTTTCCCGAGCGCTGAAGCATAGCCGCAATTTCCATATCTGCCGCTAAAACACCCGATTTAAGGTCGGTTATGAACATAATAACGCTTGCCATATCAATAGCCAATGCCGCTTGTTCACGCATTTTTGATAAAATTAAATCATCTGTTTTGGGCTCAATACCACCTGTATCAACAAGGGTAATTTCTCTGCCCAGCCACTCGGCATCGCCGAATATACGATCTCTTGTAACACCGGGAGTATCATCAACAATGGACATTCTTTGCCCAATAAGCTTATTAAACAAGGTGGATTTACCAACATTAGGTCTTCCCACAACCGCAACTATAGGTTTTGACATATTTATCACCTAATTTCCTAAAAGATTTGAAACAAATTCAAATCCATCATTCTCTATAATTAAAACTTTAACATTTAAAGCCTTTTCAACCTGCTCAACGGTAACATCATCTAAAAACTTATCTTTTTCATAGCGAAGCATTGAAGCAGAAATTAAAAGGCTTTCTCCAAGCTCTTCATCCTTTAACTGCTCAATTAAATCGCCGCCCGTAACAAGCCCCGTAACCGTAATATGACCGCCGAAAAACTTGTTTTTAATAGGCTTTACACTACAATATAAATTATGCCATTTTTTTGTGCTAATGTCAACAATATTTTTAATTAACGGATACGCCGACTCACCCGTAGCAACCGTAATTTTTCTTGTCTTTTCCAAAACGGTATCAGCAAAATCATTTTCAATTGCCGATACTGCTTCGCTCATAAAAAGAGACCACATTCCAACGCCGTTTTCCAGTTGTAAAAAATCCTCATAATATGACACTTCGGGTATATCCCTTTCGGATAAAATATAAAACTCATCCGAACCGAAAACCTTGCGTTTGCCGTATTTTTCAAGGGTTAAATCAGAAAATTCATTCAAAATATCCAAAACGGCGGAGGCGGTTTCTTTATTAAAGGGCTTAAGAGGAGCTAAGCCATCTCTATGCGCCGTAAGTCCAACGGGGACGGCGGCTATGCTTTGAACGGTAGGCAAGGATATTAAATCGCTTAATGACCTGCGAAGCTCATCACCGTCATTATAGTCAGGACAAAGAACCAATTGGCAGTTTATTGCAATACCTGCCTCTGCCAACCTATATAAAACGGCTAAAGACTCTCCCGCAAAACGATTATTCATCATTTTGCATCTAAGTTCAGGATTTGTAGTATGAACCGAAATATTTATAGGACTTATATGGAGCTTGATTATGCGCTCAATTTCGTGCTCTGTAATATTTGTAAGGGTAATATAATTGCCAAAAAGAAAGGAAAGTCTGGAATCATCATCCTTAAAATAAAGGGTGTCACGCATACCTTTGGGCAATTGGTCAATAAAGCAGAAGACACACTTATTTTTACAGGAGCGTTGCTCATCCATTAAATAGGTATCAAAAACCAAGCCTATTTCTTCATATTCTTCCTTTTTTATGCGATAGCTTTTAATTTTACCATTGGTTTCTACCTTTAATTTAAGACGCTTTTCATTTTGATAAAAACGATAATCAAGAACATCGCAAATTTCATTTTTATTTATCGAAATTAGTCTGCTTTCGGGCTGTATACCCGCCTTATAAGCAGGCGAACCCTCCTCTACCGAGCGTATTAAAACCGACATTTCTTCCCCTCCTATCCTTCATTCAAAAACAAAAAAATAGAGAAGGACAATAAGACCTTCTCTATACTTTGGACTGTCTAAAGATTAAGCTTCAACCTTAACAACTTCACGACCGTCATAACGTCCGCAAGCGGGGCAAAGTCTGTGAGGTCTCTTATACTCACCGCAAGAACACTTTACAAGTGCGGGAGCAGAAATCTTCCAAACATTTGAACGTCTCTTATCGCGTCTAGCCTTTGATGTTTTTCTCTTCGGTACTGCCATTATTCAGCGCCTCCTTATATTAAATCAATCTTCTTGGTCTTGCTCTAGCAGCTTCGCCAAAACTTCCAGTCGGGGGTCAATGCTTTTGGTAACACATCCGCAGCTGCCATTGTTAAGGTTTTTGCCGCAACTCGGACAAATACCTTTGCAATCCTCACTGCAAAGATGCTTCATAGGTAAGGCTAATAAGATTTCACCAAAGCACAGTTCAAATAAATCCAGTTTTTCATCGGGAATAAGAAGAATTTCATAATCCTCCTCGCCCTCTAACTGATTTACCGCAACACGATTGATATTAACAGTTAATTCCTTTTCGGTTAAACTGCCGCAACGGTCACAAGACTTTTTAACCACTGCCTTGCAAACCAAATCAATATGTGTTACATCTGCCTTATTGGAAACCTTACCAACTACCGAAACAGGTGTAGGAAAAATATACTCTCCACCATATTCCTCTTTGGAAAAATCAAGCTCAGTATCAATTTTAAGCTCACGATTTCCACCATTAAAAAAGCCTTTTAAATCAAGAACCATAGGTTCACCCCAATTGTCACAATGATTATTATATTATTTTTAATCCGCTTTGTCAAGCAAAAAATACTATTTTTACGCGGTTTTATGCATTTTTTTCATTTTTGGCAAAAAAAGTATGATTTTTAATGCCCGTTTCGTAATATTGCTCAGTATATTGTGTAAAAACAAGTGATTAAACACAATAATTATGTTGTTTTCCTTGCGATGAATGGTTTAATTCGCTTGGATATCACCGCAGTTAATATGCAAAATGCAAAATCGGTTGGTATAAAAACCACAAAGCCCATTAATAAAACAGAGCCTAAATCTAAAACCTCGCCGAAATAAAAAACACTTAACAAAATGTAGTAAATTAATCCAAAGGTATAAACCGTAACAAAGCCAACAAAATTTGCAAAAATATACCGTGCAAGCGTTGGTTTGCCTTTATGTGAAATAGCGCTTATTATAACAGATGCAAAAATAAATCCCACAATATACCCAAAAGTGGGGTTTAAAACATAACTAAATCCCCCACTGCCCGAAAAAACGGGAAGTCCCAAAAGACCCATAGCGGTATAAATCAGTAATGTTATTGCTGCATTTTTGGGCAATAATATTTGCCCTGCAAGCAGTACAAACATAAACTGCAAGGTGATTGGTACTGCGCCGAGTGGGATTTTGATAAATGCTCCCACCGTAATAAGCGCAATAAAAAGGGCACTTAAAATCAAATCATAGGTTGTAAAAAAATGTTTTTTAGTATTCATAAATTATATAATACCATAAAAAGAATAATACTTCCCTCTGTTATATAAAGGTAGAGGGAAGTTATGTTTGAAACTTTAGAATTATTTATTTGTAGGCTGTGCGGCGGGGATTTGCTGTTTTAAAGATGCACGAGTTTTGCGGATTTCTGCAAGATTAGCAGTAAGGCCATCATCACAGCGACGCATAAGGTCATCAACAAAATCCTGAGCTGCTTTACGCATTTCTCTGCTCTTGGTTTGTGCTGCAGAGATAATCTCACCTGCTTTTTCCTGTGCAAGACGGGTGATTTCCTCTTGAGCAATCAAGGCTTTTGCGCGCTCCTCAGCATTGCGGATAATTGCATCTGCTTCCTTTTTAGCGTTTGTGATAATATCGGCACGGTCAGCTACAATACCTCTTGCCTGCTTGATTTCGCTGGGCATATTAAGGCGAAGCTCATCAATAAGCGCGCGAATTTTTTCAACATCTACAACTGTTTTTCTACCAAAAAGCTTAGTACCGTCATCCAACGCTTCATCAATCTGTTCAAGTAATTCTTCCATGTTCATAAATAAATACTTCCTTTCATAATACAAAAATTATTGATTTTTTAATCTCTCTACGATTTTTTCTGCAAGCTCCTTCGGAACAAAATCCGAAATATCCCCACCCATACTGCCGATTTGCTTAACCATACTGGAGCTTAAGTACATATTTTCTGCTCTTGTAGTTAAAAAGACAGTTTCGGTATTGGGATTAAGTTTTTTATTGGTAAGCGCCATCTGAAACTCATATTCAAAGTCAGACATTGCGCGTAAACCCTTAACAATTGCGCCCGCGCCGATTTTTTTTGTATAGTCGGCAAGCAGTCCTTCAAAGGAATCAACGCGAACATTTTTAAGCTCTGCCGTTGCCTGCCTTAGCATTTCTTTGCGTTCCTCAACCGTAAAACAGGGTGATTTGGCACAGTTTTGCATTACAACAACCACAACCTCTGAAAACATTTGGGCGGCTCTGCTTATAATATCAATATGTCCTACCGTTACAGGGTCAAAGCTGCCGGGACAAACGGCTATTATATCATTCATCCAAAGCACCCTTTCTTGCATAGAAGGTAACAAAAACCTTTCCGTAACGATATTGTTTTTTTATTTTGAACTCGTCAACCTCGTCGGGTAAAGCCTGCTCTTTAGGATGCTCACAGATTATAATACCAAAATCCTTAACATTTTTTTGAACAAGCTTTAATGCTTTTTCTAAAGCTCCCGAAGCATATGGCGGATCTAAAAATACATAGTCAAATTTTTCGGTCATACCAAGCAAAACTGCGGTATAATCTCCCCTGATAACCTTTGCTTTATCAGCAAGCTCGGTGGTTTTTAGATTTTTGTTGATATGGTCAATGGAAATGGGGCTTTGGTCTACAAAAACAGCCTTTTCGGCGCCTCGACTAAGGGCTTCAATTCCAAGCTGTCCCGAACCTGCAAACAGGTCTAAAACGGCTCTGCCTTCAATATCAAACTGAATGGCACTAAACAAAGCCTCTTTAACCCTTTCAGGGGTTGGGCGAACATCCATACCCTCGGCGGTGATTAATTTTTTTCCACGCGCTGTGCCGGTAATAACTCGCATATTTCTCTCCTACCTATATTATTACAGATAAACTGCGATTTGTCAACACCTCTAATCACGAGGCTTGTAAACATTTGTACGGTTTTTATGATTATTTTTACGCTTAGCTTTTTCGGTAGCAGAAAGTTTTTTCCTTTTTGGAGGATTTAAATCATCTGTATCGGAATATAACTCCTCTGCTTCTACAAATGCCTTTCTGTTAACGAAAACAAGGGCACCAACCGAACCCAAAATCAACAATATGGGTATCCAGATTAAAATCCACAAAAGACTTGTATAGTCTGTGATATTTTTATTATCCTTTTTCTCGGTTGTACCTGCGCTAACAAGCTGAGAGGAGTCTTCATCCTCACCGTCGCCCCAGCCTGAGGTATCGGCTTCATCATCAACATAGCCACCTATATTTCCATAGCTGGGCTTTTTGGATGAAGTTTTGCTCGAAGAAGTATCTTCAGAATCCGACTCATCTTCATCACCCGATGTAATTTCAGAGCTGCCCGATAAATCCGATTCGGCTGAGCTTAAATCACCGCTTTCATTTTCATCTTCCAAATCACTTGATAAATCAGAAGAATTTTCGCCATCAACATTGGAAGAAGAACCTTCGGTATCGCTTGACTCGGTTTCGGAAGGTGTGCTTGAGCTTGTTGTAACCGTTTCTTGTGACGATGTAGAAGTGGTTGAGCTTGTATTATCTACCCCTGTAGCCAATGCGCTTAAAGAAAAGCAAAGCACAAGCAAACAAACAGAAATAACCAAATAAAGTTTTTTATTAAGACTTTTCATTTAAAAATCACCTTGTTTAATATGCTTTGCCCCAGTAAACCAATTTTTTGGCAGGTTTACCGCAACAAACACATTTATCAGAAATAACCTCTTGTTCTAAAGGCATACAGCGAGAACCTGCGCCTGTTTCTTCCTTAACCTTGTCCTCACACGCCTCATCCTCGCACCACATAGCCTTAATAAAGCCATCGCCCTTTTCAGCCAAAACATTTTTGATTTCTTCAATAGAGGTACAGGCATAGGTGCGGTTTTCTCTGTTTTTAAGAGCTTTTTCATAAAGCCCCTTATGAACCTCTGCCAACAGCTCGGGGATTTTTGTTTCAAGCTCGTCCAAGCTTACGAAATATTTTTCTCTGTTGTCTCTGCGAACGATAACGCACTGATTATTTTCAATATCCTTAGGGCCGATTTCCAAACGGAGAGGAACGCCCTTCATTTCATATTCGGCAAATTTCCATCCCGGAGATTGGTCGCTCTTATCGGTTTTAACGCGGCAGATGTTTTTAATTCTTGCCTCTAACTCCTCTGCCTTTTCTATAACGCCCGGTTTATGAGCAGCGATAGGAATAATAACAAGCTGAGTGGGGGCAACTGCGGGAGGTAAAACAAGACCGTTATCATCACCGTGAGTCATAATAATTGCGCCGATAAGACGGGTTGTAACACCCCAGGAGGTTTGATGGGGATGCTCTAATTTATTTTCCTTATTAGCATACTGAATACCAAAAGCCTTAGCAAAGCCATCACCGAAATAGTGAGATGTACCTGCCTGAAGGGCTTTACCGTCATGCATTAAAGCCTCAATAGCGTAGGTTGAAACGGCACCTGCGAATTTATCACTTTCGGTCTTCTTGCCCTTAACAACAGGCATTGCAAGATAGTTTTCGCAAAAATCGGCATAAACATTAAGCATACGCTCGGTTTCTTCAATAGCCTCATTAGCGGTTGCGTGGATTGTATGTCCCTCCTGCCATAAAAACTCTCTTGAACGAAGGAAGGGACGGGTGGTTTTCTCCCAACGAACAACACTTACCCACTGATTGTAAAGCTTGGGAAGGTCGCGGTGAGAATGGATTATATTTGCATAATGCTCACAGAAAAGTGTTTCGGAGGTGGGACGAACACAAAGACGCTCCTCCAGCTTCTCGCTACCGCCGTGGGTAACCCAGGCAACCTCGGGAGCGAAGCCTTCAACATGGTCTTTTTCCTTTTGGAGCAAGCTTTCGGGAATAAACATAGGCATACAAACATTTTCGTGACCTGTTGCCTTAAACATTCCGTCTAAAATTCTTTGCATATTCTCCCATATAGCATAACCATAAGGTCTTATAACCATACAGCCCTTAACGCTGGTATATTCAATAAGCTCTGCTTTTTTAACAATATCGGTATACCATTTGGCAAAGTCTTCATCCATTGCCGTAATATCTTTTACCATTTTTTCATTGCTTGCCATAACTTTTAAACCTCTGTTTATATTATTTTCCCCATATAGACATAAGGGACACAAGTATACTATTTTACTATTATATTAGATTTTGTCGCATTTTGCAATAGTTTTATTGTAAAAATGTAAAAAATATAAATTACACTTTAAAAAATTGAAATTTTATGATAAAATATAGTAAATTGTTTTTTGGAGAGATAAAATGTTACGCTATGAAATAGGTAAAAATGATGCGGGAATGAGAATGGATAAGTTAATTCAAAAGCTTATGCCAACTCTACCTAAATCACTTATGTACAAATACATTAGAATGAAAAAAATCAAGCTTAACGGCAAACGCACCGATATTGCCTTTAAGCCACAGATCGGCGATGTTATTGAAGCCTACATACCCGATGAATTCGGCGCTAAAGTTGAGCCAAAATACGACTTTTTATCGGCATCCGACAAAATTGATGTGGTTTATGAGGATGAAAACATACTTTTGGTTGATAAAAAGCAGGGGCTTTTGGTTCACCCCGACAAAAACGAATATCGTGACACTCTTATCTCAAGAATTTGCCACTATCTGTATAAAAAGGGTGAATATAATCCCGCTGAGGAAAACAGCTTCTCCCCCGCCCTTGCCAACAGAATAGACCGCAACACAGGCGGAATTGTTATTGCGGCAAAAAATGCGGCGGCACTTAAAATTCTTTGCGATAAAATAAAAACCCGTGAACTTGACAAGCGTTACCTTGCCATAGTTCACGGAAGATTAAAACAAAAAGAAGGGTTACTTGAAGGATTTTTGTTCAAAGATGAAGAAAAAAATCAAGTATTTTTAGAAAAGAAAAAGACCGACAGCAACAAAACGGTAAAAACCAAATATAAGGTTTTGGCAGAAAAGGATAATTTATCACTGGTTGAGGTTGAGCTTATAACGGGACGAACCCACCAGATAAGAGCCCATTTTGCATCAATCGGTCATCCCCTGCTTGGTGATGGTAAATACGGCAAGCTTAAAGAAGATAAAAAGTTAGGTTTTTCAAAACAAACCCTCTATTCTTATAAGCTGACCTTTAAATTCACCGAAGATGCCGATATTTTAAACTACCTAAATAATAAAACCTTTAGCGTAAATTCGGTTTGGTTTGCAGAGAAGCTTTTTGGGTTTAATAAGGATAAATAACATAATCTAAACCGATGTATTTAAAAACTCATTAAAATTTTCTTCGGGCACCATTTTACCGCCCGTTGCCCACACTATATGTGTGGAATTTTGAAGAACATCATCCGTAATGTTGTTATTTTTTAAATACTCTTTTGTATTATCATATTCCAAAAGCTTAATTGCCCCCTCAAAGCCTGCACAGGCAGAGGGTTCAATTTTAATATTTTCACTGCTATAAAGGAGCCTCAAATAATTAAAGAGGCTCTTATCTTTTACCGTAAAATCGCCCGAAAGATGATTTTGCATAATTCTTGTAACAAATCCTGACGGTGCAGGACAAGCAAGTCCGTCCGCATTGGATTTACCAACAACACCGTAATCTTTAACATTTGCTTTTTCATATAGTCCTGTTGAAATTCCAAGCATTACCGACGGAAAAGCAGTAGGCTCTGCAAAAAAGCAGTGAACATTATCACCAAACAAGAATTTAAGTCCATAACTTATTCCGCCCGGTGCACCGCCTACCCCTGCGGGAATATAAACAAATAAGGGGTGTTTTTCATCTACGGTTATTTTTAATTCTTCAAGCTGATTTTTAAGACGATTAGCCGCTACAGAATAACCTAAAAACAAATCCTTTGACCATTCATCATCAACAAAATAACTTTTGGGATTTTCTGCAGAAGCCTTTCTGCCCTGCTCAACCGCATAGGTATAATCATCGGCATACTCTATAACCTCAACACCCTTACTACGAAGCAAATCCTTTTTCCACTTTTTGGCATCAGCCGACATATGTATTTTTACACTAAAGCCAATAGCGGCGCTTATGATACCTATAGACATACCAAGATTTCCCGTAGAGCCTACCTGAACAGTATAATCCTTAAAAAACTCTTTAAATTCAGAAAGCTTTTCGTAGTTTTCGCTCTCTTTTATAAGTCCGTTAGAAACGGCAAGGCTTTCGGCGTGCTTTAACACCTCGTAAATGCCGCCTCGCGCCTTAACCGAACCCGCAATAGGCAAATGACTATCCAATTTCAAAAATAATCTACCGCAAATTTTATGCCCATTATTATTAAGAGCCGCCTTCATTTGGTTGATTTCCAAAAGCGGTGATTCAATTATACCGCTATTTTGAGCCGTTTCGGGAAATTCCTTTTTAATAAAGGGGGCAAATCTTAAAAGTCTTTGCTCTGCATCAAAAATTTCCTCTTTGGAAACCGCCAATTCAGATAACCCTTTTACGCTTTCAAAAGGCATTTTAAAGGGGTTTATCCAACATTGCTCCAATTCCTTGGAAACATTTTCAATTGCAATTTTGTTTTCAAGCATACTGTTCACCTTTCAGATATTTAAATTATATTTTTCCTAAAAGCTTAAGAGCATTTTCACCAATAATTTTATTCCTTTCATCATCCTCAAGAGGTAGATTTTTTATAAGCTCCAGACTTTGCTTTTGGTCGGTCCAAGGACTGTCTGTTCCAAATAAAATTCTGTCTACACCAAAAGCCTTAACAAGCTTTAAAAATTCTTTTTCATTAAGCAAATTCAAAAAATCATCCGAAAAAGAATTATCCAAAGGTGTTATTTTACCCAAAGCAAAGGCGGTATCCAGCATTGCAGAGGTATTAGCTAAATTTTCTGCAACCTCCTGCCAATTTTTCCAACCACCCATATGGGCGAGGATTATTTTCATATCCCCAACCTGCTTTAAGGCGTTTGCCGTCATTTTAGGTGAGCAACGAACGGCACCGGGAAAACCTATATCGTCACCCGAATGCATTAAAACAACAAGCCCAAGCTCGGCGGCTCGGCTTAAAATTCTAATATACCTAATATCGTCAATATCAACATCCTGATAAACGGGATGTATTTTTATGCCCTTTATTCCGTTTTGTGAGAGTCGCTCCAGCTCCTCTTTCCAATCAGGTGAATCGGGATGCATAGCGCCAAAATAAACAAGATTATCCTTACCGTTATTCTCAATTGAAAAGGTGTTCATTGATTCGAGCTTTAAAGGATTGGTGGCAACGGGCAAAACAACCGAATAATCAATACCGGCATTTTCCATAGATGCTTTAAGCCCCGAAGCTGTACCGTTAGAAAAATAAGGAATATGACCTGTAGCCGAGAGCTTTGAAACTGCTAACTCTGCTATTTTATCGGGAAATGTGTGGGTGTGAATGTCTATAATCATTTATAACCTCTGTTTTTTTTATCATTATTATTTCCGTTACAATAAAGTTTAAACTTTTTATTATTTATGTTTTTTAAATACGTTTTTAAAAAACAATTATACTTTACATTTAATGCATTATTCGGACAAATATCAACACATCTAAGACAACGAATACAGTTACTGTTAATTTCACCTTTAGAAATTGCCATCATAACACATTTTTCGGTGCACAAACCACATCCGTTACAAGCATTTGTGCTTTTGATTTTCACACCAATTTGACTTCTGATTTTAGGAAAAAAGTCTGCTAACGGATTTTTAAAATATTTAGGTATTTCAATAGCTTTTGTGTTTGAAATACAATCCAAAATTGGTTCCAATAAAGAAAAATCAAAATCGACTTCTTGGTTTAAATAAGTATGTCCGATTGGCACGTAAGCGGCAGCAATCACTTTACCGCTAATTAACTTTGAAGCATTATAAATAACATTACCGAAAGATTTTTTGCCATAAGTTGCTATTATAATAAATTTTTCTGCTTTAATAAGGGGAAGTACTGATTTAACCGGTGTTGGAATATTCTGGCAATATACAGGGAAAACAATTATAGCTAAATCGGAGATTAATTTTTCGGTAGATTTTTTAGGCTCAATATCAATTACATCAACATTTAACCTTTCGGCAAAAAAATCTGCAACTTTCCGCGTTCTCCCCGTGGCAGAAAAACAATAAAGATTTATCATATCTTCTCCTTTAAAAATTCGCACATCACTTCACATTCAGGTATTTTCTCAAGGGAAAAACCCAGAAAATTTTCAATTTCTTCTATCGCTTCATCCCGTGTTATGTTTTTATCACGACTTGCTAATGAAATTTCAATAGCACTAAAGGGTATCATCTGACTGCGACAATAATAAAATCTATTAAACTGCGAAAATTCCTTACATTTTTCGATTTTACAGCTTGTGTGAAGCCCTTTTGCCGTATCGTCAGGCATCACCCAACCACATTCTTTCACTATTGTTTCCTTAATATTGTTCCAATTGTAAATTCCACCGCTTATTTCATTAAAATCCACCTGCACAAATGCGGGAATGTTTCCACTCCATGAGGAGTTTCGTATACTACGGCGAAGCGGAAATACAATTTGCGGAATTTGATGTATCGCCGCAACTGCATTTGAAACAAGTTCGTTTTTGTAACCTGAAATTTTTTTGAAAATACTATCCCCAAATGCAAGCTGTTTCATAGTGGCAAGGGTATGAAACTGCCCTCTTTTAAGAGGTGGATGTAAGGTTAAAACCCTGCCAACATTAAAAAAAATCTGCAAAAATTTATTATCTGAGAAACTGTATGCTATTTTAGGTGCCATATTGTTATAATAAAGCCCCAACATCTGGGCAGGTTCATTTCCCGCCATAAAATAAGGCACCCTATTACTTACAAGCTCAGGATAAAAAAGAATATATGCAAGTGATGGACAAGCACAGGTATTTTCGCTTAGTTCATACAACTTTTTATAAATTTTTTGCATATCCGTTTTACTTACTGTTCGCGTAATAAACTCAACAGTAGAAAAATGTTTTTTGGCATTTTCTATACTTTGCTTTGCCGAGTCTGACATATACGGTATTTCCCAAGTAAGGGCAAGAACCCTAAGTCCCTTCACCTTTGAAAGATAATATAAAAGATATGTAGAATCCTTACCACCTGTATAAAATAGAGCAACATCAAACCGTGATTTTTTAGAGCGTGATATTTCTTTTATAATAGGTACGATACTGCGTAAATTTTTAGTTTCCACCATAGTTTGACACATTGGACAAATTCCATTTTCATCAAACTCTAAACCCGGAATAATAAAATTATTGGCGCTGCATTTTTTGCAAAACCTTGCTTCCTTAATAGTTTTTGGCGTGATATTAAGATTTTCTTTAGTAACTATCTGCTCTCCAACAAGGCTACCCAAAACAGATATTTCCCTATCACTTAAAGCTTTTGGCAACAATGAAATTAATTCAGCCTGTCTTGTTTTTAGGCGAACTGTATTTTTAAACATATTTTCTTTGTTTCTAAGACCATAATAAATAAGCTTATTATCACTTAGCTTCCAACGATTTTGCAAATAGTACATATTATATAATTAATCCACCTTTACCTTAACAACTACCTTTAAAACCTCTTGGGGATCATTTACTGCCTTGCCGGGTAGATGCAAATCACTTGGATAAAGCACCATAAAATCGCCACTTTTCAGTACCATAGTCTGAGTTTCACACTCATAAAACCAAACATCCTTTTCCTCTTTTGCTTCTATTAGCTTTTTATCATTTTGAATGGGTGCAACGGCAATTACCTCCTCACCTTTTACAATATACTGAATATCAATATATTTTTTGTGAGCCTCGGCTACCGTTTTGTCGGGATTGGTATCATACTTTTGTACCATATAGTAAATGTTATCGCCGTCCAACTCATATTTACCAATATTAACCTTGGTAAAATCGGTTTTGGCGATAAACTCAAGAGCAGTATATACCCTGCCCAAGCCCTTATAATTATTTATATTTTCAATTCTGTCAAAAATCATTTTTGTCACCTTTTTATTTTATTTTTTTAAGTACAAATGCAGAACGGCTTGGCAAATAACAATTAAATCCAAACCAATCGTGCGGTGTTCTTTCGGCTTTATATTTATGCTTTGTATCCACCCTTGAAAAACCGCCGAATTTTCCGTCGTCGGAGGATAACACAACCTTATATAATCCTTCTTCTCCTACTGGAACAAAATATCCTTCAAAGGATTTTTGGGGATTAAAATTGAAGACAAAAACAAAGTCATTTTTGGTGTAGATTAAAATCTTATCGTCGTTATGCATCCAACGGTTTACAGGGCTGATTTCAAGAAGATTTTGCTCCTTTAAAAGTTTTATCATCGCCTTGTCAAAATCCCCAAGCTCTCTGTAACGGAGATTGGGATTATCCACAAGACTCCACTGTCTGCGACAATAGTGATAACTCCAACCGTTGCCCTCGCGGGGAAAATCAATCCATTCGGGATGCCCAAATTCATTACCCATAAAATTAAGGTAGCCCTCACCCGAAAGGGACGCCGTTAAAAGTCTAATCATTTTATGTAAAGCAATGCCTCTGTCCACCACGGGATTTGCACCAAATTTCTGCATACCAACATACATTTCGGCATCGCAAAGGCGGAACATTATGGTTTTGTCACCAACCAAGGCTTGGTCGTGAGATTCGGCATATCCAATGTTTTTTTCTTTTGGACGCCTGCCTGTAAGCTCATACCAAAACTTTATAATATCCCAACTTTCATCCTCGCACTCTTTTATGGTTTTTATCCACAAATCGGGAACACCCATAGAAAGTCTGTAATCAAAGCCGATGCCCCCCTCAGAAATGGGAATACACATTCCCGGCATACCCGACATATCCTCAGCAATGGTAATGGCATTGGGATTTATTTTATGTATAAGCTCATTGGCAAGCTGTAAATATGTAACGGCTTCGGTATCGGTGTTTAAAGAAAAATACATATCGTAGCCCGTAAAAGCACTACCCAATCCGTGGTCGTGATAAAGCATAGAGGTTACACCGTCAAAGCGGAAACCGTCAAAGTGAAAAGCCTTCATCCAGTATTTTAAATTGGATAGTAAAAAATGTAGAACTTCATTTTTACCGTAGTTGAAAAGCTTTGTACCCCAAGCCGAATGGTCACCCCTTGCACCCTCGTGGAAAAACTGATAAACAGTACCGTCAAACTCATTAAGACCTTCATTTGTATTTTTTACCGCGTGGGAATGAACAACATCCAAAAGCACCGTAATTCCGTTTTTGTGGGCGGTGTTAATTAATTTTTTAAGCTCTTTGGCGGTGCCGTACCTTGAGGAGGGCGCAAAAAAGTTTGAAACCTGATAACCAAAAGAGCCGTAATAGGGATGCTCCATTATCGCCATAATTTGTATTGTGTTGTAACCCGCTTTTTTAATTCTTGGCAGTATGTTTTTTGTAAACTCTTTGTATGTGGAAACCCTGCCTTCCTCTCCCGACATACCAATGTGGCACTCATAAATGAAGGGAGTTTTCTCAGGCACAAAGCCCTCATCCGTCCAAGGGAAGGCATCAAAGGTGTTTTCAATTTCGGCACACCACATATATGTAACGGGGTCCTGCACCACTCTGGTTGCATAGGTTGGAACTCTGCGGAGCATTTCGCCGTTATGCATTACTATCGCCTGAATTTTCTGCCCAACCCTCAGGGCATTTTTACCCTTAATAAAAATCTCAAAAACTCCGTTTTCAAGACGGTTCATAGGGTGACTTTCGGTGTTCCAGCCGTTAAAATCACCCGTAAAATACATTTCATCGGCAGCGGGAGCCCATTCACGATAAACCCATCCGTCTTCGGTTTTGTGAATACCGAAATATTCGTATCCCGATGCAAAATCAACAATATCTTTGTCCTTAGCCAAAAGCTCCTTGCGCTTTGACTCTAAAAGTTCTGCTCTTAGTTCAATATCGCCCTTAAAAGGCACCAAATAAGGATCGGTTTTTAAAATTTCACTTATTTTTGCAGGCACAAAATCCACCACCCTGAAAATTATCAACTATATTATACCAAATAACACCAATAAAAATCAACAAAAAAAGCAAAGTTTATTAAATAAATTAATGCAAATATTCGACCTTTTTCCGCTTGACTAAATCACCTAAATATGTTATACTATTCATCCACGAAAGGAGTGAATGTCGGTGGAACAAACAAAAACAATAGCAACAAATAAAAAGGCTTTTCACGATTATTTTGTTATAGAAAGCTTTGAAGCCGGCATTGAGCTTTGTGGCACAGAGGTAAAATCCCTTCGCAAGGGCGGGGTGAATTTAAAGGATTCCTGGTGCAGTATTGATAATGCCGAGCTTTGGATAAAGGGTATGCATATTTCCCCCTATGAGCAGGGAAATATATTTAACAGGGACCCACTCAGAGTTCGTAAACTCTTAATGCACAAGCGTGAAATAATGCGCCTTTTCGGTCAACTTAAGCAACAAGGCTTAACCCTTATCCCCCTTTCAATTTACTTTAAGGGCTCTTTAGTTAAGGTTCAGGTTGGTCTTTGCAAGGGTAAAAAGCTTTATGATAAGCGCGAGGATATGGCAAAAAGGGATGCCAAGCGTGATATTGAGCGCAACCTAAAGGAGCAAAACAGATAAATTATTACCTATTACTTCAAATATGGGGGCGTAAAGGCTTCGACAGGGATTATGAAGTACGGTAAGCGGGTAGTGGCGCGGACACACTTTAAAATCCGCAAACTTTAAATTAAACGACAACTCTAAAGTTGCCTACGCAGCCTAATTAGGCTGCCGTCCGACCTCAGAGCACCGCGGCTGAGCTAGGGCGTCGAATTAGCGGTGAACGTGAATAAGGGTGCTCCCTAACCCTTATCATGACTTTTAGGGATACCAAGGCTTTGGGTTTGACGATTAACCTGACGCCGAGGGAAACTAAATAATCGTCTGCACCCGGAGAAAGCTGTATGAATTGATTTTTGGACGCGGGTTCGATTCCCGCCGCCTCCACCAAATGGACATTGCACGAACACCTACTACTTCAAAGGCGGTTTTGCCATAGAAGAGTTTCTGTAATGTCAACACAAAAAACGAGAGTCAAGGTTTTAACGCCTTGGCTCTCGTTTTGCTATTCTTCTTTGTTTTCGGTTTGTGTGTCTTTGTTCTTTTCTTGCTGTTCGGCATAATACTTCTTCATTTCAGGCACAAGAAATCTTGCAAACGATTCTATGATTGATTGCGGTAATTCAATATCATACTTATCTCGTTTTTCCTCTGACATTTTCTACACAAGGCTTTGTTGGTCAGTAATGCTTGTCAGTGCCGTCTCCTTTCTGCTATATTCGCAAATCGATGTTCAAATCTATGTACAAGGGGCAAACGCCCCTTGCGGAACTATTCTTCGTAGACCTTGGTGATGTCAGGGCGATGATGTCCAAGTCTTTCGGATACTTCTTTTCTTGCCGCCTTGTCGCTATAGCCGCGAGCACGAAGCAAAGCATAAGTTCTCTGTGCATAGGTGTGACGAAGCGCGTGCCAACCGTAGCCTTTATCTGCACGTTCCTTTTTACCCTTTTTGATCATCTGCTTTCTGTTGGGATCAAGCAGAGCATAAAGATGATTACTCATCCAGTTTGTAAATGAATCCTTCTGTCTTTTAACACTGTGGGTATGGTCGTCACAGAACAGATAATCCGCAGAACGCTTTCCCTTGCTCTTTGCGTATTCAAGAATCTTTTCAAGGATTTCCGTCTGTTCTTTGGTGTCGAATGGAATATCTCGTTCCTGACCGCCCTTACCGTTGTATACGTGAAGCTGCTTAGTCTTAATTGCATCTTCAAGAACGTGAATGCGAAGATAAGTTAATTCATCCTTGCGAAGTCCGAAGTTCTTAACGATGGTTGCACCCATAGCCACATCATAACGCTTCATCCCGATTGCTCTTGTCATGATTGCGGCAATTTCGCTTTCAAGCAATCCACGGTTGTACTTTGTGGGTTCACGTTTTTGAAGCTTGAGATCCTTGTTTTCGGGCAACATGTTTTTACTTCCGGAATGATTGTGAACAAAACGGATACACGACAGTTCTGTGTCAATATATGAAGGCTGTAATCCTCTTGACTGCAAATACTCTACGTAGGCTCTAAGGTGTCTCGCTTCAACATTTTTGAAGTTTTTAAGATGATAGCGAGCGGCAAGGAAATCGCAAAAGCGTTTACAGGCAGCAGCGCATCTTTTCTTGGATGCTATGCTATTCTCGTTACAACGAAGAATCTTCTTTACCTGCACCTGAAGATTCCAACTCATTTTCTTTGCAATCTCTTCGGGCGGTAGTTCTTTTACCGCCTTTTCAACTTGCCTTTCAAGCTCTTCCGTAGAAAACACCGCCCAAGGCTGTTTGTCAAGCTGTTCCAATACCGATTCGGTCTTTTCGTTACCTATCATTTGGGTTCCTCCTTTCTCTGAAATTTGCCGTTTGATTTTCGGCACAAAGAAACTAAAACACGGCATTTGATTTGGCAAGTAAATTGCAGTTCGGCTTCTCTGACCTTAACGGCAAAGGAAATATGAAAAAGGAGTTTTCATTTGGCAAGTAAAAAACAGCACTGATTTTCCACAAGGCAAAAAAATCGGTGGCGCAGGAGCTTCAATCTCCTGCGCCACCTTTAAAAAGGATGGTCATTTTTGCGGTCATTCCGATAGGTGTATTATTTTGCTCTAATAGGGAATGTCATTTTTGAGCGCCGTCATTCCGAAACGAATGTCATTATCATATCGAAATAACAGTCATTAAATCTATTATAAATCTTTATTGAATCCACTTGTTTGCCGACTGTTTGATGTTTAATGACTGTCATAGGCAGAGAAGACAGAAAAAAAGATATTTTAGATACAAAAATCCATCTTGAAAAGCTTATTGCTGAAATATTCTAAAATTAAAGGAGCTATGGTTATGAAAGAAGTAAAAATTGGTCTTGTTGGTGCGGGAAGTATCGCAAGGGAAATGCATTTGCCCGCTTACGAGAAGTTAAAGGGCAAGGGCGTAAAGCTTAACGCAATTTGTGATATTGATTTGCAAAAAGCCAAAGCCGCCGCAGAAAAATACGGTGTAGAAAAATACTATGCATCGGTGGATGAAATGCTTGCCAATGCCGATATAGATGCAGTTGATGTTTGCACCTGGAATGCGGCTCACGTTCCCGTTTGTATTGCCGCCGCTAAGGCAGGCAAGCACGTAATGTGCGAAAAGCCCGCCGCCATGACGGTAGAGGAGCTTTACGAGCTTAAAAAGATTTTGGATGAAAAAAATCTTGTTTATGTTCATGCCGTTCCCGGTAGATTTTCGTCTGAATCCCAAAATCTTAAAAAACGCATAGATGCAGGCGAGTTTGGTGATATTTATTTCGCTAAAACATCCTATCTTCGCCGTCGCGGTGAGCCAAACGGTTGGTTTACCGATAAAGAGATTTCGGGCGGTGGCCCAATTCTGGATATTGGTGTTCACGCTATTGATGCCGCTTGGTATCTTATGGGTCAACCCCGTCCCGTTCGTGTTTCGGCGGCGGTGTATAGCGAAAAGGTTAATTCCAAGTGTGATAAAACCTTCGCTTGGACGGGCGCACCCTCTCCCAACGGAGAGATTCACACTACCGAGGATTCGGGCGCGGGTACTATTGTGTTTGAAAACGGCGCACAGCTTATGTTTGATGCAAGCTGGTCTTTAAATCTTCCCGATTACCGAGAAACCTTTATTTCGGGAACAAAATCGGGTGCGGTGCGCACAAGTCAACCCGTAATTTACTCCGAAAGGGACGGCATTGTTACCGATGAAAAGCTTTATGTTCCCGCCTCAAACAGCGGAGTTGCCGAAATCGAGCATTTTGCCGAGTGCGTCAGAAACGGCAATCGCGAAACCCGTTATAACGTTGCTCAGGCAATCGTAATGCAGGCTATGCTTAACGCAATTTACAAATCCGCCGAATTGGGCAGAGAGGTTATTATCGACGAGGAGTGTAACGTAAAATGAAAACCTGTATAAGCACCTACAGCTATTCAAAGGCTATAAAAAAGGGCGAAATGACCCAGTACGACTGTATTGATTACAATAAAAAGCTGGGTGTGGACGGCTTGGAAATCGTTATTCTGGACGGTGACGTACCCGAAGGCCACACCTTTGCAAGCTACGTAAAATTGCTTTGCGACCACGCAAGGGAGGTAGGTCTTGAGGTGCCTATCCTCACAATGGCATCCGACCTTTATTTAAGACCCGAAGCCGATTTCGAAATGCTTAAGGGCTATATCGATGTTGCGGCAGAAAATAATATTCCTATGATGCGCCACGATATCACCTTCCGTTTCCGCGGTGATGAGGATGTAAAATCTCCCTACGTAATTACGGAAAAAATTGCCCCCATAGTAAGGGAGCTTGCCGAGTATGCCGAATCCAAGGGTGTTAAAACCTGTAGCGAAAACCACGGCAGAGTTATGCAGGATTCCGACCGTATTGAGCAATTTATTGCCGCGGTTGGTCATAAAAACTACGGTTTTCTTTGTGATATGTCCAACTTTGGCGGAGCGGATGAAAAAAGCGAGGTGGCGGTATCCCGCTTGATTCAGCACGTCTGCTTCGTTCACGGTAAGGATTGCTTTTTAAAAAGCGGAATGCAGTATAATCCGGGGCGTCTTTGGGGTCGCACACGCGGCGGAAACTACCACAGACCTACCATTTTCGGTCACGGTGACGTACCCTGCTTCCAGATTCTTTCCGCACTTAAGGAATACGGCTACGACGGTTGGATTTCCTTAGAGTATGAAGGCTGGGAGGATAACCTTATGGCGCTTGAAATCGGCGCGGAAAATCTTAAACGAATGATAAAGGATTTAGAAGAATGAAAACTCTTATAAAAAACGCAAGGGTAGTTTTGCCCGATTGCTCGGGGTACAAAAATGCCGACGTTTTAATTGAAAACGGTAAAATTTCGGCGCTAGGCGGCGATTTTACCGCCGAAAGGGTTATAAATGCAAGCGGTAAATATCTGCTTCCCGGACTTATTGATATTCATAATCACGGCTCTGTAGGTGCATTTTTTGGCGGTGACAACCACGAAAAAATCCTTGACTTTTTGGCAAAAAAGGGCATTACTACCGTATTGCCTACCCTTGGAGTACAGAGCATTGAAATTCTTGAAGAACGAATAGAAAAAATCCTGGAGCTTAAAAATAAAAAAACCAATGCAACCCGCATAGGCGGAATACATCTGGAAGGGCCCTTTATTTCGGCTGAAAAAAAGGGTGCAATGGTGCTTGACTCGGTTGATTGTACACTTCAAAATTTCAATCGTTTAATTGATGCGGGCAAAGGAGAAATAAAGCTTATGGCTATTGCCCCTGAACGGGGAAACGCCCTCGATGTTATTAAAGAGGGTGTGAAACGGGGTGTGCGTATGTCACTTGGGCACACTATGGCAACCTATGATGAGGCAATAAAGGCTATAAAGGCGGGGGCAAATCACGCTACACACACCTTTAATGCTATGAGAAGCTATAACCATCGGGAGCCCGGTGTTCTGGGTGCAGTATTAACCGAAGCTTCGGTTAGCTGTGAGGTTATATGTGATATGGTGCATTTGCATCCAACTACCATTGAGCTTATACGCCGTACAAAGGGCATTGATAAAATGATTTTTATAAGTGATTCTGTTATGATAACGGGTTTGCCTGACGGCGAATATGTTTATGACGGTCAGATAAGAATAGTAAAAAACGGTATTTCCCGCACAAAAGACGGAGTAATTGCAGGAAGCTGTTTTACTATGGCAGACTCTGCAAAAAAACTATTGAACTTTGGTTATTCTATTGCTGATATTGCCCGTATTGGTTCTTTAAATCCCGCACAGGCAGTAGGTCTTGAAAAAGAGGTTGGAACAATTGAAGCAGGAAAATCGGCAGATATTTTAATCTGTGACAACCGTTTGAATATAGAACAAATTATACTTGGCGGAGAGACTATTTTATGATAGATGCAAAAATATTTGGCGAAAGAATTCGGCTTTACCGTTCTAAAATTGGATTAACACAAACAGAGCTTGCCCAAAAAATACACGTTAGCTTTCAAGCAGTTTCCAATTGGGAGCGCGGTAATGTATTGCCCGATTTGGAAAACCTTTGTGTTTTAGCCGAAACACTTGGAGTTTCAATAGATGCCCTGGTGCAAAAACAGGTTTCTTCAGAGGAACGCGTTTTTATTGGCATTGACGGGGGCGGAACCTCAACGGAATTCGCGCTTTTTACAAGCCAAGGACACATACTTAAATGCTTTAAATTATCAGGAAGTAATGCATCAACCATAGGGCTTTCATCTGCTCTTGCCATATTTTATACGGGAATTGACAGGTGTTTGGCGGTAAATAATTCTGTTCAGGGAATATTTATGGGGTGTGCAGGTAGTTTGTTTAAGGAAATCACCGAAAATCTTTCAGAATATTATCCTAACATTCCCATTTATATTGATTCAGATGGCGTTAACGCGCTTCTCAGCGCCGATGGTGATGCCGCTATGATATGTGGCACGGGAATGGTTTTTCTAAGCCACGATAAGAATGGTGGTTATAGAAAGTTTGCAGGCTGGGGACACGATTTTGGCGATTTTGGAAGCGCTTATAACTTTGGCAGAGCCGCAATTTGCGAAGCCCTTGCATTTGAAGACGGACTTGATGCCTCCCCGCTTATCTATTCCCTTTTAAAACAAAAAACAGGTGCATCAAAAATTCGCGGTGTTTTGAATGTTAATGCAGATGTTGCGAAAATCGCAGAATTTGCATCGGTTATTTTTGATGCCTATTCTCAAAACGACCACTACGCAAAGGATATAATTCACAATGAAGAACGCGCCTTAGCGCGAATTGTAAAGAGCGTTTGTCCTAATGGTGGTAAAATTATTGCCTGCGGCGGAATTAACCGACATTTTGGAAATATAACACTACCAATTTTAAAAGAGTATATTCCAAAAAATATTGAGTTTATTCTTCCAAAATTACCACCAATATATGGTGCCTGCAGAGAAGCTTGTCGTAGATTTTCTGTCCAGGTAGCTTCAAACTTCTTTGAAAACTTTGAAGCAGATTATAATAATTTAATTTAAACTAAAGCTAAATGGGATGTAAAAAAACGAATGCCCTATAAATTGTGGGTTTGAAACGCGAAAATTATGGGTTAAATTTAGCCGTCCCCGGACGGGGAAGGGGGACCGCCGAACGGCGGTGGAAGGGGAGATTAAATTAGCAAAAATCCTTTAGTAGCACGGTTTGGACGGCTTTTCTCCCCTTCCGACTTTTGTACGGCTACTCGCCGCACAAAACCCACCTTCCCCGTCCGGGGACGGCCTCAAAAAAGCCGCTACTCACTGCTAAACTACAATTTATAATTTAGATTAAACAATTAAAACTTAAAATGGGGAAGAAATGAAAACATTTTCACTTCTTCCCCATTCGTTTTTAACTAATTTCCCTGATTTTATAAGATTTTGGGGAACCTGTATTTTTTTGCATCCCCTTTTTGTTATATACCGTATTTATTTAAATCAACCCTGCCGTCGGGTTCAAATATTATTCCCTCGGCTTCAAGTAACTCACGTTGACGGTCACCCCCGCCAAAGGCAAAGGCTTCTGCAGTTTTTCCCTCACGATTTACTACTCTGTGGCAAGGAATTTCACCCGGTCTTGGATTAACGTGCAGAGCATAACCGACCACCCTTGCCCATCTGGGATTACCGGCTAACATAGCCACCTTACCATAGGTTGCTACCCTGCCTTTTGGAATTGAACAGACTACATTATATATTCTTTGGAAAACATCGCCCGACATAAGCTCATTCCTTTATAATTCTTGGTGATGTTATTATGCCACTTTCACGCAGTCGGTATTCATATGACCATTCCTTACCTTTTGTACGCCATGCGGTAGGTCCGTACCAAGCAGCAACCCTATCTGTCCAATGAAATGCGCCAAAGGTGTTTACTCTACTTGCATAAACATTAAAATCTAAGGTATGTTCACCTTTTTCAAGCTGACCTAAATCGGCGGTATGAGGAGCCAATGAAATGTTGCTAACCACCTTACCGTCAAGGGAAACTGTGATACACGGTGCCGAAATAATGTCTAGTGACACCTTAGTTTTTGCTCCACCTTCAATTTTGGTGCGATAGGTTAATGCACCACCATAGAAGGGAATACCTTGATTTACCCAGTCACCAAAATTGATTACTTTAGGCTTTTCGATTATTTTAACCTTACTACCCTTAACCTCAACACCGAAATCGCCTAATAGGAAGTAGTTTTCAATATTTGAAACAACATTAAAGGGAAGCTTTACAGTTAAGATGTTAGCGCCCTTTAAGAGTTTGCCGATATTGATTTTAGTAATAGAAAAATCCACATAATAGCCTTGGGGTTTAATATCAATTTGCTTTCCGTTCCACCAAACCGTACTGATATTGGCATCCTCTAAAGCAAGCTGAACATTATCAAGCTCTATTTCAGAATCTACAGACATTTCCAAGGTTACTGTATTTACAGGCTCATCTGCCTTGAATACCCAAGGTTGCGCGCCTTGGGATGCGGCAACCGACATTCCAAGCTCCTTTTTGGCGGCAACTTCAATTTTTAGCATTTCTTCCTTAGCCTTCCACTCACCGTCATCAATCTTCCATCTTGCCATATCAATCACACAAACATTTGGCTCGTGTAAAATAAGCTCGGCTTCGCCTTGCATATATTCCTCACCTAAGGAAAGTGTTTGCGACGCTTTAGAAGCTGTGGATTTACCCAACTCTAATCTAAGCAAAATGCTGTCCTCTGAATAACATTCCCACTCCAAAACAGTGTGAGTGTCGGTATAGGTTGCAGGATAATCGAAAATTTCACCCGTTAAGGTATTGTATAGCGTAGGCTTGTAAATTCCCTTGATTTTTATGCGGTATTGCTCCCCCATAGGCGGTCTGATGCGGCAGGGTGCTCCAACATGGCATATAAATAGGTTTTTGCCCTCACCGTCATTACGCATTGCGTAGAAAAGATTATCCGATAAATGCCCGTTTGCTTTGCGGATTTCAATATCACGGTTTTCTTCCAAAGTGCTTAAAAGGGCATTTTTGCTCCAACCGATTTTTTGACATTGTTCGGCAAGCTTCGTAGCTGCATTTGAAGGCACTGCATCAACAAGGGTTGGTGCTTCACCCATAAATATAACCCTACCGCCCTTTTCGGCAAACTCCTTTAGTGCATTAAGGGTAGTACCGCGAATGGTTTGAAGGGCGGGAACTATAACGACATCATAGTTCATTTTGCCCACACCAAAGCCGTTATCCGTACCTGTAAACTGCTCAGGCAACAAGGACTCTGAGATAAAATCAAAATCCAATGTATTAAAAAGAAGCCAATGTGTTATTTGTTTAAATCTTTCCTCTAGCTCTCCGCAAACCTCACCCGATTGGTCGTTGGGACCGAAGTTTATCCAATAGGACTCAACAGGATGAATAACACCTATTTTAATATCGGCAGTACCGCGAGTCATAAGGGTGTTAACCCTTGCAAAATGGTCTTCAATAAAGGAATATTCCTTATACCAGCTTGACTGATGCCCTATAGATGCGGGATAATCACGCTTTGCCTCACCCTTCATAGAAACCCAGTAGAGATGTGGTACGCGAACGCTTATACCTAAAGCCGCTTGCCAATCGCCCTGAGTTTTATGACCTTTGAAATCGAAATCCCAATTTGTAACACCGTAAAGCTCACTCATTGCGCCTTCATAACCAAATTGGTGTGTAGCGCTAACTGCCTGTTTTGCGGTGGAAAATTCGCGATTATCACAAAGCATATCTATACCCGGCAAATCAAAACCACGATAGGCGCGCATTGCTTCGCCGATTGCGGCGGTTTGGGAGCTAAGAGTAGGTTCTTCCATCATATGACCTGTAAGCATAATGTTATTTTTTCGGCACCACGCACCTATGTTATCTGAGAAGGCACTAGTAAAGCGCTCTGTTGCGTGGTCGTGATAGCGGTAACGGGTAACCGAAACAATGCCCCTTTTATTCCAGATAACCTCGGGCAATTTATCTAAAATGCTTTCGCCGTATTCCGCTTTATAGGTATCATCAAAATCGGTGGTGAAGGGCAAGGTAATATCCTTTTTCTCGTGGCCGAAATTAAGCTTACCCTTATGTGTGACCTGAGGTTCATCGGTAAATATTGCAGGAACTGTAGAGCCAAAATGCTCACCCACAACCTGCTTATATCTTTCGTGAGTAACATTTATAAACTCATCAATAGCCTCTTTTGAAAGGGTATCTACATAGCTTTGGAAATTAAACCAAGGACCATTATTTGCGCTTTCAAGGTAGGCATACCATTCGTTATGTTCGCCCTTTTGATTTTCCTCAATGCGTTTATAGGATTTTAAATATCCGTCTTCATCCAGTTCAACATCATATTTAGCCAAAAGAACGCCGTTACCTTGTTTTCCGTCGATTTTTGCAGATGCATCATCGCTTTCTGCTCCACATACACTAGCTTCAGCATAAGGTTCGGGAGTAAAGATTATAAATTTTTGACGGTGCTTGGGATTTTTTGTTACATATCCACCTGCAAAGCCCGACGGCCATTTATCTTCATCATAAAGCCAGGCAAGCATATTGTCATTTTTGGCTTTTTCGGTACAAGCACGAATAAACTCCATATATTCATCCGAAAGATATGTAGTAGACATACCAACACGGGTGTGCATATGGAAGCCACCCATACCCATTTCCTTCATAAAATCTATTTCCTTAAAAAGCTCCTCCTTTTTGAGGTCACAGTTCCACGCCCAAAAGGGTGTGCAACGATACTCTGAGGTTGGATTTTTAAAAAGCTCAGTGCTTATTTTTTCTGATTTATTTTTTGGATAAAGCATAGTCTTTACCTCCCGATATATTTATGGTTTCAGTATATATCAGAGATATAAAAAAATCAAGAGATTATTTCGAAATAAGCAAAATAATCTCTTGATTTATATTATTTATCTAAAAAGGTATTTTTGATTGCTTCAAGGTATCCATAGCCGTACAAATCATCGGGCTGAAGATAACTTGTTTCGGTCCACTCGTTCCAAGAATTTATTGTTACAAGAGGAACTCTGTCGGGATGAGAATCAATATACTCCTTTGCCATTTGCATTGCTTTTTGTATATTTTCGGGAGTGTTGTTTTTTACAACCCCTTCACGAAACCTACGAAAACGAGGGTTATTATCCCAACCACATGAAATATGGGGAAAATAAGGTACAGAATACTCTTTATCAATACGCTGCCACTCTTTTTTTACGTCTTCAAGGATTTCTAAATAATCTCTATCAATATTTGTAAAATGAACAAACTGATAATGAGAAACACTATCTGCGTGGAGCAAAGAAACTATATTTTTTGTTGTTCCCTGCATATTAGAATCAAAGCCACTTAAATTAACGGCATTTTCGCCCCAAATAGTAATTTGAAGATGAAGATTTTTAAAGCCTGCTTGTTTTACCTTTTCTCTAAACCACTCAAGTGCCTCTTTGGTATTTTTGATTCCGCCAAGACCTTTTACAAGATTTTCAACGTCATAAATCATAAATACGGGGCAACCATCTATTTTGTAATAATTTGGCAAGGAGAAATATTTCTCAATAACGCGATTTACAACAGTTTCAAATCTATTTCTATCAACCGCACCCTCCCATATTACAGTATCGCCATAATCATCTGAAAGGTTTATATCCCAATAATTGTTCGCATCATGATTTGCCCACATAAGATAAAATTTCATTTCATCTTTGTTCTCGGCCTTAAGAAAACCATCATTCAAGCAATTTTCTAAAAAAGGTCGGTTATCATACCAATACCAATCATAAATAAAAACGTTAACGCCATGCTTTGTTGCACTTTCTATCTGATAACGCATAACCTCAGGGTCGGCCTCATTTTGATATCCCCATAAAGGCTTTCTATTCCAATGATAGCCATTTTCTTTGAGGGATGAATTTTTTACAGATTGCCATTCGCCAATACCCTCGTTCCAAAATGTTCGGGTTCTGGGTTCATCGCCCGTATATGCCGGCCAGATATACGCCGCAACGTCATATTTTTGTTTCATTAGGAATCACCCTTAAATTATTTTACAAATTCAGTTTTTGCAACCTGCTTTTGAACGGTTGATAAGAACCAACAATAAAGGGCTTCTCCCAATTCTTGGTAAATTGGATCACCGTCGTGAGAGCAAAGCATTGCAAAGGTTTGCCCTACTCTGCGGTCAACCTCAGTTCCTCTGCGGAAGGAAAGATAATAGAAGGAAAAAGCACCTGTATCAGAGGACTTTTCAAACAAATCGGTATCTAAAGCGTGAAGCTCATCGAAAAAGGCGGTTCTTGCAGCATTTGCAATGGTTATATTGGGGCAAAACTCCTCCAAGCCTGCCATTACGGTAAAGGAAAGCAAAAGCACCTTTTGAGTTATAAGACTTTCGCTATCATTTTCCGAAATGGTAAGCTCATCCTTTTTGCATACCGAAACAAAATCCGCGGCAAGAGCTTTTCCAAGCCCCTTTGCCTTGGCTATATTACCATTTGACTTTTCTTTTTCATATTCTGCAAGGTCGCCGTAAAGCTCTTTGTTCTTTTTAACATCATCAGATGGCTTTTCGCCAACAATTTTCATATCATTATCCTGACACATTGTAATCACCAGCCTAAAATTATAAAATTTCCTCTTTTGCTTGTCTTAACGCTTTAGCAAGCTGGTCGGGGCAAGAGGTACCTTTAAAACCACAGTTTATTCCCTCTAATCTATTTATAACATCATCAATATTCATACCCTCTACAAGCGAAGATATACCTTTTGTGTTTCCGTTACATCCACCCTCAAACCTAGCCGATACAACGATATCACCATCTAGCTCAATATTTATTGAACGGGAACACACTCCCTTAGTTTTATATGTAAAATTCAATGCTTTTAGTCCTTTCTTTTTTTAAAAGTTACTTCAGAAAGTTTTTTGCGCATATATTTTGTTATATCTGAAAAAACATCCTTATATTCACAAAAGCCGTTTGGATGTGTACATCCGCAGCTGCCATCTGTGTGGCAACGGCTAAGATTTAAGGGCCCGTAAATTTCCTCCACAACCTGAAGCAAGGTAATTTCATCCGCGGGGAGCGCCAAAATGTAGCCACCCTTATTTCCCTTAAAGGATTTAACAATTCCGCCCTGCACCAATCTATGAAGTATTTTAAGGGTGAACCTTAAAGTAACGCCCGTTTTTTCGGAAATTCCTGCGGCATCTATTCTCTCAACGCTTTCAGCTAAGCAGGAAATTATTCTAATTGCGTAATCGGTTTCATTATTTAAAAACATAACTCAAGCCCTTATTTATCCTTGAATTTATTGCTTCTTACGGGGTGACGAAGCTTGCGAAGCGCCTTAGCCTCAATCTGACGAATTCTTTCACGGGTAACATTAAATTCACTACCAACCTCTTCAAGAGTATGGCAACGACCGTCCTGAAGACCAAAGCGAAGTCTGATAACCGCTTCTTCCCTAGGTGTTAAGGTGTGTAAAACGGTATCAATATCCTCATTTGTTATGGTTTTAAGGGCGGCATCATCGGGAGCCATAGCATCCTCATCACGGATGAAGTCCATAAGACGGCTATCCTCCTCAGGGCCGATAGGAGTTTCCATAGAAACGGGCTCCTGAGCAACACGCATTATTTCGCGAACTCTTTCTACCGAAAGCTCCATTCTTTCGGCAATAACCTCCTCGGTGGGCTCCTGACCGTTTTCGTGGAGAAGCTGACTTTGAACCTTTTTAAGGCGGTTAATGGTTTCAACCATATGAACGGGAATACGAATGGTTCTTGCTTGGTCGGCAATAGCGCGGGTAATTGCCTGACGAATCCACCAGGTTGCATAGGTAGAGAATTTAAAGCCCTTTGTATGGTCGAATTTTTCAACGGCTTTTATAAGACCTACATTACCCTCCTGAATTAAATCAAGGAAATGCATACCTCTGCCCACATATTTTTTTGCAATACTTACAACAAGACGAAGATTTGCTTCTGTAAGACGCTTTTTGGCGGCATCATCACCCTCGCAAATACGAAGTGCCAAATCAATTTCCTCATTACCGCTGAGCAAGGGCACTCGACCTATTTCCTTCAAATACACCTTAACGGGGTCATCCAAGGAGATTGCATCAATATTGGAAATATCCTCATCAAGATTTTCGGCATCAAGCTCCTCAAGAGCCAGCTCGTCCATAGTAGGCTCATCAAAATCAAGCTCCAATACAGGTGGCTCAGCCGAAAGTATATCCACATCATCAGGAATACTGTCTATATCACCAAACTCGTCCTGCTCTTTTTCAAAGTCATCAACCTCTTTAGCCTTTGCTGTTACTTCATCTGCGGTTTTTGAAATATCCTTATTTTTCATAATTAGTTGCTCCTTTTTTTATTTTTTATCAATTCTTCCATTTGTTTAGCCCACGCATCATCATCAAGTTTACCTGCCTCAGAGGGTGAACTGTTGATTTTTTCTTTTTGTAATACCGATATAGCATCATCAATACTTTTTTGAGGGTCTACAAAGGGCCCTTTGCTGTTTTGCAGTGAAGATATATATCCCATCTCCTCAGGCGAAAACTCATCTCCAAAAAGGGAAATATCGAATTTACCCAAGGCTCCGCTTATGCTTTGCTCCACTGCTTTGAAAATTCGCTTATTTATATCAGATATCATATTTTCTTCTATAAGAGCTTGATACTTTGAAAGCGAATCGGGATGAGCCATAATTACCGCAATAATGGTTTCTTCAGCCAATACTGCAAGCTTGTTTGTGCGTTTTAAAGGATTTACCTCATTGTTTTTGTAAACAGGCTTAATAATTGCTCCGATTTCCTTTTTATGCCTGATTTTACGGTTATTGTAGCGGATTTTTTCAGCCTCTTTAATAAGAGTCGCCTTGGTTATGCCATACTGCTCTGCAAGTCTGCCCGCATATAAATCAATAGTTATGGGACTATTAATTGTTGCCAAGGCTTCGGCGGCAAGATTTAAATATTTGGCTTTACCGTCTGCAGTAGAGGTATCTATTCCCTGAGCCGCCATAAAGAGTTTATACTCTATTTCATTAACGGCGCCTTCTAAAACGGCTTTAAATCGCTCAGGCCCGTTTTTCTTAATAAATTCATCAGGGTCCTTACCGTCAGGCACAGATAAAACTCTGACTTTAAGTCCCGAATCCCCAAGCACCTCAGATGCCCTTGCAACCGCCTTTTGACCTGCGGCATCACTATCAAAACCTAATACAATTTCATTTGTGTAACGGGATATCATTCTGGCTTGCTCACTTGTGAAAGCAGTACCGAGTGTACCGATTGTATTTTCAAATCCCGCCTTATGAAGGGAAACAACATCCATATTTCCCTCAACAACCAAAAGCTGTTTTGCGCAATGATTTTTAGCAAAATTAAATCCAAAAAGAGTTTTGCTTTTTTTGTATACGGGTGTATCAGAAGTATTTACATATTTACCGCCCTTATCCTCATTTGGATGACGGCGACCGCTAAAGCCCACCACCTTGCCGTTAATTTCTATTATGGGAAACATAACGCGGTTACGAAAGCGGTCATAATAACCATTGTTTTTACCTTTGGTTATAACATTCGCCTGCTCCATATCGGTAAGATAAAAGCCTTTGGATTTTAAGTGCTTTAAAAGTCCATCCCATTCATTGGGGGCACACCCAAGTCCGAAATGCTTGATTGTTTTAATATCCAAGCCTCTACCCGTTAAATAATCCAACGCCCATTTACCCTCGGGAGTAAAAAGATGGTTGTGAAAAAACTTTGCCGCTTCTTTATTAATTTCATAAATCTTATTTTTAAGCTTCAAATAGGAGTCGTCATAATCCCCTTCGGGAATGGTAACCCCTGCCCTATCGGCAAGTTTTTTTACAGCTTCTATATAATCTAAATTTTCAATTTTCCTAATAAATCCAAAAACATCTCCCCCTGCACCGCAACCAAAGCAATAAAAGGAGCTTGTATCGGTGTATACCGTAAAAGAAGGAGTTTTTTCGTTATGAAAAGGGCAAAGACCGTTTAAGTTTCTACCCGCCCTTTTTAAATTAACATAGGACGAAATAACATCATCAATTGGATTTTTATATTTAATTTCCATAATTACCTCTTCGGGTATTCTCAAACGCTCACCTCATTTCAAAACCTATTTTAACATACATTATGTACCAAAAAACGGGGATTTAATTACTAATTCGTGAATTTTTTTACCTTTTATACATCCATTGTCCAAGATTTTGGAATAAAAAACTGTTTATAAACCTGAGTGGCATAGTGGTCGGTCATACCTGCAATATGGTCTAATACTGCACGCTCCAAGCCCTCTGTTTCAACTACGACATTGTATTCCGAAGGTAGTTTATTTGGATTTTTTATTATGTGCTCATAAATTCCCGTAAGTATACCCGCAACCTTACTTTCTTCACCTTTGGCTATGGGATTGGTGTAAACACGCTCAAAAAGGAAATTATGTAATTTATCAAACTGCTCTAGGATTTCAGAATCCATAACAATATCGTCAATACTGTTAAAAATAACCGATTTTACCATAGTGTTTATGCGTTCGCTTTTGGAGTAGCCTAAAATATCGCAAATTTCACTGTCAATATCCTCTTCCTTTATTATACCCGCGCGAACTGCATCATCAATATCGTGATTGATATAGGCGATTTTATCTGAAATTCGAACAACCCTACCTTCAAGACATTCTGAAAAGTCACCCTTGGTGTGATTTAAAATACCATCTAAAACCTCGGCGGTTAAATTAAGACCTTTGAAGTTTTTCTCAAGTCGCTCACACACCCTGACGCTTTGCTCAAAATGGCGGAAGCCGCTTTCGGAAATAGCATCCAAGGCTCGCTCGCCCGCATGACCAAAGGGTGTATGACCTAAATCGTGACCTAGAGCAATAGCTTCGGTTAAATCCTCGTTAAGCCTGAGCGCCCTTGAGATTGTACGGGCAATCTGTGCAACCTCCAAGGTATGAGTGAGTCGGGTACGGTAATGGTCAGATTCGGGAGACAAAAACACCTGTGTTTTGTGTTTAAGTCGGCGGAACGCCTTACAATGAATAATACGGTCGCGGTCTCGCTGAAAAGCTGTCCTTACATCGCACTCGGGCTCATAAAATTTTCTGCCCTTACTCTCACTGCTTTTAACTGCCTTAATGCTTAATGTATTAGCTTCGATTTTTTCAGTAAGAATACGAATATTATCCATTTTTACACCGCCTTTTTACTTTATAAATATTTTATTAATTATATTATTAGACAAAAAATTTAAAAACCCTTTATTTTTTTGCTAAAATCCCATAAAAATATCTTCTGCTTCCAAAAAAGGAATTCTAGCGCAGAATTTATCGGTACATTTTAATAATAAATCATCATAAAGCTCTGCCTTAACAGCAACCTTTAGTGACACATTATGTGTGAAATCGGTAGAAAGAATTTTAACCTCAAAGCCTTCTAAAAGTTTTAAAAGAGACTCATAATCCCCATAATCGCACTTTATTTCAAAGCTTTTAGCAGGAAGAATTGTAACAACATCAGCAGTTTGCAGGGCAAGTCGCGCCGCCTCGGAATAGGCGCGCACCAAACCACCCGTACCAAGAAGTATACCGCCAAAATAACGGGTTACAACAATGGCTATATCGGTTATTCCCGAATGGTTTATAACCTCCATTACGGGAAGACCTGCGGTGGAATGCGGCTCTCCGTCATCCGAAAAACGCCTGGTGCCGTTTTCACGCAAGGAAAAGGCATAAACATTGTGCTTTGCATCCCAATACTTTTTACGCATAGCCGCTATAAACTCGGTTGCTTCGCTCTCTGTTTTACAAGGACAAACCGTTGCAATAAATCTTGAATGCTTGACCTCTGTTTCAACACTGCAGCTATTTAATATAGTTTTATAACCTTCCACCATTTTCACCACCCTTGTGATTTTTAGGATATTTGTATAATTATAGCATTTATTATCCTTTTAAGTCAATAAAAAGCGATTAAAAATCTTTATAATTTTGCTAAAATGTTTTATAATTTTTCGAAAAACGGCAGTTTTGAGCACTCACAACAAAAATGCAAACAAAAATCAAAAACTTTTATTGATTTTTATAAAAACTTGTGTTAGAATAAATTTGTATTATTATACATAAAGGAGTTTTTTAAATGAAAAGATCTATTTTCAGCAAGATTTTAGCCCTTATATTATGCTTAATTCTTGCGCTTAGCAGTTTTACTGTTAATGTATTCGCGCTTGACGAAGATGCAGACATTGATATGGGCGATGATGTTATTATTGAAACCCTTAAAGAAGTTTATGTTTCTGCAAGCGGAAGCGATTCAAACGCAGGTACTGAGGCGGCGCCTTTTGCCACCTTGGCAAAGGCAACAAAACGCGTAGCCAGTGGCGGTACAATCCATATTGTTGGAACATTTACCGTTCCTGCCGATTTAAACTGGGCTGACAGAACAAACATTTTACCCGTTACCGTTACAGGCGGTACACTTAGCTTAGCTTCAAACGATTTGGTTATTGGTTTTAATGTGATTTTTAAAGATATAACTATAAATGGCGGTAAAGCCCTTTATGCAAACGGAAATGATGTTACCTTTGCAAGTGGTGCAAATGCCTCTGCAGTAACAGTTTACGGCGGTAGCAAATCGGGTGAGACCTTAGAGTCCACCAACCTTACCATTGCAGGCGGTACATTAGGTACAGTTTACGGTGGTAGCTCGGTAGCTTGTACAATCAATCAGGTAAATCTTACTATTACAAGCGGTACTGTTTCAAGCGTATTCGGTGGTAACAACGCATCAAGCCTTACAGGTAATGTTACCGTATTTATCAATGGCGGTACAATTAGCGACAGTATTTTCGGTGGATGCTATAATAATTATACATATAAAAGTGGTTACTTCGGCAATATCGGTGCATCTATCAGTTGGGACACATCATACTATGTTACCGGTAAAGTAGATGTTATTGTAAGTGAAAATGCTACAATCAATACTAACAGCTCTTCAGGAACAGATAAAGCCTTCTTTGCACATAGTCGCCATAAAACTCTTAGTGCAAACGAAGATACATCAATTATCTTCACTTCACAAACTGCCTATAATAATAATTCCTCAAAATTAGGTACTAAAACCTCAAAAGGTTCTTATGGTACTTCCAATAACCTTGCCGGTGCAGGTATGGGTACCGATGCTGCTTCTTCTGCAGATAACATTCACATCCACGGACTTACTGCTGATGATACAGCCGACACCATTACCGAAGGCTGTAATGTAACTGTAGGAACCGAAGCTGATCCTTGCGATTCAGCTACCATAACTCTTACTCTTAATAAAAAGGCTTCTTTAGTATACACAGGCGCTGAAATTGCTCCTATGATTGCTGATGTAACTGGTACATTAACCTATGATGAGCCCATCATCACCTACTCTAACAATGTTAATCCCGGTACAGCAACCGCTACTATGAGCTATGCCGGTTTATCGGTTTCAAAAGAATTTACCATTACAAAAGCAAACCAAAATGCTCCTGTTCTTAATGTTATTGACGAAAGCATAAGCGGTCGTGCCGATGGTGAGATTATAGGTCTTACCACTAAAATGGAAATCAGTACAGACGGTGTTACCTTCAACGCAGTAACCGATACCACCGCTACCTTTGCTCCCGGTACCTATTATGTTCGCTATGCTGAAACCGATTACGCAAAGGTTTCTGAAAGCACTACAGTAGTTATTGAAGCAGGTAGAATGCTTACCGTTACCTTTATTGCTGACGGTGCAGAGGTTGCCGTTAAAGAGGTTACCTACGGCGCAACACTTACCGACATCCCCGCAGTTCCTGCAAAGGTTGGTTATGACAAGGTTGCTCCTTACTGGGATGTTACCGACTTTGCAAACATTACTTCCGATGTAACCGTTAACGCAGTTTACACCATTAACACCTATACAGTAACTTACATTGCTGATGGCGTTACAATCTCTACACAGACCGTTAACTATGGTGACAATGCAGTTGCTCCCGAAATCCCCGCTAAAGACGGTTATACCGAAACTGCTCCCTATTGGGATGCTGAGGCAACAAATGTAACTGCAGACCTTACAATCAACGCAGTTTACACTAAAGACCTTCCCAAAATCACTCCTGCCGATACCGACAATGACGGCAATGTTAACCTTAATGACCTTATCACCCTTGCGCAGTATGTTGCGGGTTGGAACAATGCCGACGCTTATGTTCCCGCGCTTGACATTAACGGTGACAAAGCAATTGACCTTTTAGATGTTAATTTGTTGGCACAGTACCTTGCAGGTTGGGATGTAGAAATTTCAACTGCTCCTTATGTTGGATAATTCAAAAGATTAATTCCTTATCTGCCCGAGGTTTTACGCCTCGGGCATTTTTTTGCAAAATAAAAACTTTGTTGGGTGCAATTTTAAATAAACGGATAAATTGGATATTGAACGCTAGGCGTTTTTATTGCGGGATGGTTTTATATGATTGGCTTAGTCGTGTTCCGTACCCTGAAGGTGAGCGATAAATTGGGGTTTATCTCACAAATTATCCCATTAATTGTAGGGGCAAGCGTCCTCGATTGCCCGAGAGGGTTTGTACAAATTTGCGGTTTTTTGGCCGTCCCCTGACGGGGCAATGTCATTAACTTAAGAAACATAGCAAACAACAAATGTGGAACGACTTGCGTGTCGTTATGTAAAAAAATATAAACCCAGGTAATTACGCGGAACAACACATTGGTTGTTCCCTACGATAAAGCCATCGTTTTCCGTTTAATTTAAGGGTTTAGGAGGCCGTCCCCGGACGGGGAAGGGGGACCGCGCCAGCGGTGGAAGGGGAGAAAAAATTACAGCAAAAAGCCCTTGGTTTAAGCCTTTTGGAGCATTTTTCATTCAGCCCTTCCCCCACTTCGTGGGCCCCCTTCCCTGTCTAGGGACGGCCTTAAAGGTTGCGTTTTTAAAATATAATTCGTGGTGGATTTTTTGGACAGTCGAGGACGCCTGTCCCTACAATTAACGGAATAATTTGCCCGATAAACCCACAATTTATCGGTTTAAAATTTTAAATTTTTAAAAAGCCTCGTTCCGTAGCCATTTAGGCATAGGAACAAGGCTTTTTTTGATATAAATCTTATTGTTATTTTTTCTTGCTCGGGAGGAAAAACAGAGATAGAATGGAAAGCGCCACCCAAGAAACAAACATTGCAAAATACCCAAAGTTTGCAATAACCACTCCATAAATCGCGGAGCCAACACCTGCGGCAAAATAAACGCCAAAATCCATAAGCCCGCTTACGGTTGCTATATTTCCGCTTTTAGCAAAGGACAGCGGATAGATTGAAAGAATGGATGTATTTATAATAGAAACCGCAGCATAGATAACACCCAGGCAAACCATAGAAAGGATTGGATGTTTAAAGGGCAGTGACAAAACCGCGGCAGAAATTCCGCAAACTATAAATCCAAAAAAGGAAACCTTGTTTTCATCCTTACCGCAGAGCTGATAGACAAAGCTGTAGCACATTCTGCCAATAAGTCCTATTGCGGGGATAAAAAGTAAAAACCAAGAGGATTTTTTAAGGTCAATACTAAAGCTTGTTACAAAGAAAGCCGCCATCCAAAGGCTGATATTATCCTTCATAACTCCGTGGCAAAAGGCGGGTACAAGCATTGTACGAATGCTTTTATCCTTTAAAAGATTAATTGGTAAAATACTGCGCTTACCCTTTGCGGGCTCAAAGGGAATCTTTTTAAGGGCGATAAAGGTTAAGGGGCACATAACAAGATTAATCGCACCCGGGATAATAAAGGCAAGCTCGATTTTTCCTGTAAGACTTATTATCCAGGTATTAACAAGTATACCAAGCAGATTTCCAACCGCAACGGATGAAACCATAATCGCGGTGCGTTTACTTGCTTTATCGGGAGAATAAACGGAAGACATTGCCCTTAGCACCGAACCCCAAAGCATTGACTGGGCATAAGCATTTATTCCCCACAGCACCGCCATAACGGCAAAGGACATAAATATACCTGAAACTATATTAGAAAGGCCAACCGCCGCAAGACCTGTGCAGAGCATTATCCAAGGGGTTAATTTATCGTTAAGGACACCGTTTAAAAGTCTGCCAATGGCAAACACAACCGAAAATATACTGCCAAGCAGACCTATTTGGGCTTCATCCATAATTCCTGCCGCCGTAAGCTCAGGAGTGGCAATGGAAAGATTAAGCCTTGAAATATAAATTGATGTATAGGCAAGGTAGGTTATTATAAAAATAAATCCTGTACCCATAACCTTGGTTTTTTGGTTTTGCATTTTATTCGCCTCTAATTGTTAAAAATTTATCATATAATATTATATTACTGCAAAACACAACTGTCAAGACAAAAATAGCGCTAAAAAAACACTCCAATTTTGAACAAGATATTTTTATTATACCTTTTTTAAAAAGATTATTTTAACAAAAAAATGCAGATTTGGTTTCGTTGGGTTTTATAAATTTAGGCGGCAAGGATTACAATTTAACCCCTACCGCCTATTATTAAATAAATTAGTGAATTTTTTGAACCATACGTAAAACAAACTATAGTTGTAAGCCCAAAAAGCTCTTACCTCTCACCTTTTACTTCTTGCCTCGACTCTCGTCAGCCTAAGCAGAGGAGGAGTATCCGAACACGCCTGAAATAGCATTATTTCGGCGTTTTTCGGATTGCTGATGTCAGCAGGCGACAGCCTCGCCGCCATCATCGCACGCGAAAGCCACCAGAAATTCTGCATATTTCAGGTCGCAGAATTTTGAAGGAGTGGATTTTCGCATATGCAAGGCAAAAGCACAGTAAATCCTAACGGATTTACGAGCATTTTAACATAGCAGAGGCGGAAATTTGCACGTCAAAATCGTGTTCGTATACTCCCCCTCTGCTTAACTCAACAGTTTGCTTCTAATCGATTCGATGCGTTCACATCGTTCAGTATACGTTTTAACATCCTCGATTGTAATTCCCGGGGATTTTTCAATATCGCCACCATAAGCCATATTAAATCTTGAGGTTTCCGGTTCAAATTCTACATTAAAAAAATCTTCCGCCTTAATAATATAGAGTGAATATATACCCACATTATCCTCATTAGACGTATCAAATAAATAATATTTAAATAAAATTTTATATTCTTCTTCAGTGGTCTCTATATCATAAGAAGGTTGTATCCATTTCCACCTTCCGTTTTCATCTTTTTCCCCGGTTCCGACTTCTCCCCAAGCGTAATTAGAATTCATTTTTCCTTTATAAAATTCAAATAAGGAATTTATTTCTTCATCTAAATTATCAGAATCAGCAATAGCTTGTTTAGAAAACAGATTTTTTAATCCCTCTTTGTCCTTTTCTTCTATAGCGAGAATAACCTTTTCAAAAACTTCAAATGCTATGTCATTGCTATCACGAAGCAAGGGTGAAACAACCTCTGCAGGTGCACATCCTGCAATTACAAAAGCTAATATTACTGATAAAATTGTTATTCCAATTTTTTCCATTAAATTAAGCATAATTTCACCATGCATAATCTGCAGAGTTCATATATTCTTCCGCTATTTCTTCAAAAACAGAGTGTAATTCTTCAGGCACAACATATATACTGCCTTCGGTTTCATCTTCGGAATAATTATTATAATCAATATAAATATTAGTATCTGTAAAGGTTAAATAGGCTGCATATTCCTTAAAAAGCATATCATCGGAGCAGACATAAAGCATAATATCATAAACTATATCATCTTCATTAATAAAAAGTGCAGTTTCGCCATACTGAATAGCATCCGATATTGCAAAAATTTGTTCCTCGGTTAATTTATAATATTTTGTTATGTAATCATCTGCCTCAAAATCATAGGTATAATATTCGTAACATACACTATTTAAATTTACACCGTTTTTAATTTGTTCTTCAACCTCGTCATAGCGGTCGGATATGCAATAATTTTTTATTTCACTATCCTCCTTAACTATAAAATCATCATATGATGTATCTACCTTAATAAAATCTTCATCATCGCTTATCCAAGCATAATCTCCAAACATATCAGCCAAAAGTAGTGGTACATCACTTTCGGTTACGGAAATAGAGGTATCTCCATCAGGAGATAAGCTGTCACAATCAGATAACAATTTATATTCCTTACCGTTTAATTCTATAACTGTTTTTTCTTCATTGCCCCATACTGCGTGGGTTTTTCGCATTTCATCCAGCGCTGTGCAACCACAAAAGGTAAAGCAAATCATTAAAAAAACAAGAATTAACGAAATAGAACGCAACAATTTTTTCATTTTAACTACCCCCTATTCCAAATTGAGCTTTTTGGTCATAATTTTTCTTGTTATATGGAAAAACACAAAGGATATAACCACTTCAATAATTATAACGGAACACAAAAGGATATGTATAAATGAAGTTGTATGCGCTTCGATGAACTCGCCTATTTTTTCCATTACGGGCGAAGTAGCAAATACGGTTAAAAGAACACCCAAAACAGTACCTATGATTTGTGTTATAAAGTAATAACCAAAATAAACGCCAACTGCGCAAAGCGCTCTGTTTTTTCTTGAAAGCTGACCTATTGCAATGCACACATAATAAAGCAACACACCGCTACAAGCACCCAAGAATATACAAACTAAAAATTCCAACAAATATAATGATAGATGTAACCATTCATCAAAAGCAAAGGTTTGAACCGCCTTGCCACATAGGTATGTAAATGCTTTTGTGACTTCGTTTAACACATCTCCAACCGTAAATATCATAAAAGAAATCCAAACGGCGATGGTAGAAATGAAATTAAAGAGTATAGATGTTAATAGCTTAACCAATAGGTGCTGTGTTGGTGTAACGGGTAAAGTAAAGGTTAAATATCCCTCACCCGTAAAAAGATTTTTGTAAAACCTTACAACCGAGAAAAATGTTGAAAATCCAAAGCACACCAAAATTGATATTACATAGACAAATATTGAGCTACCGTTTACAAGAGCGTAGATTGTAGTATCGGCTTCAAAAAGCTGTATAAGTCTACCAAGCAAAGCAACACCGCCTAAGCATATATAGACAGGCAACATTACTCTGAGATAGGCGTTTATTTCGTGCTTAAATAACTTCTTTACCATTTGAATACCTCCCTGAAAAGCTCATCAACGCTCATTTGGTTTTCCTCACGAATTTCTTCCACCGTTTGATGCAAAACAACATTGCCCTGCTTTAAGAAAATGGCTTCATCTAAAATATTTTCAATATCCGCAATAAGATGGGTGGATATAAGCACCGTTGCATCGGGATTATAGTTATTTATTATGGTTGAAATTACATAATCTCTGGCGGCGGGGTCAACACCTGCTATGGGCTCATCCAATACATAGAGCTTAGCATTACGGCTCATAACAAGAATAAGGCAAACCTTTTCTTTATTGCCCTTTGAGAGGGTTTTTAGCTTTGCCGAAGGGCTTATGCCGAGTCTCCCAAGCATTTCAAAGGCAAGCTCTACCCTGAAATCCTCATAAAAATCCGCAAAATATTCAACAATTTGTTCAACCCTCATCCAACTGTTAAGGTAGATGTTATCGGGCAGATAGGCAACTATTTTTTTAGTCTGGACACCTATTGGAAGTCCGTTTACGCTAATACTGCCATGGGTTGGTGTTAAAAGCCCGTTTATAAGCTTAATTAGTGTGGTTTTGCCCGAACCGTTAGGGCCTAAAAGACCTACGATTTTCCCACTTTCCAGCTTCAAATTAACATTGTTAAGGGCACATAGTCCACCGTATGATTTAACAATACCGCTACAATTTAAAATTTCACTCATAGCTCCAGCTCCTCTACATATTTTTTAGTTTGCTCTGTGTCAAGTCCCAAAGCCTGCATTTCAGCAAAAAATTCCAATGCCTTTTGACGCAGAATAAGTTCAACAGTTCCCTTTGCCTTAGCAATATCGGGTGATACGAAGCTACCCGACCCGCGAACAGAATAGATTATTCCCTCCTGCTCCAGCATTTCAAAGGCGCGCTGAACCGTATTAGGATTTACTCCCGACAAAATTGCCGTTTCACGAATAGAGGGTAATTTGCTCTCGGGAGCAAACTCTCCCGTCGCAATTTTAAGGCAAATCTGCTCACAAATCTGCTGTACTAAGGGTTTGTTTTTATTTAGCTTCCAATCCATATGTTCCCTCCTTATGCAAATTGTACTATCTCGCTAATACAATAATACACTATAAAAAGAATTTTGTCAAGAAAAAACTGCCCTACAAAAAGTAAGACAGTTTTTAAAACAAAATATTACACTATTTTTAGGCTCTGTTTACGCTGCCGAAAAGCTGCATTTTCTTTTCGGTTTCTTTCTTAATAGCCTCAATCATATTGGGGATTAAATCGGTAATACCGTAACCCTTTTGATAGGTTTCATAAGCGGCATTAGAAGCAGCGCAGTTAATATCGGTGAAGATGTTAACCTTTGAGATACCGCCTGCAATGGTGTTTTTAAAATCATCATCGCTAAGACCTGAACCACCGTGAAGAACCAAAGGAGTGGGAATTGTTGAAGCAATTTCGGCAAGACGCTCTAAATCAAGCTTGGGCTTGCTTTTGTATGCACCGTGAGCAGTACCAATGGCAACTGCCAAAGCATCAACACCTGTACCATCAACAAAAAGCTTTGCCTTATCGGGCTCGGTGTAGATGCTGTGATCACCTTCACCGTCACCCTCTGCGCTACCGTCATTAGCACCAACATGACCGAGCTCACCCTCAACGGTGATGCCCTTTGAGTGAGCCTTTTTAACCATTTCGGCAACCGCCTTTAAATTGCCGTCAAAATCAAGAGTAGAGCAATCGTACATAATAGAGCTGAAGCCTAAATCCATAGCAAGATTAACCTTTTCTTCGGTAAGGCCGTGGTCAAAATGAAGAACTACGGGTACGCTTGCGCGCTTTGCCATATCGGTAAGAAGGGGGGCAAGCTCTCTGAGTCCGCCATAGGGAAGCAAAACCTCGGCAGTACCGATAATTACAGGAGATTTCATTTCTTCTGCGGCACCCAAAACGCCTCTTGCCATTTCAAGGTTGATGGTGTTAAAAAGACCAACTGCGTATTTATTTTTCTTTGCATCAAGCAAAACATCATTTAAATTTACAAGCATTTTTATTACTCCTATTAATCAAAATCGGCAAGACGATTAATTCTGTCGTCTGTGAAAATATCATACTCATCGTGGCTGGTAGTAGAAAATTCGCTTATAACAGCGCCTTCATCACCTGCGGTAAACCAATGAAGGGTGTCGGGCATTATGGTATACTGCTCACCCGGGTTAAGCTCAATTTCGTGCCAAACGGTGAAATACTGCTCATTTCCCTCGGGAGCCTTTGCCTTGGGATTTTTTGCGGGCTCACCTGCAACATAAAGAAATACCTTACCATAGCGGCAACGGAAGGTTTCCTGCTTGCCCATATAACCGATTTCAGGCATAGGCTTGTGAGTATGCTCAGGACAGGTTTGATGTGGGAAAAGCACCATTTCCTTAGCGCAATAATAATCGGTATTTACATATGTAATAATAGAAAGTCCGATTTTTTCAAACTGGTCGAGACCAAGCTCAACAATTTCAATGTTTGCAGATTCCTCGGGAGAAATTACAATATTTGCCTTTTTGTACATTTCTCTTGCTTTTTCACGATACTGTTCCGCTACTTCCTTTTTCATAACAAAAACTCCTTTTAATTTTATAAAGTATTTTCTTCCATAAACTTTAAGGTTTCTTCAATTGAAACAATGCCTGTTGATGCGCCAACCGCCATAATGCAATGGGTTCCAACGGCATTGCCAAACTTTGCAGAGCGCTCAAAATCCCAACCCTGAGCCAAACCGGCTAAGAAGCCTGCGCAGAAGGAATCGCCTGCGCCTGTGGTATCAACAGGTTTAACACTCTTGTAGGTGGGGTAAATTTTACCCTTTTCACCGCCGGGCTGAACATAAGCGCCATCGGCACCTACCTTAATTATAACATTCTTTACTCCCTTTTTAAAGAAGAAATCTGCAATTTTTTCTACCTCGGTTTCACCCGAAAGCTTAGCAGCCTCATCATAACTAGGCATAAAAATATCAATATACTCAAAAACGCCCTCAAGCTTGGGAAGCCAAATATCATCAAAATCCCAAGCGGTATCAAAAACGGTAAGCTTACCGCGTTTTTGACATTCCTTTAAAAATTCGGCACACGGAGCGCCGTCAAAGGCGGTTAAAAGCAATGCGCCTGTGTAAAAAACAATGTCACACTCGTCAACGGTGTTCCAGTTAATATCCTCAAGGCAGTAATCTGCTCCCGATGCGGGGTTGTAGAGGAAGCTTCTTTCACCTGTGGTCTGAATACAGGCTATTGAAAGGGTTGTGGGGGCGGGGCCTTTTGTAACAACTGCAGAGGTATCTACATTATATTTTTTAAGCTCAGCTTTAATAAATTCGCCGTAAAAATCCTCACCCACACGGCAGGAAACGGCAACGGGTACACCAAGCTTACCTAAATCAATACCGCAGTTGGTAGCGCACCCGCCAACGCAGGTGTTAATGGACTCCACGCTTCTAAGTGTACCGGGAGTTGGTACGCTGTCAACCGGTTTTACCAAAATATCGGTTGTAACGCTTCCGCAACATAATATTTTTTTCATTAAACTACACCTCTAAATATAGTAAATTGACTTTATTATTATAATAGTATATAATGGTAATAATGTCAAGTATTTTCTTTAATTCGGAGGATTAAAATGAAGCGTGGAATGAACGGTGGCGATATAAAACGCACTAACCGTGGTTTATTTTTAAAGAATATTGCCCTTGGCAAAGCAAACTCGAGAATTGAGCTTGCAAAGCTTACAGGGCTTACAAAAATGACTGCAGGAAACATCACCCAAGAGCTTATTTCAATGGGAATTATAAAAGAATGCGGTCAAATATATGCAGGTGTTACAGGCCCCGCGCCTCAAAAATTATGTATAGATGAAAATGCACCAAAGATTATTGGTGTTTACATTTCTCGTGATGAAATTGTTTTTAGCCTTGGAAATCTCTCGGGAGATATAATCCATAAAAATATTGTTCCACTATCAAACGAAACCTCTGAATCTATCACAGAAAAGCTTGTAAGCGGCATAAAAAAAGCAATTACAACACAAACCGATAATATATTGGCGATTGGCGTTGCAATGATAGGCCCCATTGACAGTGACGGAGCCATTGTTGACTCACCTAACTTTTTCGGCATAAAAAAATTAGCAGTAAAAGAGATAATTGAAAGTAACTTCCCCTACCCCACAGTCATTTGCAATGATATAAGCGCCGCGGCGGTTGCCGAGCATTTAAAGGGTGGCGAAAGGCTTTCTAACTTTATTTTTGTAGGTAATTCCAATGGTCTTGGCGCAGGAATTATTCAAAACGGCGAGCTTATGACTTCAAACGACTCCTTTTTGGGAGAATTCGGACACATCACCATTAACATTAACGGAGAAAAATGTCCCTGCGGTAATACAGGCTGCTTGGAGCTTTACGCATCGCACACCGTACTTTTAAAAAGGCTCGGTGATGCAGTAAACCAAAATATTTCCGCAAAGGATTTTGATACTCTTACCGAAAATCCCGAATGTGACAAAATCTTCACCGATATAGCAGAAAAACTTGCAGCGGGTATGATCACTGTCACCAATCTTTTACGCCCAGAGGCATTTATTTTGGGCTATGACGGATACTTTTTACCCGACAAATATGTAAATATCATTGAAGAAAAAATAAATAGTCTGCGCTTTTTAAAACAAGATAAAAGAATTAAGGTGTGTAAAGCCGTGCTAAAATCCAATTCTGCAATATTTGGCAGTATAGCTATAGTGCTAAGAGAGGTTTTTAAGGGCGAAATATTATTTAATTAATGGTAATTAAAGGTGTAATTCCAAACAGTTTTTATACAAAATAACAAAAAAGAAAATATTTTAAAAAAATGCAAAAAAACTGTTGACATACACAAAAACAAATGATATAATAATTAGCGTTGTGATTGAGGTCACAACCTAATATTGTATGCGAGTGTGCTGGAATCGGCAGACAGGCACGTTTGAGGGGCGTGTGTCTTTGGCGTACGGGTTCAAGTCCCGTCACTCGCACCAAAAATCCGTCGACTTTGTCGGCGGATTTTTTATTCAAGCCGATAGGCTTGGTATATCATCACGCGATAGCGTGTATATCATTGCCGCATTTATGCGGCGTATATCATCACACCATAGGTGTGCATATCTCTATCGGCTTGATGAGATACAGTGGCTTTGCCACCGATGATATGCAAAACTGAAGTTTTGATGATATACAAGACTTCGCCTTGATACTTAAATCAAAATGCCGATTTCGGAATAAACTTTATAAAATTGCATTCTAAATGCCGAAATCGGCATTTTCTTTTTTTTCGCAATCATACATAAAGTTAAGATTTCGTACTGTTTATCAACTGCTAGAACCCAGTATTTATGCGGGTTTACGCTTGATTACTATAACGCTACTCGCACCAAAAAATAAAGGATTGCTTCGGCAATCCTTCAGACCGCTGACAAAGGTAAGTCGGCGGTCATTTTTTTGCAAAACAACACATAAAAGTAGTGCAAAAAGCATCAAAATATGGTATAACAAAAGCATATACTGCAATTTGTCTGCAGCTTTCTGTTTAAAAGTCGGCACCCCCCGACCGAAGTCGGGGGGTGCCTTAGGGAGATATACGAAACCTTATAAGGTTATGGCGAAATCAAACTTATTTAACGCCTGTATAAACTGCGAATGAGCCTGCGGGGAGAACATCACTAAAGGATGTAGCCACATTACTAAAGCTCTTATCCGCATCGGGGATTTTAGCGTCTGCATAGGTATCAGCCTTATCAGCAGATACTATATGGCGATAAAGTGTTTGATTAATTGCAGAACCAAATGCAACATTAATATTAACAGCTGTGCTGTTCATATTAAGTACAGAAACTGTCCAACTGCCGTCCTCAAGCTTAACTGCACCAACATAAACGCCCTGAGTTGCGGTAGAAGAAAGGTTGGTAGCATAAACGGTACCGTTTTTGTAGCCGTTGTACTTGCTGAACAAGGTGGTGGGATAGTACTGTGCATAAGGTTGGTCAGAAAGGAAGAGAGAAGGAGCGTTACCACACTGGTGGATACCGTTCATAAACTCACTATTGGTACTTGCAGTACCGCCTGTTTTATCTGTCCAGAGCTGGTCATAGCTCATCCAAAGAATGGTATTCTGAATACCGCTTTGCTGTGCTACAATACCGCCCATTGCAGTTGCAAGACCACGGTAGAAGCTGGATGTTCCTCTACCCTGATAAGGCTCAAAATCCTTAATGTTGAACTCGTCAGACCAGAATTCAGCGTTTGCATTGGACTGTTTTGCAGTTGCAAGGAAGCCTTTGTAATCGTTAAAGTCGGTCATAGAGCCATTTAATATGCTAGAATTTTGATTATCGGTCATTGTTTCATAGTACTTATCATAATTGGTAGCAACATCGCCCTCTTCGGGATAGTTATGAGCTGTAATAATATCAAACAATGTGGGGTCATTTTGGAGTACATAGCTGGTAAGCTTGGAATAGCCTGCCTCGTTGGGACCCATATGCTTAACATCGGTGACATTATAAATATCCTCTACAGCATCTCTCATAGTTCTGCAGAAAAGAACATACTGCTCTTTATCATGACCTGCGTTCAAGTTAATTTGATCCAAAATAGAACCATCTTCTGATACAGAGTAAGAGTTAGAAGGCTCAACAAAGTATGAGAAATACTTAATGTTGTTAATGCCCTGAGCCTTTGCAAGCTTAACGGTGTTAGCCATTAAATATGCATAGCGGTAAGCCGCTCGGATAATACGGGCATTATCACTATCGCCTGCTGCGGCTGCAACGCCTGCGCTTTCGCCGTAGCGGTCAGCGCCCTCACCGTTAAAGTAATCGTTTTCGTGGATAGAATAGGTAGCATTTTCTTCTCTTGAAATGAAGTCGAAGTGCCAACCAACCTGTAAGATTACTTCCATATCTCTTTCCTGCAATGCTCTTGCATAGTTGAGGAAGTAGTTAAAGCGGTCAGAGTTCCAGTCATAGCCTGTAGCATCATCAAAAATCCACTGGCTTTGATAACGGGTTCTTACATAGTGAACGCCTGCATCCTGTAAACGGTCAAGCTCGGTGTTAATCATAGCTTCATCATATACACGGCCTGTTACATCATCCTCCATAAAGCCGAAGGCGTGATAAACTGTACCGCTGAAGCCACGATAGTTGTTAATAACGGGAGCAGCAGAGTTTTGTACCGAAAGATTTACGGTTTTAGAAGAAGTTAAAACCTCTTCAGCGTAATTTTCCTCTACAAAGCTGTCATATGCTGCTTGGTTTTTAGATACGATTGCCTCAGCAACGGTATCGTCATCATTTGTTTTACCATCGTTTAAAATTGCGTAAACTACATCATAAACGGATACTGTTTTGGTATCCTCCTCATAGATTACAAAGCGTTCGCCGTCGGCAGTTTCAGCAATCATATAGCCGCGAACTGCGTAATCGGTGGTGTAATCTGCAAGACCGATAAGTGTACCTGTAAAGGTAACAACAGAACCGTTCTGCTCAAAAACAGCATTTGTTCCGTTATCGGCAGAGTATGCAACACCCTTCTTAGCACCGTAGGTAGCACTGTTTACCATATCGTAAACAAGCTCTTTACCGCCAAGCTTAGAATTGTTAATTGCCAAGGTACCGTACTCTACTACCTTAATGTCGCCTGCTAAAAGGGAAGTATCAATACTGCTCTTTACGCGGATACCCTGTTTGGTACCAACAGTTTTTGCACGGATAGCGGCATATTTTGCAGGCTCAAATTTAGCCTCAGCATTAGCCTCAAACTCTTCATTCAAGGTGGCTACCTTAATGTTGTCAAGAGCGATAGACCAGCCTGCTTCACCTGCATCAAAGCCTAAGTTTGCAAGACCAGTGTAGTAGGTGTAATCGGGGTCAATAGTGATTTCATAATGAACCCAATCAGTATGGTTTTCAATATCCTGCTTATAGCCGTTAAACTGATAATTATCAGAATTGTTAAGACCTGCGGGACCGCTTAAGAGGTTGCCGTTTAAATCTTTAGTAACAAGGCTGTAAGCATTGTTGTTGTAAGCAAATACATTACCCTCATAAGTAATGGGGTTGTTATCGCCTTCACTTGTTCTGAATCTGAACTGGAGCTTTTCAGTAGGATAGCTTAAAACCTTCATATCGAAGGAAACAACATATTTCTGATTTGCTCTGTAATAGAAGGGAACGGTA